>CACMRK010000004.1:0-100000 GCA_902616075.1 uncultured Alphaproteobacteria bacterium
TTTGATTTGTGTTTCATTTTTATTTAATCAAATAATTAATAGATATGAATAGAATTAATAAATACTTATTTATATTGACAAATAAATATTTGATTATAAATTTTTTTATAATTTCAATTTTTATTATTTTTATAAATTTACTTGAGTTATCAAGAGTTTTATCAGAAGATAACAAGACAATAATAAATTTTTTATATCTGTCAATTTTAAAATATCCTGCAATATTAAATGAAATTATACCATTTGTGACAATCATAAGTGTTGCTTTTCTAATTAGAAATTTAATTAGTAATAATGAATTTGTTTCAATGAGAAATCTTGGCTACTCAATATTTGATATATTTTTACCTATTTCTGTAGCAATTTTTATTCTGGGATTATTATTTTTATTTTTAATTAATCCATTAGCAGTTCTCATGGAAGCTCAATATGACAATACATTAAATAACAAAGATAATAGTTTATATTCAATAAAATTAACTGATAATGAAATGTGGATTAAAAATGAAATCGATAGTCAAAATTCTAGTTTCATAAATATTAAGAATATAAATTTACAAAATATGAATGCACAAAACATTAAAATATTATTGATTAGCGATGATTCAAATAAATTTATTTATGCAGAAGAGGGAAAATTAAAAGATAATTTATTTGAATTAAATTCTGTAAATTTCTATGATTTTAAAAAAGAAGAATATATAATTTTCAATAATTACAATTTAAATTTAAATTTTAATAAAGATAATATTATTAATTCGATTTTGAAATATAAATTAATACCTTTTTATCAATATATAAATCACTCAAAAACATTATCAAAATTTAATTTATATTCACCAGAAATTGGTTTGTACTATTTATCTGAAATATTAAAACCAATATTTATTGTAGTAATTGGATTTGTAATTTTAGGATTTACTAGTAAATTTCAGAGAAATGAAAATTTTTTTAAAGTTTTGTTTTTATCTATTTCAGTAGGTTTTATTATATTTTTACTAAAAGAAATTATTACTAGGTTAACAATATCTTTATCTTTAAATTTTTTTCTCTCCTACTTATTTATACTATTAATTCCTTTTTTTATAGGTTTATATCAAGTAATAAAAATTGAAAATGATTAAATTTATTAATTTATTTCTTGTAAGATTTTTATTTATTGTAATATTTGTAAGTTTTCCAAATTTTAATAACGCTAAAGAAATATTAATTTATGCAAATTCAATTTCTTATGATGAAAATGAAAATATAATAGCAAAGGGAAATGCAAAAATATTTCAAAAAAATAAATTAATAATTTCAGAATTAATAATTTTTAATAAATTAGAAGAGAAAATTATATTACCCTTAGAGTTTATATATAAAGATGAGAAAAATAATTATTTTGAAGGTGAGAATGGTTTTTTCCTAAAGAACTTAAATTATGCAGAATTTGAAAACCCTAAAATAAGATTAAGTGATGGTTCAAGAATAATTGGCAAAAAGATTAAAAGAGATGGTGATATAGATATAATTTCTAAAAGTGTTTATACACCATGTAATTCAAGGATAAAAATAGCTAACTTCATATGCCCAACTTGGCAATTAGAAAGCGAAAAAATACTTCATGATAATAAAAATCTTTTTTTGCATCAAAAACATTCAAAAATGAGAGTATTAAATACACCTGTTTTTTATCTTCCATACATGGTGACTCCTTCTCCATTAAGAAAAGATAGAAAATCTGGTTTTTTACTACCATCAGTATCATTAAATTTTTTTGACACCAAAACTTCTCAATCAACTTCATTCCCTTATTACTTTAATATAGCAATTGATAAAGAACTTTTATTTACACCTATCATTAATTATGGTGGTGGTGTTGATGACTCTCAAAGATTTATTTTTGATTACAATCAGATTATTTCTGGGGGAAATTTTAAAACAGATTTAACATTTGACTCAAACTTTGAGAATGAAAATAATAATAAATGGTTAAACGATGCTAGTTTAATTACCAGTTATAATAAGAATTTGAATAAAAATTATAGAATAGAAATAGATTCTGCTTTACAAACTTCAAAAAACTATATTCAAAAGACAAAACCAAATGATGAATTAAGTTATACAAATTCTCTTTCAACAAATATTAATCTCGAAGGATATAATTTAAATAAAATTGATGATAATTTAAAAATAAGTTTAAATTTTTATCAAACCAACCAAGAAAATGAAGATAATAAAATTGTACCGACAGTTTTACCAAAAATAAAATATTTTTCTGGATACTCTAATAAATTTGGAAATAAGTCAAATTCAACTTATGAATTTTACAATATTTTTAGAGAAAAAAGCACATTAGTTCATGCCAAAAGACAACAAAAAATATCTCATAAGTATAATCTTGAAAAAGAGATAATTTATAATAGATCTAAAATTAATTTTAGTTCAGAAATATACAATCAAGTTTTCAACACTGAAACTAAAATGATCAGTGATGATAATTACAAAACAGGTTCTTATATAAGAATTTTTCCAATTTTTAGTATTAATACCGAAACACCCTTTAAATTTAAAAATAATTTAAAAAATTTTACTATTAATCCCAAAGTAAACTTAACCTTAACGCCTGGAATTTCCAATAGCAATAAATTATCTAATGAAGATTCTACTAATAATGATTTTAGCATAGATAATGTTTATTTATTAAATAGGTTTAGTGGAACAGATAAAATGGATAATTCTAAAAGAATAACTTATGGCTTAAATGTTTATTCACAAAACTTTAAAACTTCTCTTTCTCAATCATATGAATTTACAAATAATAGTAATTTTCATAGTGAGCAGGGAAATGATGATAATTTAAGTGATCTTATAGGATCAGTTGAATATTTAAATACAAATGAATTATCATATAATTTTAGATATGATGTAAATGAATCCTTCTTAAAGAAGCAAAACATTGATTCAAAAATAAATGTGAGATTTGGAGAAATAAATTTGTCATATCTAGATCAAAATTCAAAAGTAAATAATATAATTACTAAAGATACAGAAACTTTTAATTATTCATTAAAAAGTAAAAATTTTCTTAAATTTTCAAAAATTAATCTTAAAGGCTTGTATGATTTAAAAAAAGAAATAAATACAGAATATAGTATTGGTTATAGTTACTTTGATGAATGTTTTGGTATAAATTTAGATTTTAATAGAAAATCTTATGAAGAAGATAATTTAAAACCTCAAGATATTTTAACTCTCATGTTTTCATTTAAAAATATAGGAAGTTATAAATCAACAAATTTAGCAGTTTCCGAAAATGATAAGCAAGATATCGAATGGGAGAGCTATAGTATTAACAATGATAAATTTCAAATAAATTAATATGAAAGTTTTAAAAATTTTATTTTTTTTTATTATATTTTTCTCTATTACTAAAAATATTTTAAGCACAGAGAATAAAATTATATTTAGAATTGATAAAAATGCTTATACATCATATGATTATGAAAACAGGGTTAAATATTTAGATTTTGTAGGCAATAATGAAGATTTAACTAAAGAAATAATTGTCGAAGATTTAATATCTGTATCACTTTTTTTTGAATATTATAAAAATTTAAAAAATAAAAATAATTTTGATGAAGAGATTAATAAGATATATGAAAACATCAAAAAAAATAATAAAAAATATAAATATGAATTAGAAAAGAAAAATATACTATTTAATATCAAAATTGATCTAATAAGAAAAAATATTTTAGAGAATTTACTTAATGAAAAAGTTGAAGAAATAAATCTTGAAAATAATCAAATAGATCTCCTCTACAAATACAAAATAAAATATATAAATTTTGAAGTTTCAAAAACAAGTAACTTGAAAAATAAAATTAATGATATGGAAAATATTGATTTTGAAAATATTTTATCATTATTAAATGAAAATAATATTGATTTTTTTATTAAAGAAAAAGCAATTGATAATTTAAGTAAAATCAACCCGTTATTAAAATTTAATATTATATCTAATAAGAAAAACTTTATTGTTGATAACAAAAATAAATTATCAATAGTGTTTATTGAAAAAAAATTTCAAACTTTTGATGGAATTATTGTCCAATTGTATAGTGTAAAATCAAAAAATGAAATTAATAGTCAAAAATTAAAATGTGAAAATTTAAAAAATATAAAAAATAGTGTTAATGTATTCAGTAAAGAATATAAATTTCTAGATTTAAGGAATGATTTGAAAGCAAAACTAGTGAGTATTGATGATTATATTAAATTTACAAGTAATAATGAGGATACATATGTAGTTTTATGCAATATTAAATTTGATAAAAAAATACTTAATAATGTTAAAATGAATAATTTAGTTAATTTTTATATTGATAAAATAGAAAATGATTTTATCAAGAAATACTCTAAGGTTTTTAATTTAGTAATTATTAATGCCTAAAATTGTTGCAATAACTATCGGAGATCCTAAAGGAATAGGAATTCATATATTAATAAATACATGGAAGAAAAACAAAAATAAAAATTTTATTTTATTTACTGATTTAAAATTTATTAATAAAATTATAGAGAAATATAATTTAAAAAATAAAATTAATATAGTAAACTCTGATAATAAATTTAATTATCATAAAAATAAATTTAATATTTATAAATATAAATGTGGGTCTTCAATAGAAAATACAATAGAGTCATTAAAATTAGCTAATAAGTTTTGTAAAAAGAAAATATGTATCGGTATAATTACACTTCCATTAAGAAAAGATCTTGTTAGAAAATTAGATAAGAATTTTTTAGGACAGACTGAGTTTTTTCAGAAAATTAATAATAAAAAAATATCTAATATGATACTTTATCATAAGAAAATAATAGTATCCCCAATTACTACACATATTGAAATAAAAAAAATTTCAAAAAATGTATCTGATACAAAATATTTATATAATAAAATATATTCTTTATACAAATGTTTAGAAGTTGATTTTAATATTAACAATCCAAAAGTTGCAATATCTGGATTAAACCCTCATTCTGGAGAAAATGGAGAAATTGGTATAGAAGAAATAAAATATATAACTCCAACGATTAAAAAACTAAGAAATAAAAAAATATATGTTGATGGTCCTATATCTGCTGATAGCATCCTAATTGAAAAAAACTTTAAAAAATATGATTGTTTCGTGTTTATGTATCATGATCAAGCATTAATACCCTTTAAATTTATCAGTCAATTTACTGGAGTGAATTATACGGGGAATTTAGATATTATTAGAACTTCCCCTGATCATGGAACGGGTTATGATTTGATTGGTACAAATAACATATCTAATAAATCTTTTTTAAACTGCTTTAATTTAATTATTAAAATTCATACTAATAGAATAATGAATGATAAAAGCTAAAAAATCTTTAAGTCAGAATTTTTTAATTGATAAAAATATTTGTAATAAAATTATAGATAATACTAATATAAAAGACAAAATAATACTAGAAGTAGGGCCTGGATATGGAATTCTTACTGACATAATATTGCAAAAAAATCCAAAAAAAATATTTTTAATAGAAAAAGATAATACATTAGTAAGATATTTAAATAATAAATATAAAAATAATAGCAAAATAATAATAATTCATAATGATATTTTAAAATACAACTTCATTTATTTTAAAGATATTATAATTATTTCTAATTTGCCGTATAATATCAGCACAAAAATTATTTTATATTTATTCAAATTTCACAAAAACATTTTAGAAATGATATTTATGATACAAAAAGATGTTGCTATTAAATTCAATTATAATTTAAAAAATATGAATAAATATAAATTTTTAACAAGAATTGTTTCAAATTATAAAATTTGTTTCGATGTTTCACCAAAAGTATTTTTGCCAAAACCAAAAGTAACTTCATCTGTAGTTAAATTTAAATTTAAAAAAAAAATATATGATTTAGAGAAGGCAATTTATTTTTCAAAACTTATCTTTAAAAATGTTAGAAAAAAAATAAATAATAATATTCAAATAAAAGTACCAAGTAAAATAATGAATAAAAGAGTAAATGAATTATCAATAGACGATTTACTATTTATTTATAATAATTTTTAATTTTTTTTTGAGTATTTTTTTTTGATTTAGTAAAAATTCATTATACTGTATTATTCTTTTTATATCATTAACTGTATTTTTAACATTATCATTAATTAATACAAATTTATATTCATTGTAATGCTGCATTTCTTGCATAGCATATGATAATCTCAAATCAATTTCTTTATTATTATCTCTACCTCTTTTAATTAATCTTCTTTTAAGCTCAGTTTTAGATGGTGGTAAAATAAAAAAATCTAATATGCTTTCTTTTAAATATTTTTTTCTTATTTTTCTTGCGCCTTTCCAATCTATATCAAATAATATATGATGATTATTTTTCTCTGATTTACGTATATTCTTAAAAGGAGAGCCATATAAATTATTAAAATTTTTAGCAGTTTCAATAAAATAATTTTTATTTTTAAGTTGTTCAAATTTTTGTTTTGTAACAAAATAATAATCTTTTCCGTGTATTTCATTTAATCTTTTACTTCGCGAAGTATATGAAATAGAAAGATCAATGTTCTTCATTTTTTTTGTTAATAATTTACAAAGAGTCGTTTTTCCTGCCCCAGAAGGAGAGGAAATTATAATTAATTTATTTTTGATTCCTATATTCATTTAATTTTCTTTTATGCTCATCAAAAGTTTTTGAAAATACATGTCTATTTAATGATTTATTAAAAAAATAAAACAAAAAATCAGTTTTATAGTTTTCAAATATTATATCCAATGTTTTTTTTCCAACATAAGATATAGGTTCAGGCGGAAGTCCATTTATTTTGTAGGTATTAAAAGGATGATCAATCTTTAAATCTTTTAATAATAAATTTCTTTCTAAATTATATTGTCCATTTGTAATCGCAAATAAAACTGTAGCATCAATTTGTAATTTCATACTTTTATTTAATCTATTAAATATAACAGATGATATCTTTTTTTTATCTTCATAGTCCAAACCTTCTTTTTCTATAAGTGAGCCAATAATCATTATTTCATTTTCAGTAAAATTTTTTAAAATTTCATGATTTTTAAAATTTCTAAAATATTTCTTTTTATTATTATTTAAATATTTTATGAAATACTGAAAATCTCTACTTTGATAATAATATGTATCAGCAATAATGTCTTCATAAGGAATTAAATAATATTTATCAAAATATTTTTTTATTTCATTTTCTAACTGATTTTTAGACCAACCTTCAACTATAATAATTTTAGTAATAATATTACTAGGATTATAAATAATTTCCAGAAAATCAATTAATGATGAATTATTATTAATTTTGAAATTTCCATAATGAATAAATTTTTTTCTAGTTATGAAATAGACTTGATCATAAATTTTGATTAGATATCTATCAAAAAAAGAAATATTTTGTACATTATCAATTAATACATTTTCAATATTTTCGCCTTTTTTTATAGAAAATTCATTTTTTACTAATTCTATATTTTTGTTAAGTAAATGATAATTATAAAATAAAAATAAAATTAAAAAAAATATTAATGCAATACTAAAAATTCTTATATAATAATGCAGTATTTGTTCCTCCAAATCCAAATGAATTACTTAATACATATGAAATTTTTTGTTCTATAGGTGAATTTGGTATTAAGTTAATATTAGTAGTCTCAATTGGATTATCAAGATTTAATGTTGCTGGCAATATTTTTTCATTTAATGACATAATTGAAAATATAGATTCAACACTGCCAGCAGCTCCAAGTAGATGTCCTATTGAAGATTTAGTTGAACTAACAAATATTTTATGAGTAAACATTTTTGATATAGCATTTAATTCTATTTCATCACCTTTTATTGTAGAAGTACCATGTGCATTAATGTAATTTACTTTATCGGATGAAATTTTTGCCATTTTAAGAGCACTCTTCATCGCTCTATATCCTCCATCTCCATCTTCAGCAGGGGCTGTAATGTGATGTGCATCACCTGACATTCCATAACCAATTAACTCAGCATATATTTTAGCTCCTCTTTTTTTAGCATGATTCATTTCTTCAAGAACTAAAATCCCTGCTCCTTCTCCCATAACGAAACCATCTCTATCTCTATCCCAAGGCCGAGATGCTCTATCAGGATTTTCATTAAAAGATGTACTAAGACTTCTTGCAGCACAAAATCCTGCTATTCCTAGTTTACAAACAGCTGCTTCTGCTCCACCAGCAATCATTATATCAGCTGCTCCTCTTTTAATCATTTCTCCTGAGTCACCGATTGAATGTGCTCCAGTTGCACAAGCAGTTACAACTGAGTGGTTGGGACCTTTATAGCCATATTTTATTGAAATTTGTCCTGAAAGAAGATTTACTAGCGAAGAGGGTATAAAAAAAGGAGATAGTTTTTTTGTTTCTTTATTATTAATTGTTAATGATCCTTCGTAGATAGTTTCAAGCCCACCAATACCAGAGCCAACGGAAACACCTACATTAAGTTTTTCTTCATCAGTAAGGTCTAGTATACCAGAATCATTAATAGCCATGTCTGCAGCAACAAGACCATATTGAATAAATCTGTCATTTCGTTTTATATCTCGTTTTTCTAAAATGTTATTTTCATTAAAATAATAATCCTGCTCTGGGTCATTATTTATATAACCAGCAATTTTAGCAGGCAAATCTGATACATCAAACTGATTAATCTTTTTAATTCCAGATTTACATTTAATTAGATTATTCCATGATATAGTATTATTGTTACCTATTGATGTAAGTAAGCCAATACCAGTAACAACTACTCTTCTCATTAAATAGATTTATTACTTTTTACTTTGAATATAATCTATTGCATTTTGAACTGTTTGAATAGTTTCAGCAGCGTCATCAGGTATTTCGATGCCAAATTTTTCTTCAAATGCCATAACTAATTCAACAGTATCTAAACTGTCTGCTCCCAAATCATCTATAAATTTAGCTTCAGGAATTACTTTTGATTCATCAATTCCAAGATGATCTACAACAATTTTTTTTACCTGATCTTGAATTTCACTCATATTTACTCCTTATAGAATGCTTTTAAATTATTAAATGAATGTATGTCAACTAATTAAACCATTAACATTCCACCATTGATGTGAAAATTTTGCCCAGTAATATATGATGACATATCAGTAGATAAAAAATATACTAAATTTGCTACATCTACAGGTTCACCAAATCTTGACATTGGAATCTTTGAGAGATAACTTTCTTTTTGATCACTATTAAGAGCTTCCGTCATTTTAGTAGAAATAAATCCAGGTGATACAACATTTACATTAATATTTCTTTTAGCAACTTCAAGAGCAATCGATTTATATAAACCAACCATGCCGGATTTTGATGCAACATAATTAGCTTGTCCAGGATTCCCAGTTGATCCAACAATTGAAGAAATACCAATTATCTTCCCGTATTTTTTAGATAACATATTAGGCAAAAGAGCTTTAATTATTTGATAATTAGAATTTAAGTTAGTTTGAATTACAGATGACCAATCATCATTTTTCATCCTAAAAATTAAACTATCATTAGTAATTCCCGCATTATTAACGATGACTGATATGTCTTTATGGATTTTAGAAATTTCTAATAAAGAATTTTGTAAATTTTCATTATCAGATAAATCAATTTTATAATAGAAATTATTTTTTCCATATTTATTTTTTAAAATTTCAATTTTTTCAGAAGAAGATGAAGTTAAAACTAACGTAAAATTTTCATTTACAAATTTCTCACAAACTGAAGAACCAATACCTCCAGTTGCACCTGTAATAAATACTTTATTTGAATTCATTTTTTAAGTCTGAAGTTTTATCTATTGAGATAATATCAAATTTTTTTGAGATTCTGTTAATTAAACCACTTAAAACTTTATTAGGGCCTATTTCGATAATAATATTTTCACCTACTTCTTCAAGTTTTTTTATACTTTGTGTCCAGTTGACTCTATTTGCCATTTGATTTTGTAAATTATATTTAATTGAAGCACTATCTTTATAAATATTAGAATCATAATTTGATATTATTTGTATGTCATTTTCTATAAAATTTAGATTATCTATATTTTTACTCAAAATTTTTTGAGCCTCAATCATAAATTTACTATGAAAAGCTGCTGAGACATTTAATTTTACAAATTTTTTTATATTATTTTTTAAAAAAATATTTTTACTTTTTTCAATTTCATCAGTCATACCTGATATAACAATTTGCATTGGTGAATTATCATTTGCTATTTCCAAATTTAATTGATTTTCTTCGATAATATTTTCTACATCTTTAGCATCTTTTCCAATCAAGGCTGCCATACCAGTAATATTTGGGTCGATTGCATCATTCATTAACTCACCTCTTTTTTTTAATATTATACTGCAGTCCTTTAAACTTAATTTATTACTACATGTTAATGCTGTATACTCTCCAAGTGAATGACCCATCATTACATTTGTATCTTTTACTGAGTAACCCCTCTCTTTAATAAATATTTTAAAAATAATATAAGATGAAGCAAAGATACAAATTTGAGTAAATTTTGTTAAATTTAGATTATTTTCATAATTTTCAAATATTATCTTTCTAATATTAATTTGTGTATAATCTTCAATTTCCTCAAAAATTAACTTAGCAAGTTCAAAATTGTCATAAAAGTCCTTTACCATACCTAAAGATTGACTGCCTTGACCAGGAAAAACAAAAGATGTCATAAAAACTTGATTTATTTTAAAAATTTAATATATGCAACATCAACTTCTCTTATATTAAATAATATAAGATAAACCGTGGAGTTTTATGAATAAATTTGAAGTAGTATTAATATTTAATCCTGACTTAGCTACAGCTACACTTAATACTGAACTTAAAAACTTTAAATCAAAATTAACCTCACAATCAGCAAAAATCATAAACGAAGAAGACTGGGGGCTTAGGGACTTAAGTTACAACATAAACAAATTTAAAAAAGCTTTTTATAACTTCATCCAAATTGAAGCCTCAGGAAATATTGTTAAAGATTTAAGTAAAGAACTTAATCAATCAGAAAACTTACTTCGATATTTATTTATTAAAGTAGAAGATCATCAGGAATTACCAACAAAACTTAATTATGAAAAAAAATAAATCAAAATCAAGAAGAGAGGAAAGATCAAACTCTCCTTTTGAAAACAAAAGAAAATTTTGCCCCTTTAGTCAACCAGGTTCGCCTATTATTGATTATAAAGACATTAGACTTTTGTCAAGATACGTAACTGAAAAAGGCAAAATAATTCCAAGTAGAATAACGGGTGTTTCAAGAAAGAAACAGAAAGAATTATCCAAAGCCATTAAAAGAGCTCGTTTTCTTTCCTTAATGTCTTATACTAATAAATCATACTTATCATGAAGGTTATTTTAACAACTACTATAAGAAAACTAGGTAAGGTAGGTGAAATAGTTTCTGTAAAACCAGGTTTCGCAAGAAATTTTTTATTTCCTAATAATATGGCACTTAGAGATAATAAAAAGAATGCTGCACATTATGAGAAGATTAAAGATGAGATTAAAAAAAATGAAGAAACAAAATTAGTTAATGCGCAAAAATTAATTGAAAAAATTAAAAATATTAAAATTATATTTAATAAAGAAGCAGATGAAAAAGATCAATTATATGGGTCAATATCAAAAAAAGAAATAATAGATTTTATGTCTAATAATGATGTAAAAATAAAATCTGATGATCTTTTATTAAGAAATCCAATAAGATCGATAGGTGAACATACAATTGAAGTAAATCCATATGAAGGAATAAGTGAAGAATTTCTTGTTACAGTAATTAAAAATTAATTTATTCACACAATTAATATCTTATTAACTAATTTTTATCTCAAAAGGTTGTTGATTTTTTTAAGATAGTTTAATTAGTATTAATGTCAGTTGAATTAATAAATTCAAATCAGCCAAAAAATACAGAAGAAACTAATTTTTCAAATATAGATGCTGAATTAGCAATTATTGGATGTATTTTATGGGATAATAAAAATTATGAAAAAGTTTCAGACTTTCTTAATGAAAATCATTTTGTAGATGAAACAAATAGAATAATTTTTGCTACAATAAAAAATTTATTGGATAAAAATATTCTAGTTTCTCCAATAACTTTAAATAATTATCTCCCTGATGATAATGATAAATTAAACAAAGTGAATTATTTAAATCAGCTAAAAGATAGTACACCATCAACACAAAATACTTTTAATTATGGGAAAATTATATACGATTTATATGTCAAAAGAAATTTAGTTGGAGTTGCACATAATCTAATTCAAGAAACTAATTCAAATACAAATATATCATCAGAAAATCTTATAGAAAACGCTGAAAATGATTTGTATAATTTATCACAAAGTGGAAATACAGACAGATCATTTGTAAATTTTGGCAATGCACTGCAAGGTGCTGTAGAAATAATTAGTGAGGCATATAAAAGAGAGGGGAAGATTGCTGGAGTTCCAACAGGTTTTAAAGACCTAGACAATAAATTAGGAGGACTACACAAATCAGATTTAATAATTATTGCTGGTAGACCTTCAATGGGTAAAACTGCATTAGGAACTAATATAGCTTTTAATTGTGCAATTAAATATCAAGAAGAAAAGGATGAATTTGAAAACAAAAAGATAATAGATGGTGGTAAAGTTGCTTTCTTTTCCTTAGAAATGTCTTCTGAACAACTTGCCACAAGAATTTTAGCAGAACAAACAAAAATTTCAGGAGATAAAATGAGGAAGGCTGAATTAAGTAAAAATGATTTTAATAAAATAGCAAAAACATCTTCAGAATTAGAAAACTTAAATTTAATTATTGATGACAATCCTGTACTAACAATACCAGCACTAAGAGCAAGGGCAAGAAGGCTTAAAAGACTTCATGATATTAATCTAATTATAATAGATTATTTACAATTAATGTCTGCAGCTTCAAGTAATAGGAACGATGGTAGAGTTCAGGAAATTTCAGAAATTACAAGAGGTTTAAAATCTATAGCAAAAGAATTAAACATTCCAATAATTGCATTATCACAACTTTCACGTCAGGTAGAACAAAGAGAGGATAAAAGACCACAACTATCTGATTTAAGAGAAAGCGGTACAATTGAGCAGGACTCAGATGTGGTTATGTTTATCTATAGAGAAAGTTATTATTTAGAAAGATTAGAACCAATTAGAAAATCAGAGGAGGATGATATTAAGTACAATGAAAGAGTCTCACGTTGGCAACAATTAACTAATGAGAATTATAATAAAGCAGAAATAATTATAGCAAAACAAAGACATGGGCCAATTGGATCAATAAAAATGCATTTTGATGCAAATTATACAAAATTCAGTGACTTAACATCGAAAGATTATGATAATATTATTGAGTGATTAAAGAAAGTGGTATCTTAAAAATAAACACAAATAACTTAATTTATAATTATAATTTTTTCAAAAAATTAAAGAAAAACTTAATTGTTGCCCCAACAATTAAAGCAAATGCATATGGATTAGGAGATATAAAAATATTTAATCTCTTATTAAAGAATAGCTGTAAACATTTTTTTGTTGCTACATTAGATGAAGGTTTAAAATTAAAAAACAAAAACAAATTAATAAATATTTTTATTTTAAATGGATTACAAGATTACAATTTAAAAAGATTTTTTAATTCAAACCTTATTCCAGTTATTAATAGTATAGAAGAATATATTAGAATTAAAAATTCTGGATTAAAATTTGCTATTCATGTCGATACAGGAATAAATAGGTTGGGAATTCCAATAGAGAAAACAAATGAAATAGATTTTAAAAATAAAAATATACAATTAATTATAAGTCACTTATCTAGCGCTGATGAAAATAATAATAATCACAGTTTTATACAAAAGAGAATTTTTACTAGATTAAAAAATAAATTTAATAATAATAAAATAATTTTTAGTTTAGCTAATTCTCATGGGGCTGTTTTAAATAAATCATATTTATTTGATATGATTAGACCAGGAATAGGTATTTATGGAGGTTTTGAAAATAAAAAATTAGGTAAAAGAATTAAAAATGTAGTTAGTTTAAAAGGAAAAATTATACAAATTAAATATATTAAAAAAAACCAATATATTGGTTACAATAGAACTTATAAAACAAAAACAAAAATCAAAGTTGCCATTATAGGCCTTGGATATGAAGATGGTATACCTAGATCATTAAGCAATAAAGGGCATGTTTATTTTAAAAAAAATAGATTCAAGATAATTGGTAGAATTTCGATGGATTCATTTACTGTAGATATTTCAAAATCTAGTCATGATTTGAATATAGGAATGTATTTGGACATTATAAATGACGAGCATAAAATAGATAAATTTGCTAAATTATGTAAAACGATACCTAATGAAATTATGACCTCTATAGGTAAAAGAGTTTATAGAAAATATGAGTAAAAAATTACAAATCATTTTATTATTTTTTCTCTTTGCATCATTAATATTTACTAGTTTTTATATAAGAGATTTCAGAATTGATGCGTCTTCAGATAGTTTAGTATCCCAAAGTGATAAAGATTTTAAATATTTCTCATATTACCAAGATTTGTTTCCAACAAAAAATAGCTTAGTAATAGCAATAAAAAGTAATTCTAAAATCGATAGAGTCCTAATAGAAGAAATTGAAAAAATAAGTAAAAAATTATCTGATTTACCAGAAGTTTATTCTGTTTTTACAATTAATAAAGCCCCTATTCTACTTTTAAATAACACTAACCTTTTAGATTTAGCAAATGATAATTATGAAACTATAATTGATACCAACTTAGCAATTAAAGATGTTTTAAATGAGTTTGCAAAAAGTCCTATCTATAGTGATCAAATTATTAATGAGAATAAAAATATAACTTCTATTGTAATTTTCCTTAATGAAAACAATAAAGCACTTGATCTTAAAGAAAATAAAAATTTATACTTATCTCAAGGAAAATATTACAACATAAAAACAGAAATAGACAAAGAGAGAAATGAATTAATTAAAAAAATAAGAAACATTATTAGTAATAGCAATAAAGATTTTACATACTATTTAGGTGGGGTAGAAATGATATCAAGCGATGTTATTTCTTATGTAAAAAATGATATTTTAACATTCAGTTTAATTGTACTTTTAATAATAATTTTAATTCTTTTCATAATTTTTAGAAGAGTCAAATGGGTATTTGCTATTTTATTTACCTCAATTAGTGCAGTTTATTTGTCAATAGGTTTAGCTGGTTTTATTAATTTTGAAATTACAGCAGTTTCAGCAAACTTCTTATCCTTAATGTTTGTTTTATCTATTTCTATGAATGTTCATATAATGAATAATTATTTACAAAAGGATATAAAAATTATTGAAAATTTTAGAATGATGTTTTGGCCTTGTTTTTATACCTTTCTAACTACAATTGTTGCTTTTGTATCGCTAGTAATATCAGACATTAAACCTGTAATAGATTTTGGAATTATAATGATAATAGCATTATTAATAGTTTTAATTTCATCATTTGTAATCTTACCTCTAATTATTTCTTTCTTTTCAAAGGAGGAAAAAAGCTATTCTCTAAATTTAAGTTTTTTAAAATCTTTTTATCCTTTTGCATATAAGCATAGTAAATATATTCTTGGATTAAACATTCTAATATTTTTCATATCTCTATATGGAATTACCAATCTGAATGTTGAAAACTCATTTATAAAATATTTTAAAAAAAATACAGAAATTTATAAAGGTATGTATCTTATAGATAATGAATTAGGTGGAACTACACCATTAGACATTATTCTTAAATTCAAAAATGATGATCAAATAATTGATACAACAATAAAAGCTGAAGAAGAAGATGATTTAGAAATTGAAGATGATTTTTTTTCAGATGATCTTTTTGGAGAAGAAAATACTATTTGGTTCACAAATGAAAAAATTGAAACAATCAAATTTGTTCATCAATATTTAGAAAGTAGAATAGAAATTGGGAAAGTTACTTCAATTTATTCACTTATAGATACTGCAAATCAAATAAACAAAAGTAATTTATCAATGTTTGAATTGTCAGTATTGTATAATGAAATACCTAATGATTATAAAACTGATTTAATTGATCCATATCTAAATATTGAAAACAACATGATAAAAATTTCTACAAGAGTAAAAGATTCGAAAGATATTAAAAGAAATGATCTTATTAATGAAATTAATTCTTTTTTATTGAATGAATTCGATAACTTGGAAGAATTTAAAGTTAACGGCCTATTAGTATTATATAATAACATGTTAAAATCTTTATTTAGCTCACAAATAAAATCTTTAGGTTTTGTAATTTTAGCTATTTTTATTATGTTTTTAATATTATTTAGATCCTTAAAATTAAGTATAATTGGAATAATTCCGAATATTTTTGCTTCAACTTTTATTCTTGGTTTAATTGGATTGCTTAAAATACCACTTGATATAATGACAATTACAATTGCAGCAATATCAATTGGTATAGCCGTTGATAATACAATACATTATATCTATCGTTACAAGGAAAATCTAAAGTTAGGAAGAAATCAAAGTGAAATGATTGAAAAAACACATTTAACTGTAGGTAATGCAGTTTTAATTACATCAATTGCAATCACTGCTGGTTTCCTTACTCTTTGTCTATCAAACTTTATTCCTACAGTTTATTTTGGTCTTTTTACAAGTTTAGCAATGATATTTGCTATGATAGGAGTACTAATTACTTTACCATCAATATTGAAATATCAAAAATGACTTTTTTAAACTTTGAATTAATATTTTTTGATTATGTAGTATTAATTTTAACTGCAGTAATTATTATTTTTAGTTTCTGGAAAGGATTTATTAATTCTATATTAGGGCTATTAACATGGGTTGGTTCTGTATTTGTAACCATATATAGTTATCAATATCTTTCAAATTTTTTAAATGAACAACTCTTAAATATTAATTTTTTACAAAGATTTGAACAATTTGTTAGCATTATAAGTATAATTATTTCAATACCAATAATTTTTTTAATTAGTTTATTTTTATTAAAAAGAATAAGAAAATTTTTAAATAGTGACTTAGATAAACAAATTTTAGGAGTAATATTTGATAAATTTTTTGGAACTTTATATGGCATTCTATTTTCATATATAATTTTTAGTAGTGTATTGTATTTGACTGATAATAATGATGTTGAAATATTGAAAAATTTTCATTTATTTTTTGTAGAAAATTCAAATATTCTCAATCAAATTTCTGAATATAATAATATTATTATTGATGGTTATATGAATACAGATCAATAATTACAAATCATAAGGATTCTTAGATTTAGAAAATAAAATTTTTAAATTTCTACTTTTAATTTTAAAGTAATTATAAAAATTATTTAGCAAATATCTTTTATATGAATTAGATATTTCTTTAGAAAAGTTTGAGAAAATTTTTATTGTTAAAGGATTTTTTGAAACCTGAGTGACATATTTGAATTTCACTTCTTTTCCATTTATTCTAGGGTGGGAATTATTTGCAACAACATGATTTAACCATTTATTTATTTGCGATGTTGATACATTTTTATTTAATTCTAAAATAAGTTCACGAATCTTATTTTTTAAAAATAAAATATCTTTTTTATTTAATGTTGAAATTGGAATAATAATTATATTTTTTGATTGAGAAAATTCATAATTAATATCCTTAATTAATTCATTAATTATCTTCTTTTTATTTTTTTTTACTAAATCAGTTTTATTAATTATAAATAATATAATATTAGATTTTTGATATATTAAATTAAATATTTTTTTGGATTGAGTATCAAAGCCTTGCTCAATATCAATAAGGAAAAGATTTAAATTAATTTCATTGATAATCGATAAAGTTTTTTTGGTGACATAAAAATCAAGACTATTTTTATCAATTTTATTTTTTTTTATTAAACCTGCAGTGTCTTTAATTGAATAGGTATTACCTTTAAACTTATATGAAGCAGAAACAATATCAGTTGTAGTTTTTGGTTGATTACTAACAATTGATCTCTCAAATCCTACTAATTTATTTAAAAGAGTACTTTTCCCTACATTTGTTTTACCAAATAAACCTAATGAAAAATCGTATTTTATTAACTTATTATCTTTAGCATCATATTTTGATAAAAAGTCTAAAAAGACATCAATGCCTATATTATGTGAACATGAGATAAAAAAAATATTCTTTATACCAAAGCTGTCAATTTTTTTATCTTGTCTAAAATTGTCATCTTTATTGATAATAACTATTATTTCCTTATTAAATTTTCTTAATTCATTGATCAATTCTTTATCTATAAAGTAATTCTCATCTTTATAGTCAATAACATAAACAAAAATATCTACTTTCCTTATTATGTTACTAACACTCTTTGTTACTAAACTTTTTTGATTAATTATTCCGGGTGTATCATACACATTAATATTAATATTTGATTTAAGAGGTGATACATGCCAATCTCTTGTTGTACCAATAGTATCATGAATTATATTATTATTTTTATTTGTAATTAAATTATAAAGTGAAGTTTTGCCTACATTTGGCATGCCTAAAATTAATATATTCATTTTAATAAATGTAAGTAATACCTTTTGCAGTACTTATAAAAATTTTATTTTGATAATTATAAACTTTATTAATATTCTTAATTTTAAGATAAACCGTTTCTTGAATTTCAAGATTTTGATCTAAGATAATTATTTCACCATTTTCTGTAAATATATGTATATTTTTATTTAAAACAAAAGAATTTATAATTTTTGATTTTTTATTTAGTATTTTGTTAGTATCAATTCTTGAAAATAAATTTCCATTCTGAATATTAAAAAATTCAAGAAAATTTTCATTTTTAGAAATTAGAGTATTATTCAATAATATAGCTGAAGATGAATTATTTATTCTAAAATCTACTAATATAAAATTATTTTTATTTATATCGTAAGTATGAATAATATTTCCGTCATCAAAGTAGACTAAGAAATTTTTATAAATATGTATTTGATCCTTTAGATTATTAAGTGAAGTATTAAGTTCAATATTGTCAAAATTTGAATTATGTTCCTCCATTAAATATGTGTCCAAAGAATTAAATTCACTATTGGGGAGTATAAAGAAAACAATATTAAAGTAATTTGCAATCTTACCTCCAGATGATTGAATTATATTGCTAGATTTAAAAGTTTTCTCATAAATTATATCTCCGTTTAAAATTGATAAAAAAATTATTTTTTCTGGATATAATATCATTAGATTTTCATCTAAAATTTTGACTGGAGTATTCAATAAATTTTGATTTTTAAATAACCAAATAACCTGTCCTAGTTTATTAATTCTAACTACTTCACCTGATATAAATGCAATAATAAAATCGTTTTTGTAAAGAGAAAAAGATACCGGTACTTTTTTTACTTGATCTAAATTAATGTTAATTCTTTCAATTAATTTTCCATTATTTAAATCAAACTTTAGAAGCTCTCCATCTTTATTGATAGAGTAAATACTTTCATCAAGGTATATAACATTTATTGGTTCATTATTGTTGTATTTTTCTTCGTAGTTATTAATTTTTAAAACAGCTAGATCTTTATCTAAAAAATTATAGTCAGATGCTTTATATGTATAATTATCAAATACATTCTCTTGATAATCTTCATATAAACTAAAATCTAAAAATTCTTCTGTTTCTAATTGATAGTTGTAGTCAACAGAATTTATATTTTCCTTATTTATTAATGATGAAATATTATTCTGACATGAAATTATAAATATGAAAAATAAATATAGCGATATTTTACTTATAAAGCTGAAACTCATGAATCTTTTTTATTCTTTCTTTTATAGAGTCAGAAACTAAACTTGAATTAAATATTTCATTATATTTATCCAATGCTTTTGCACTATTTTTATACTCAGATTTATTTAAATCAATTTCTGTAATAATTAATAAATATTCTAATTCTTTTTTTATTGAAAAATAACCATCCAACTTATCGCTAATATTGTTTATATAACTTGATATATCATTTAAATAATTATTAGTATTCTCTTCATAAGATGCATTGATCATTGTATATGAAGCATTTGCGGCAATAGAAGATTTATATAGATCGTCTAATTTTGATGAAGAAATCAATTCTTTAAACAATTCGTTAGAGTAACTAAAGTTTTTATTTTCATTATTTTTCTGAATTAATTTTAATTTTGATAAAATAGAAAAAATATTATTATCATCAATTAAGTTTTCTAGATTACTTAAATCATTTTGATCATTTTTGATAATGTCAAAAAAACTTATACTAGATTTTTTAATATCTTGAATTTTAAAATAATTATATGTTTGGAAACCAATAAATATAATTAGCAAAATTACTAATGAAATTATTAATTGTATGTAGTTTTTGAAAATAAAATTTTGTATTTTTTTTAATAAACTATTATTTTTATTCTCCTCACTCATACTATTTCCACTTTATTGAACAACCAATACTATTCATTTGATTAGTTGGGCCTACTCCCTCATTTTTGATTTTAATCATTGCATTAAAAAGATCTCTTTCAATATTTGAATTTTGATTTGCATTCATAACACCTGAGTCTATTCTGCCTCTATATTTTAATTTAAGATCTTTATCAAAGCCGAAAAAATCTGGAGTACAAACAGCATTATAATTTTTTGCCACTTCTTGTGTTTCATCATAAAGATATGGAAAATTAAATTTATATTTATCAGAGAAAATTTTCATATTATCAAATGAATCATCGGGATAGTTAATTACGTCATTAGACATAATTGCAATTGTATTTATTGAGTGCTCTAGAAGCTCATCAGCATCTTTTTTTAATCTACTTGCAATTGCTTTGACATATGGGCAATGATTACAAATGAAAACAATAACTGTACCATTTAATCCTTTTGCTTTATCTAAAGAGACCATCTTATTATCTATATTTTTAAGATTAAATGATGGCGCTAATACATCTAAATTATCATTTGGAGCATTTACAGGCATAAAATTTTGTTATATTCTTAATTTATGGGCTTAGTAACATCTAGTGCTTCAACTAACAATCACAATCTCTACTTTTCTAAAGATGAACTCACCAAAATCTTAAATCTTTATTCTAAAGGAGTTTCTAATGGAGAATGGAAGGACTATGCTATTGATTTTAATAAAAATAATGCGTTTTTTTATATATTTAAACATAGTCTAGCAGCTCCAGAATGTGTACTAAACAAATCACTTGAGAGAAAAAAAAGAAAAATTTTTTATAATTTAAAATCTAAAAATCAAAATAAAAAATATGAAAATTTAGATCAACTATTATCTTCACTGAACAGAAAAATATTTAAAATTTTGGATTAACTATTACTCCCATTCTATTGTTCCAGGAGGTTTAGAAGTAAAGTCATATAATACTCTGTTAATGCCTTTAACATTATTAATTATTCGAGAGGATATTTCTTTAAGTTGATTATTTGAAAACATATAAAAATCCGCTGTCATTCCATCCACTGAAGTAATAGCTCTAAGTGAAATAGAGTAATTGTATGTTCTTTCATCACCCATAACACCTACTGATTTTACTGGTAAAAGAACAACAAAAGCTTGCCAAATTTTATTATAAAGATTTTTCTCTTTTAGATACTCAATAAAAATATGATCTGCCTCTTGAAGAATTAAGATCTTTTTTTTATCAATTACCCCAGGTATTCGGATTGCTAAACCTGGACCTGGGAAAGGATGTCTTAAAAGTAAATGTTTATCTATTTTTAATTGCTTTCCAACATTTCTTACCTCATCTTTAAATAATTCTCTTAATGGCTCCACAATTTTTAATTTCATTTTTTTAGGTAAGCCCCCAACATTATGGTGACTTTTTATTTTAGCTGTTGGACCTCCAAAAAATGGAATACTTTCTATAATATCAGGATAAAGAGTCCCCTGCCCCAAATAATCTACATTTGTTATTTTTTTAGCTGCTTTATCAAAAACTTCTATAAATGTTTTGCCAATAATTTTTCTTTTTTTCTCAGGATCAGAAACATTTTTTAAATTTTTTAAAAAAATATTAGAAGCATTAATTTTAGTAAAGTTTTTGCCAAATTTTTTGGAAAATATTTTTGACACTTCGTTAGCTTCATTTTTTCTTAGAAGACCGTGATCAACAAAAATACAATAGAGATTTTTGTTAACGGCTTTGCTTAATAAATATGCAGTAACTGTGGAATCTACACCTCCAGATAAACCACAAATTATTTTTTTATTCTTAATTTCATTTTTTAATTCTGATACTTTATTTTCAATAAATTTTTGAATTTTGAATTTATTTTTTATAGTTACAATATTGAAAACAAAATTATTAATTATTTTTAAGCCAAAATCTGTATGATAGACCTCAGGATGAAATTGAAGGCAATAAATTTTATTTTTATAATTTTCAATAGATGAAATAATTTTATTATTTGATAAAGAAGTTATTGAAAAAAGTTTTGGTATTTTATTGATATTATCTCCATGAGACATCCATACTTTGATTTTTTGTTTCTTAATTCCTTTAAATAAAAGTGATTTTCTTTTAATATTTATAATAGTGTGACCATACTCTCTATGCGTGGAACGTTTTACTACACCTTTCAAATTTTTTGTTACTAATTGCATTCCATAGCAAATTGCTAAAACTGGTTTTTTCATTTTTAAAATTTCTTGATTTAATTTAGGAGCATTTTTGTCTAGTACTGATCTAGGTCCTCCAGATAATATAAATGCCGATGGTTTGATTTCATTTAAAATTTTTTTTGTAATTTTATTAAAAGGATAGACAAGACAGAAGACTTCTAACTCTCTGATTCTTCTTGCAATTAATTGTGTATATTGTGATCCATAATCTACAATTAAAATAGTTTCTAATTTACTCTTCATGCAATCTAAATCCTCTTGATATTATAAATATTTCACTTGATTCTTGTCTTGATGATTTTGGCTTAAAATACTCAACTTTATCAAAAATTTTTTTAAGCATCTTTATAATTTCCTTTTCTTCCTCTCCCTTCCAAATTTTGAATATAAATGATCCTTGTTTTTTTAATATTATTTCTAATCTGTCTATAACCTCATATATTAATTGACATATCCTGAGATGATCTGTTGATTGATGACCAGTTGTATTAGGAGCTACATCTGATAAAACCAAATCAAATTTATTTTTTAAATTAGTAAAATTATATTTTAAAAAATCCTCTCTATAGAAAGCTATACTTTGATTATTAATTTTCATATCTAATAAATCAAAACAGGTTATATTAGTTTTTGAATTGTAATTTAAGATGACTTGAGTCCAACCTCCTGGAGAAGATCCAAGCTCTAGTATTTCTCTAGAGTGCTCAATTATTTTATATTTTTGCTCAATCTCTTCTAGTTTAAACGCAGCTCGATTTATATACCCTAACTGTTTAGCTTTCTTTACAAACTGATCATTTTTTTGTCTATTAACCCAGTTTTTTGATTTCATAAAAGATAATAAAGTTAACAAAAAATTGTTTTTTAGTAACTTTAATATATATGACATGTACGATATTTAATGAAAAGATCAATATTTATAGCCTTTATAATACTTGCCGCTGTTGTTGGATGGATTGGTTCTGGTCAATTTACAAATAATGTTGTTGCGCAAGACGAAGATACAGAAACTAGCACTGAAACAGAAACTTCTTATTCTGGAGATACAGAAAATAATGATAATGAAGAATTTACATTTTCTGTTGAAACAAAGGTATTTACTTCCAGTTTAATTGATCAATCTATTGAATTACAAGGTCAAACTATTCATAATAAAAAAATTGATGTTAAATCTGAAACATCTGGCAACATAGATAATATAGAATTCGCAAGAGGAGATAGAGTATCTCAAAATGCTGAAATGATTACAATCTCACTAGAGGATAGAAATGAAAAGCTTTCTAGTGCAAAAAAAGATTTAGAAAGACTCAATAAAGAACTAATTTTAAATGAAAAAAACAGAGATAATCTACTTAGACAAAATGTTGAAAGAATTGAATTGTATGAAATTGAATATGCATCTGCAAAACAACTTATTGATAAAGGTTTAAGTTCAAAATCAAAATTAAGTTTAGCATCTTTTAATCTTGCCAATGCTCAAGCGGATAGAGAAGATATTAAAATAAAATTTGAATCTACATTAGCAAACCTTGAGGCTCAAATTTCAAATGTAAAATCAATTTTAAAGAACATAAAACTCGATATAGAAAAAACTACTATCAAGGCGCCATTTGATGGAATTATTTCAGAAAAAATGGTTGAGCAAACTGAATTCATCTCAATAGGCACTCCCCTATTTACTATAATTGATTTAGACCCTATCAAGATTGAAGGATATTTATCTGAATTTGATGTAAATAAAGTAAGTGTTGGTACTAAAGCTTTAATCGAAGATAGTAATGGTATTAAAAAAAATGGAATAATTTCTTTTATTTCTCCATCAGCTGAAACTAGTACTAGAACATTCGAAATTACTATTGAAGCTGATAACAAAGATCTCTCTTATAAAAGCGGCATAACAACTAAAATTGTTATCAAAGGCTCAGAACTTAAAGCTCACAAAATACCACCATCTATATTAACTTTATTAGACGATGGGACTGTAGGTGTTAAAGCTGTAGATAATGATAATAAAGTTACTTTCTATCCAACCAAAACAATCAAGGATACAATAGATGGCATGTGGGTTTCTGGATTACCCGAGACAGTCAATTTAATTGTAAGTGGACAAGAATATATAAGTATTGGTGAAACAATAAACTAATCTAAATGAAAATTAATATTATAGACTATGCAATAAGCCATTCCCGAGTTTTCATGGGAATACTTATTTTTATTATTTTTTCAGGTGCATCTACTTACATCACAATGCCCAAAGAATCATCTCCTGATGTAAGCATACCAATAGTTTATATTTCACTAAGTCAAAATGGTATTTCTGCACAAGACTCTGAAAGGCTTTTAGTTAAACCAATTGAAGACGAAGTTAAAACTGTTGAAGGAGTAAGAGAAGTAAGATCAACAGCTTATTCAGGTGGAGGTAATGTTTTATTAGAATTTGATGCTGGATTTGATTCTGATCAAGCTATGGTTGATATTAGGGATAAAGTTGATAGAGCTAAGGGTGATTTACCTAGTGAAGCAGATGAACCAACAGTTAACGAAGTTAACATAAGTACATTTCCTATCTTATCCATTTCTTTAAGTGGAGATGTGCCTAATAGAACTCTTCAGGATTTAGCTGACATTTTGCAAGATGATATTGAAACAATTCCTAGTGTTTTAGAAGCTAAAATAGGCGGTAAAAGAAATGAACAGGTTGACATATTAATTAATCCAACTGCAGTTGATAGCTATGGTATCAATCTTGAGAGTCTTATTAATATTGTTAGAGAAAATAATAAAATGGTATCTGCTGGTGGTCAAGACACTGGTGACGGAAGTTTTGATATTAAAGTTCCAGGTTTATACGAAACTATTGAAGATGTATTAAATACTCCTGTTAAAACTAACGGAGACTCAGTTATTACTTTCAGAGATATAGCTGAAGTTAAAAGAACATTCGAAGATAGGCAATCTTATGCAAATGTAAATGGATCTAATTCAATAACTATTGATGTTTCCAAAAGAATTGGTGAAAATATTATAAATACTATTGAAGAAGTAAAAAGAATAACTGCAATTACTGCTAAAAGTTTTCCTGAAAATGTTGAAATCTCTTTTGGAAATGATCAATCAAAAGGAATTAAAACTATGTTAAATAGTCTGCAAAATAACGTCATAGCAGCTATAATCCTTGTTTTAATTATTATTTTAGGAGCATTAGGTGTTAGATCTGGTTTATTAGTTGGTGTATCTATTCCAGGATCGTTTTTATCAGGTTTATTAGCTCTGTCTGTAATGGGCTTTACTATTAATATAGTAGTATTATTTGCTCTAATTTTATCTGTAGGACTATTAGTCGATGGAGCAATTGTTGTTGTTGAATATGCAGATAGAAAAATGAAAGAAGGTCTTGGTGTAAAAGATGCTTTCGCAAACGCATCAAAAAAAATGTCACTACCAATTATATCATCGACTGCAACTACCCTAGCGGCCTTTTTACCTTTAATATTCTGGCCTGGTATAGCTGGTGAATTTATGAAATATTTACCAATTACACTTATATGTGTTCTTATATCTTCTTTGTTTATGGCATTACTGTTTGTCCCAGTTTTAGGATCTATTTTAAATACTGTTTCAAGAATACTTCTCCAATTTATTGTACCATTACTAATATCATTAATTTTTTACAATCTATTATCTTATGGATTTGGATTATTAAATCTTGAAAGTTATAGTTTATTTATAACAATTGGAAAATATTTACTGAGCTTCGCTTTATTTATATTTGTATTTATAAGAATTATACCAAGAGTTTATAAAATTTCAGAAAATGTAAATTCTACAGATAAATTAGTTTCTAAAAATGCAAAAATTTTATCTTCAGAATCAAATGAACCTGTTTTAAACGTAACTGGTTTTGTTGGATTTTATGCAAAAGTATTAAACTTCTTATTATTTCATCCTTTAAAGGTGATGATTAGTGCTTTAGTAATATTAGTTGCTGTAAACTTCACCTATACTAAAGTTGGAGAAGGTGTAGAATTTTTCCCAGATGTTGAACCAGATCTTGCAAAAATTGTAGTCTTTGCAAGAGGTAATCTCTCAGTTGAAGAGAAAAAAGATTATGTATCAAGAGTTGAGAATATTATTTTAAAGCTTCAATCGGAAAGACAAGAATTTAAAAATATTTATTCTTTAAGTGGAAATGTAAGTGAACAATCAGAGGCATCAGAAGACTTTATTGGATCAATAAGTTTGGAATATACAGATTGGGATAAAAGAAGAAAATCAAAAGTAATTCTTGCAGAAATTTTGGAAGCCACAAAAAGCATCAATGGTATTAAAGTAGAGTCAAGAGAACAACAAGGTGGTCCTGGTGAAGGTAAACCAATTAACATTAAATTAACCAGTGATAATAAACAACTTTTAATTGCTGAAGGAATTAAGCTTAAAAAATTTATGGATAGTTATCCAAAGTTAATGAATGTAGAAGATAATTTACCAGCACCTGGGATAGAATGGGAAATTAATGTAGATAGAAAACAAGCTTCTAAGTTTGGAGCTAACATTACATCAATTGGTAATGTAATTAAACTTGCAACAAACGGTCTTAAACTTGGTGAATATAGACCTGATGATAGTAATGAAAGTATACCACTTTATCTTCGCTATCCAAACGAAGGAAGAACATTGGATAGAATTGATAACTTAAGAGTAACTACTTCAAATGGTTTAGTTCCAATATCCAATTTTGTAGAAATTGTTCCAAATAGCAGAACAGGAAATATAATTAGAGTAGATTCAAAAAATGCTATAAATATTCAGGCAGATGTAGAGCCTGGAACTTATCCTGACGGAAAAGTAAAAGAACTTGAGTACGTATTAGGAATTTCAGATACTGCTCCGTCTTGGAGAGGAAGAACAATAGATTTACCTCGTTATGAATTGGACAACAAAGTAAGGGCTGAACTTATTGGCGAAAATGAAGACCAAAAAGAAGCTCAAGAATTTTTAACAGGAGCTTTTGGTGTAGCTTTATTTTTAATGCTAATGATACTTCTATTGCAGTTTAATAGCTTTTATAGTGCATTCTTAATTCTTTTTGCAGTAGTAATGTCCACAGCCGGTGTTTTTATAGGATTAATGGTAACAGCACAGCCATTTGGTATTGTTATGTCAGGAGTTGGAGTAATTGCTCTTGCTGGAATAGTTGTAAATAATAATATTATATTGATTGATACATTTGATTTTTTAAAGACTAAAACATCTAGTATAAGAGAAGCCATTATCAAAACAGGAGCCCAGAGACTTAGACCAGTTTTACTTACAACAACTACAACAGTACTAGGATTATTACCAATGGTTACAATGACAAATGTTGACTTCATATCTAGAGAAATAACCAGAGGTTCGCCAGATACCCAGTGGTGGGTTCAATTATCAACAGCTATAGTATTTGGGCTACTTTTTGCTACATTTCTTACATTAGTTGTAACACCATCAGCATTAATGTTTAGAGAAAACATTAAGAATTGGTATAAGAAGAAAATTTCTAGTTAAATTTTTTCTAATAAACATTTAAATATATGACGATTAAATCTATTACTGTCTATTGCTCATCTTCAGATAAATTAAGTAATAAATATTATCAAGATGCAGAAGAAATTAGCAAATTAATATCATCATTGAAAATAAATATTGTCTACGGTGGGGCAAAAGTTGGTATTATGGGTGTGGTTGCTAAGACAGCAAAAAAATATAAAAATATAGTTACTGGAGTTATTCCAAATTTTTTATCTGAGAGAGAAATAATTTTTGAAAATATAGATGAATTAAAAATAGTGGATAATATGTCTGAAAGAAAAAAATTACTATTTGAGTTAGGTGATGCGTATTTAGCATTACCAGGAGGAACAGGTACTTTAGAAGAAATAGTAGAAGTTGTATCTTGGAAAGTAATGGGGATTCATAATAAGCCAATAATATTTTTTAATAAAAATAATTTCTGGGATAATCTATTTCAGCAATTTAAATTTTTTGAAGATGAAAATTTTTCAAATAAAAATTTACAAAACAGTTTTCACATTATAGATACGGTTGATCAATTAAAAAATATATTAATTAAATGGCAAAAATAAAAGTTAAAAACCCTGTAGTTGAAATGGATGGAGATGAAATGACCAGAATCATCTGGGAGTACATCAAAGAACAATTAATTTTGCCATATATTGATATAGATATCAAATATTTTGATCTTGGGGTGATTAAAAGAGATGAGACAAATGATCAAATCACAATAGATGCTGCCGAGGCAGTGAAAAAATATGGTGTAGGAATAAAATGTGCAACAATTACTCCTGATGAAAATCGAGTAGAGGAATTCAAATTAAAAGAAATGTGGCGTTCTCCCAATGGAACAATAAGAAATATACTGGGAGGAACAATATTTAGACAGCCAATTATATGCAAAAATGTTCCAAGAATAATTACAAACTGGAATCATCCAATTGTAGTTGCTAGACATGCCTTTGGTGATCAATATAGAGCGACTGACACATTAATTAATAAACCAGGAACTCTTAAAATGGTTTTTGAACCTAAAGATGGATCTGAAGGATTTACAAAAGATGTATATGAATTTGAAAAACCTGGTGTGGCCCTATCAATGTATAATTTAGATAATTCAATTAAAGACTTTGCTAGAGCTTGTTTTAATTATGGACTTAACCTTGGTTGGCCAGTTTACCTTTCTACTAAAAATACTATTTTAAAAATCTATGATGGAAGATTTAAAGATTTATTTCAGGATGTATTTGATACAGAATTTAAAAATAAGTTTAAAGAAAAAGATATAGTTTATGAACACAGATTAATCGATGATATGGTGGCCTCAGCATTAAAATGGGAAGGTAATTTTATATGGGCTTGTAAAAATTATGATGGAGATGTTCAATCAGATTCTGTAGCTCAAGGATTTGGATCACTAGGTTTAATGACAAGTGTGTTAATGACCCCAGATGGTAAAACAGTAGAAGCTGAGGCTGCACATGGAACTGTTACAAGACATTATAGAAATCATCAGAAAGGTATAGAAACTTCAACTAATCCTATTGCATCAATCTTTGCTTGGACAAGAGGTTTAAGTTTTAGAGGAGAATTTGATGGTAATAATGAATTAATTAATTTTGCTAAAAAATTAGAAGAAACGTGTATCAAAACTGTAGAAAGTGGTGAAATGACAAAAGATCTAGCAATATTAATCAACAAAGATCATAAATGGTTAAACACTCAAGATTTTTTAAGCGCAATAAAAAACAATTTTCAAATTAACTAATAGAGTTTAATTTATCTTCTACGTATTTTATACTTTCATTAATTTGACTAACATCTGATCCTCCTCCTTGAGCAAGATCTTTTCTACCACCCCCACCCTTGCCACCTAGAATAATCGAAATTTCTTTTATTTCTTTTGAAGCATCAAAAAGGTCTGTAATATCTTCAGTAACTCCTAGCACTATAGATAGTTTTTTATTATTATTTGAAATTATTAACGAAACACTATTTTTGTTATATTGTTTTTTTTGCTCATCAATAAATGTTTTCAAAGATTTATTAGGGTAGTCTTCAGCAATCAAGTATATGAAATTTAATTCTTTGATTTTTTTTACAACAATATTATCAATATTTTTTGATATAGACATATTTTGTTTTAATTTTTCGTGTATCTGAATTAATTCTTTAATTAACAAACCTTTGTCTTCAGATTGATTTTTAAAATTATAATCAGCATTAATCTTTTTAATTTTATTCTTTAAATCTTCAATTTGATTATCTTGGTTTTTATTTTTTTCTAATAAATTTCTATCTATTTCTTTAATATATTTATCCACTGCAACATTAGATACAGCCTCTATTCTTCTTATTCCAGACGCAACACTAGATTGATTAGTTATTTTAAATTTACTTATTTCCCCTAATTTAACTACATGAGTTCCTCCGCATAATTCTTTTGAAAAGAATGATTGATTTTCTTGACCCATTGTTACTACTCTTACTTCATCGCTATATTTTTCTCCAAACAATGCCATCGCACCTTCTTCAATAGCTTTTTTTTGATCCACAAATTTAATTTCAACAATTCCATTTTTTTGAATTTGATCATTTACAATTTCTTCAATATTCATGAGTTGATCTTTTTCAATTGGATTATTGTGACTAAAATCAAATCTAAGTTTTTCTGAATTTACAAGTGAGCCCTTCTGCGTGACATGCTTGCCCAGTATTTTTCTAAGAGCAGCATGTAATAAATGAGTTGAAGAATGATTATATTTAATAAAATCTCTATTCAATGTATTAATTCTTGCTTTAATAGTATCTTCAATTTTACATTCACCACTAATTACTTTACCTATGTGAAGAAAATAGTTTCCAAATATTTTTGTAGTATTCATAACTTCAAACTTAAAGCTATCATTTTCAAAAAAACCATGATCTCCCACCTGACCACCACTTTCTCCATAAAAAGGTGTTTGATTTAATATTATAATTGCTTCTTGATCTTTTTTAATTTTATCTACTGGCTTACTTTCAGATATGATTGAAATTATTTTACAATCAGCTTCCATATCAGAATATCCTAAAAATTCTGTTGGATCTATTTTAGAAGTTATTTCAAACCAAATGCGTTCATCCTCGATGTCTCCTGTACCTTTCCAACTTTGTCTTGCTCTTTCCTTTTGATCTAACATTTTTTGTTCAAATGTTTTTATATCGACTTCAATATTTTTACTTTTCAAATAATCTTGTGTTAAATCTAAGGGAAATCCATAGGTGTCGTATAATTTAAATGCTACTTCTCCATTAAATATATTTGTTGAGTTAGAAATTTCCTCATCTAAAATTTTAATTCCTTTTTCAACAGTTTCCTTGAATTTAGTTTCTTCATTCATTAATGTATTAGTGATCAGATCTTTTGCTCTATCTAATTCAGGATATGAATTTTTAATTCCATCTAAAAAAATAGGAAATAGCTTATGAAATATAGGCTCTTTATTACCTAAAGAATGAGCGTGTCGCATTCCCCTTCTCATTATTCTTCGTAAGACGTATCCTCTACCTTCATTTGAAGGCATTACTCCATCGGCAATTAAAAAAGAGGATGATTTTAAGTGATCTGCAATTACTCTGTGACTAGGATTTGTTATTGAACTTTCATCACCACATAGTTTTGTTGATTCATTTATAATTGGTTGAAATAAATCTGTTGAATAATTATCATTAGAACCATCTAGAAGAGCTGTCATTCTCTCTAATCCCATTCCAGTATCAATGGATGGTTTTGGTAGATTTATTCTCTCAGATTTAGATATTTGCTCATATTGCATAAATACTAAATTCCATATTTCTATAAATCTATCACCATCTTCGTTTGGAGAACCTGGAGGGCCTCCTTCGTATTTATCACCATGATCATAAAATATTTCAGAACATGGACCGCAAGGACCAGTTTCACCCATTGACCAAAAATTATCTGAAGTACTTATTTTAATAATTTTATTTTCAGACAATCCAGCTATTTTTTTCCATAAATCAAAAGCTTCCTGATCATCAGAATAAACAGTTACTAATAGTCTATCTTTATTTATTGCGTATTCTTTAGTAATTAGATTCCATGCTAGTTCTATGGCCAACTCTTTAAAATAATCTCCAAAAGAGAAATTTCCTAACATTTCAAAAAAAGTATGGTGTCTTGTGGTGTATCCTACATTTTCTAAATCATTGTGTTTTCCGCCTGCTCTTACACATTTCTGAGCAGTAGTTGCTCTATTATATTCTCTTATTTCTTTACCTGTAAAAATATTTTTAAATTGTACCATTCCAGAGTTAGCAAACATTAGAGTAGGATCATTATCTGGCACTAAAGAGCTAGAATGAATAACCTCATGTCCATTTTTTTTAAAATAATTGAGAAATATTGACCTAATCTGATTTGAATTCATGAAAAGGTATTATAACTTGAAAACTCTATTGTCTAAATAAAAAAGCGCCTATTTTGAAATAGGCGCCAAACAAAAATAATATTTACTATTCTTTTATTTCTTCAGCTTCTTTAGCTTCTTTTTCTTTTTCTTTATTCTCTACTTTTCCTTCCATCATAGCTTTTTCAACTATTCCAGCATTTTGTAGAATTTGATTTTCAATTTCTTTAGCTATAGTTGGATTGTCGTTAAGAAAGTTTTTAACGTTTTCTCTACCTTGTCCTATTTTAGTATTTTTGTAAGCAAACCATGATCCAGATTTATCAATAATTTCTGCTTTGACACCTAAATCAACTAATTCACCTAATTTAGATATACCCTCTCCGTACATTATATCAAATTCAACAACTTTGAATGGAGGTGCAACTTTATTTTTAACTATTTTTACTCTAGTTTGATTTCCAATGATTTCATCTTTATCTTTAATTGCTCCAATTCTTCTAATATCCATTCTTACAGAAGAATAAAACTTTAAAGCATTACCGCCTGTAGTTGTCTCAGGACTACCAAACATAACGCCAATTTTCATTCTAAGTTGATTTATGAATACAACTAGAGTGTTTGATTGAGCGATAGAGCTTGTGAGTTTTCTTAAAGCCTGACTCATCAATCTAGCTTGTAAACCAGGTAATGAATCTCCCATATCGCCTTCTAGTTCAGCTCTTGGGACAAGTGCCGCAACTGAGTCAATAATTAGCACATCAATACCCCCAGATTTAATTAAAGAATCAGCAATTTCTAAACCCTGCTCACCTGTATCAGGCTGGGAAATTAATAATTCTTCTAAATTTACACCTAATTTTTTTGCATATGCTGGATCTAGAGCATGCTCTGCATCTATAAATGCGCAATTACCGCCTTGTTTTTGTGACTCAGCAACAATATGAGTAGCTAAAGTAGTTTTACCAGAACTTTCAGGTCCATAAATTTCAATAATTCTCCCCTTTGGAACTCCGCCAATACCAAGGGCAATATCAAGCCCTAATGAACCAGTAGATATTGCTTCAATATCTACGTTTGTTTTAGAGCCCAATTTCATTATTGAGCCTTTTCCATAATTTTTCTCTATTAGGCTGACAGCAGCTTCTAGAGATTTACTTCTGTTTTCTTTATCCATTGAATTTTCGTTATTTACTACTTTTAATTTAGCTTGAGACATTACATTTCTCCATTAATTTCCTATGTTTTTATTAAGATTCTTGCAAATCATGTTTACTTGTACACGTTTTGTTCTATTTTTAAAAGTTCTATTTTTGTTCTTTTATAAAAATATAATTAAATTATTGAAAATTATGAATTATTTATAATTAATAAAATTTCAATATTGCTTGAATAAATAAAATCATTTGATAAATCAGCAGCGTTTTAAAATTATGACAAAATTACCTAAAAATTATAAACCAACTCAGAAAGAAAAATTCATGAATGCCAAAATGAAAGAATATTTTAGGCAAAAATTAGTAAGTTGGAAACAAGATTTACTCAAGGAGTCATCTCAAACTTTAAATAATCTTCAAAATGAGAATGAAGCAAAACCAGATATAACTGATAGAGCGTCTGAAGAAATAGATAGATCTTTCGAACTTCGAACAAGAGATAGAGAAAGAAAATTAATTAATAAAATTGATGCGGCCCTTCAAAGAATTGAAGATGGATCTTATGGGTATTGTGATGAAACAGGTGATCCAATTAGTATTAAAAGATTAGAAGCAAGACCAGTTGCAACGTTGAGTTTAGAAGCTCAAGAAATGCATGAAAAAGCAGAAAAAAGAATTAGTTAATTTTTTTTAAATGTCAGATTTTTATATAGGTGATCTTACACCAGGTACTTTTGTTGTAAATGTCAGCAAAGAAAAAGAATGGGGAATTGGCCAAGTACAATCATGTATTAATAATATCGTTACAATTAATTTTGAAAATGTTGGAAAAAAAACTATTAACCCTAGAGAAGTTGAATTAAAAATAATTAATATAAATGCAACTAATTGATCAGTATTTAAGAAAAGTAAATTATCTAAGAGTATCTGTTACAGATAGATGTGATCTGAGATGTGTTTATTGTATGAAAGAAAAAATGCAATTTCTCCCACGAAAAGACATACTCACTTTAGAAGAAATTGAAAGATTATGTGACAACTTTATAGAACTCGGAGTTGAAAAAATTAGATTAACTGGGGGTGAGCCTTTGGTAAGAAATGATATTATAAAATTAATTGAAAAACTTAATACCAAAAAAGAAAAAACAAATCTAAAGGAAATAACAGTGACAACAAATGGTACATTATTAAAAAAATATGCCAAACTTCTGAAGCTAAATGGTATTAATAGAATTAATGTTTCTCTAGATACAATTAATCCTGAAAAATATAATAAAATAACAAGATTTGGAAATATTGAAAAAGTCTTTGATGGAATTAATGAAGCACTTGATAACAACATAAAAATTAAAATTAATACTGTAGTAATTAAAGATTTTAATGAAAATGAAATTGAAGAATTAATAAATTGGACTAGTAATAAAAAAATTGATCTTACATTTATCGAAGTAATGCCAATGGAAGAAACAGATATATCAAGAGAATATCAGTTTATCTCATTATCTGATACTTTTTCAAAACTAGACAAAATATATAAATTTTCTAAAATTGATTATAGTACTGGAGGTCCAGCAAGATTTTATACTAGTGATTTAGTTTCTAATAAAATTGGGTTTATAAGTCCTTTAACAAATAATTTTTGTGCCTCTTGCAATAGAGTAAGAATATCTAGCACTGGTAAACTTTTCATGTGCCTTGGTCAGAATGACTTTGTTGATTTTAGAGAAATAATGAGAAAAGATTATAGTGATGATTATATAAAAGAAAAAATTAAGTTTGCTCTTAAAATTAAACCAAAACAACATGATTTTATGATTGGAGAAAAAATTAATAAATATATGAAAAGACATATGAATGTAACAGGTGGATAATGAAATTTCATTTTTTATCATCAAACAATCCTGAGGCAAAAAATACAGAAAAAAAACTAACAGAATTATTTGGACAAAACTCTGTGGAAGATGCCGACTACATTATTCCAATTGGAGGCGACGGATTACTTTTAAAATCACTTCATAATTTTAATAAACTAAACAAACCATTTTTTGGAATAAACTTTGGTTCAATTGGGTTTTTAATGAATAATCTTAGTAATGAAAATTTAAATGACATGATTATCAATGCTAAAAAATCTACTTTTAAACCATTAAAAATGACTGCAAAAAGTGTTAATAATGAAATCTTTGAGGCATATGCATATAATGAAGTTTCTCTTATGAGGCAGACTCATTTGGCATCAAAAATTAAAATCAAAATAAATGAGAAAGTAAAAATGGAAGAATTGATATGTGATGGCGTTTTGTTATCTACATCAGCTGGAAGTACAGCTTATAATCTATCCGCACATGGTAGCATTCTACCTTTAGACTCAAATATACTTGCATTAACTCCAATTAGTGCCTTTAGACCAAGGAGATGGAGAGGTGCTCTGTTATCTGAAATTAGTAAAATTGATTTTGAAGTACTAAATAATGATGAACGCTCATCTAGCGTAACAGCAGACAATGTTGAATTTAGAGATATTAGTAAAGTGAATATTGTTTCTTCAGATGAAAATAAATGCACTGTATTATTCGATAGTAAGCACTCTATTGAAGATAAAATTTTGAATGAGCAATTTAATTATTAAGATCAAATTTTTTTAAAAATACAAATCTTGTTACCATCTAAATCCCTTAAATATGCATAATAATCTTTACCATGTCTGGGGCCAGGCATTCCTTCATCTTTTGCTCCAAGACTAATTCCAATTTTATAAAATTCATTAACAGTTTTTTTAGAATTAGCTTTAAAAGTAATCATTGTACCATTTCCTATGGTTGCTTTTTTTTTGTTATGAGGTCTAATCAAGTATAATTCTATTTTTTTAGGTGTTTCTTTTTTAGCATAACCAAAATAACGATGATGAGATAATACTTTTTTAATTTTTAGAGGTTTTAAAATTTTAGTATAAAATGCAGATGATTTTTTTAAATTATTTGTTCCAATAGTAATAAAAGCAAACATAATTTAATGATTGGTAGCCTCGGCCGGACTTGAACCGGCACTCCCAAAAGGGCAAGGATTTTAAGTCCTTTGTGTCTACCATTCCACCACGAGGCCTATTTCTGGACTAATATCAAACTATAGAACTTTTTCCACCATTTAATTCAATCATCATAGTTATATCATCAACTATTGGTTGAATAGATGTCATCTCCCATGATGAAACAACTATGTTAACACCACCTGTTTTAGCTGCAAGATTAAAATAGGGGTAACTACCGATTGAAGCATTTGTATAATTGTTTTGAATATTTTTTAAATTTTTTGCAATTTTACTTTCGTATAAATTAGTATTAATTGTTGTAACAAGTTTTGGCTTACCTTTTTTAATTTTTTTCATTAATTCCTCGAACATAACTTGCATTATTTCTGGCACACCAGGTAAAACATAAATATTTTTTACAATAAATCCTGGTGCAGCGGTTATTGGATTTAAAATAAGCTCTGAGCCAAATGGCATTTTGGCCATTCTTTGCCTGCTTTCATTAAATTCACCTTTTGGATAATAATTTTCAAGAATCTCAAAAGCCATTTTATTTGTTTCATATTGTAAATTAAAGGCTTCAGATATACTTTCTGAAGTTATATCATCATGAGTTGGCCCAATTCCTCCAGTAGTAAAAACATAAGAATATTTTGAGCTATATTTTAGAACGTTTTCTATTATTATTTTTTTATCATCCTGGATAACAATGACTTCTTCTAACTTAATACCAGCTTCTAATAATTTTTTTGCAATATAATTTGAGTTGGTATCTTGGGTTCTACCAGAAAGTATTTCATCACCAATAACGATAACTCCTGCAGTAAAAGAACTCATATGATTAATTGATATTTTCTATATATTATTTATTAATCATAAGTAATTATTTTTTAAATGAGAAACAACAATATCCCAATACATACGAAAAAAGATTTTGAGGGCATGAGGGAGGCTGGTTCTTTAGCTGCTGATGTTCTAGACTCTTTAAGTGAAAAGATTGTTCCAGGAATAAGTACTCAAGAAATAAATGACATATGTCATGATCAAATTATTCAAAACAAAGCAATACCAGCTCCTTTAAATTATAAAGGTTTCCCAAAATCAGTTTGTACATCTGTAAATCATGTTGTTTGTCATGGAATTCCTTCTGAAAGAAAAATTCTATCTGAGGGTGATATAGTAAATGTAGATGTAACAGTTATTCTAAATGGTTGGCATGGTGATAGTTCAAGAATGTTTATTGCGGGCAAGACAAATAAAAAAAATTATGAATTTTTAAAAACAACTTATGAATCTTTATTAATTGGTATTAGTGAAGCGAAACCTGGTAAGCATATTGGCGATATTGGAAATAAAATTCAGAAACTTGCAGAAGGAAAAGGTTATTCTGTAGTAAGAGATTTTTGTGGTCATGGAATTGGAAAAGAATTTCATACACCACCCAGTGTTTTACACTTTGGAGAACCAGGTGAAGGACCAATGTTAGAGCCTGGAATGTTTTTAACAATTGAGCCAATGATAAATTTAGGTGGATGGCAAACAAAAATACTAAATGATGGATGGACAGCTGTAACAAAAGATAAATCTTTATCTGCTCAATTCGAGCATACAATTGGAATAACAGAAGAAGGAAATGAAATATTTACATTATCTAAAAATAATACAGCTTTTCCAATAAAGGATGTATAAGTAGAAAAAATGATACCTAGATACAATAGGCCTAAAATTGAAAAGATTTGGTCATTAGAAAATAAATTTACAATTTGGACAGAGATTGAGTGTTTGATTGCAGAAAAACAAGCAAGTCTCGGCGTTATTCCAAAAAAAGCAGCAAAAGAAATAAGAAATAAAGCAAAATTTAATATTAAAGAAATAGAAAAAATTGAAAAAGAAACAAAACATGATGTTGTTGCTTATATTAATAATGTAAGCAAATATATTGGCGACTCATCAAAATATTTTCATTTTGGTGTAACATCAAGTGATATTATTGATACTTCATTTTCTGTACAACTAAAGCAAACCTCTGAAATAATAAGAAAAAGCTTAGTAGAATGTATTCAAAGTTTAAAAATCAAATCTAAAAAATATAAAGACACATTAATGATTGGAAGGAGTCATGGTATACATGCTGAACCTATTACTTTTGGATTAAAATTATCTTCCTTTTATTTTGAGTTTAAAAGAAATTTAGAAAGGCTTGATCAAGCGATCAACGAAATATCTGTTTGTGCTATTTCTGGACCTGTTGGAACATTTAATTCTATAGACCCACGAGTTCAAGATTATGTAGCAAAAAAACTTAAACTAAATTCTGAAGATGTATCAACTCAAGTAATTCCAAGAGATAGGCATGCGTATTTTTTCTCAGTACTAGGAATTTTAGCATCTTCTATTGAGAGGTTTGCTGTGGAAATTCGAAATTTACAAAAAACAGAGGTGTTAGAAGTTGAAGAAAGTTTTTCTTCTAAGCAAAAGGGTTCTTCTGCAATGCCTCACAAACGTAATCCAGTATTAAGTGAGAACTTAACAGGTATCTCACGTTATATTAGAAGTGGTGTAATACCTTCACTAGAAAATGTCGTACTTTGGCACGAGAGAGATATTAGTCATTCTAGTGTTGAAAGAATTACGACTCCAGATATTACAATTGCAACTGATTTTGCACTGAGTCGTTTAAATGGCATTATAAAGAATTTAAAAGTCTATCCAAAAAATATGTTGAAAAATTTGAATATGCTTGGGGGTTTACATAGAACTCACAATATTATGTTAAAACTAATTGAAAAAGGATTGAAAAGACAACAAGCCTATAAAATTGTTCAAGAAAGTGCCATGGAAACATGGAATAATAATAAGAATTTTTCTCAAGTTTTACAAAAAAATAAAGAATTAAACAAAAAATTAAATTCAAAAGAAATCGAAAAAATCATTAAAGATGATAACGATCTAAAGAAAATAGATTGGATTTTTAAAAATAAAATTAAATAGTCTTTATTTTTTTTAATATCTGAACTATTTTATAGGTATGCCAATGACTGTTGAACAAATTGAACAATTTATTAAAGAAGCTATACCAGATGCAACTGTTGAAATTGAAGATCTTAAAGGAGACGGTGATCATTACAGTGCTACAGTGACGTCAAAATCCTTTTCTGGAAAAACAAGAGTTCAACAACATAAGATGGTTTATGATTCTTTTAATGGTAAAATGGGTAGTGATTTGCACGCACTTAAGCTAAAAACTGTATCGGAGTAATAATGAATAATAACGACCATGTATCTCAAAATATAGAAAATGAAATTAACTCAAATGATGTAATGCTTTTCATGAAGGGCACCCCTGTATTTCCTATGTGTGGATTTTCTGCAAGAGTAGTTGAAATATTAAATAAAGTAGGTGTTAAATTTGGAAGTGTGAATGTGTTAGAGAGTGACGAAATGAGAGAAGGTATTAAAACATATTCTAATTGGCCAACCATACCACAACTTTATGTTAAGAAAGAATTTATAGGTGGTTGTGACATTATAACTGAAATGTTTGAAAGTGGCGAATTGTTAGAATTATTAAACACAAATGGAATAGACGTAAACCCTTCATAGATTGTTAAATAATAGTTTTTCAAAAGGTGTAATATTTTCTTGTATTGCATCAATTTTTTGGGGGCTTCCACAACCCCTTTTTTTTAATGAATTAAATCACGTTGAGACTATTGAAGTTGTAGCTCATAGAGGTTTCTGGTCGTTTATTTTTCTATTTTTATTATTAATTTTAGTTTCAAACTTAAGTGATTTTATTGAAATATTTAAATCTAGAAAAAGAATTTTTATTTTAACAATTACAGCTTTTCTTATTGCAGGTAACTGGGCAGGTTTTATTTATTCTGTAGGGCAAGAAAGAGTTCAGGATGCATCAATGGGTTACTTTATTACTCCAATGATCAGTATTATTTTAGGTTATTTTTTTTTAAATGAAAAAATAACTAAGCCTAAATTTGCATCTGTATGTTTTATGTTCTTAGGTATATTATTCTTATTTATTAACCTGAATCAATTTCCATTCCTAATAATTTGGATTGGAACCTCATGGGCAATATATGGATTATTAAGAAAACAAGTTAATGTTAATCCTTCAATTGGTTTACTTTATGAAACTTTCATAATATCTTTAATATCTATCCCGTATTTAGCTTATTTATTTTGGCAAAATGAAAATAGTATTTTTAGTATTGATTTGAAGACATCATTATTTTTAATTCTAACAGGAGCTGTAACAATTTTTCCATTATTTTTTTTTAATTTGGGTTTGAAATTTATTCAATTAGGTCTTGCTGGAGTTTTATTTTACTTAGCACCAACATTTCATTTTATAACTTCAGTATTTATTCTTAATGAAGAAATTTTACAAATTAAGTTAATATCATTTATAATTATTTGGATAGGAATAATAATTTATATTTATGATAGTTATAAAAAAGAAATTATCTTGAATAATACTCAATAACTAAATTAGGTTCCATAGTTACAGGATAAGGAACATCATGAATTAGAGGTGCTCTTAAAAAACGACCTTTTAACTCTTTTACATCAACTTCTAGGTATTCTGGAATTTCTCTTTCTTGAGAACTAACTGATTCTACAATTATGTTAATTTCTTTACTTTTATCTCTTATTGAGATTTCATCCCCGTCACTTACACTATATGATGGAATATTAACTCTTTTACCATTAACCTTAACATGACCATGATTAACTAACTGTCTTGCAGAAAAAATTGTAGGTACAAATTTCATTCTATAAACTGTAGCATCTAATCTTCTTTCTAAAAGTTCAATTAAAATCTGACTTGTATCACCTTTAATATTAGAGGCTTTTTTAAAAATATTTCTAAATTGTCTTTCAGTTAAATCACCGTAATAAAATTTAAGTTTTTGCTTAGCAAATAACTGATTACCATAGTCTGAAAGTTTTTTTCTTTGACCTTGAACGCCATGCTGACCAGGCTTTGAGTTTCTTCTATTAAAGGGGCTTTTAGGTCTACCCCACAAGTTAACACCTAGCCTTCTATCAATTTTGTATTTAGCGTTATGTCTTTTTGTCATTATTATGAGGGCTATATAGTGATTTAAAGTACTATGTCAAATTTAATATGCTCAATTTTTGGCTTATTTGTTAAGTTTTTTAGTAATTCCCCATAAAGTTTGCAATTCTTTCTTTGTGAGAGGAATTTTTGTAAAAATACTGTAAATATTATTCTTCATACTTTCCTTTTTTTCTCTTGGTGTAAAAAAATTCTTATTTTCAAGATTTTCAAATATATAATTTAAGAATTTAGATAATTGGCGTTTACTAATATTATTTTTTTCAACGGTAGTCGAATTTGTATTTTTAAAATTATTCAATTCAAATAATTTATGACATAAAATGGTAACTGCGTGAGAAAGGTTTAATGAATTACTTTTACTACTTGTTTCAATAGTAAAAATTATATCAGATAATCTCAAATCTTCATTTGAAAGTCCTGAATTTTCAGGACCAAAAAGTATTGCTGTTTTTTTATTAACAATAATTTTTCTTTTAATAAATTTAAAATTGTTAGTAGAATTTTTTTCTAAATATCTTTTTCTATTAGTCGTGGCCACAACATAAGTAAAGTTAGAGAGTGCAATTTCTAAATCATCAAATACTTTAATATTCTCAATAATTTTCGTTGCTTTTTTTGCTGCATTTATTGATTTATTGTTTAACCAGTTATCTCTTGGCGAAACAACAATTAGATCTTTTATACCAAAATTGTGCATTACACGAGCAACCATTCCAATATTTTCTGGAAGTTGAGGTCTAACTAAAATTATGCTTGGATTTTTTGGAGTCAATTTTTATTCTTTAAATCATTAAATAACTTAAAAGTAATACTATCAAAAATAGCGCTATAAGATGCATCAATGATATTTGGAGATACACCAATAGTTGTCCAGTGTGTATTGGTAGAATCAGAAGATTCAATTAATACTCTTGTTATAGCACCTGTACCTTTTTCTGATGAAAGAATCATAACTTTGTAATCAGTTAGCTTTAAATCTTTTAGATCAGGATAATAATCAATAAGAGCTTTTCTTAATGCACTATCAATAGCATTAACTGGACCATTTCCAGTACCCACTGTCATCATATTAGAATCTTTAACTTTTAAAAATATTGTAGCCTCTGCTTCAGTAACAATTTCACCTTTAGCATTCCATCTTCTTTCATCTGTGACTCTAAATTTTTCTAAGTTATAAAAATCCTCAAAATGACCAAGGTGACGTCTTACTAATAATTCAAAACTAGCTAAAGCAGTATCAAATGAATATCCTTCTGATTCTTTTTCCTTAATAATCTCTAAAATATTATTGATTTCATTTTTAGGTAGATCAATATTAATCTTATTTAATTGATTTAATATATTAGATCTTCCTGCCTGATTAGAAATTACGACGTTTCTAGAATTACCAACTATTTCTGGTTCAATATGTTCATAAGTTGAAGAATTTTTTTCTATTGCGGATGCATGCAATCCACCTTTATGAGAAAAAGCATGATCTCCAACATATGGAGCATTTTTTCTTGAAGGCATGTTAAGAATATCATTCAAGGTTCTAGAAATGTGAATTAAATTTTTTAATTTATCTTTTGAAATGTTTGTTTTATATTTTGTTTTTAAAACCAAAGATGGAATTAAGGAAATTAAATTAGTATTTCCACATCTTTCTCCTAAACCGTTAATCGTTCCCTGTATCTGTCTTGCTCCAGCATTAATAGCTGCTAATGCATTTGCAACTGCATTATCAGTATCATTGTGAGCATGTATACCAACATTTTGACCTGGTATAACTTTTACTACTTCTGAAACAATATTGTAAATTTCATCAGGAAGAGTTCCCCCATTTGTATCACAAAGAACAACCCATCTTGCACCAGCCTCATACGCTGCTTTAATACAATTCAATGCAAACTCTTTATTTTCTTTAAAGCCATCAAAAAAATGTTCTGCATCAAAAATTGACTCTTTGTTTTTATTTTTTATTGATTGAATACTATCACTGATCATTTTTAAATTTTCATCTTCAGATATTTCTAAAGCATTTTTTACATGAAATGATGATGATTTACCTACAATACAAACACAACTTGCGCTTGAATTAATAAGTGCATTTAATCCTGGATCGTTATCTGCACTTCTCCCTGGTCTTCTTGTCATACCAAAGGCAGTTAATTTACTTTTTGAAAATTTTGTATTTCTTGAAAAAAAATCATTATCGGTAGGATTTGCTCCCGGCCATCCACCTTCAATGTAATCTATTCCTAAATCATCAAGATGTTGAGATATATTCATTTTGTCACTAACAGAAAAATTAACTCCTGTTGTTTGCTGACCATCTCTAAGTGTGGTATCGAATAAATATACTTTATCTTCCATAATTACTAGATCGCTAATAGAGTATAAATTTAAATTTACTAGATTTTTCCAAGTTTTTGCAAGATTTCGTCTCTATCAAATAATGGTAGTAGATATTTTAATTCGGGTCCATGAGATTTTCCTGTCAAAATCAACCTCAAAGGCATAAATAAATCTTTTCCTTTAAGCCCAGTTTTTTTGTTAATTTTTGATGTCCAATGATCCCATGTTGTTTCATCAAAAGGATCCTCAGGTAATTCATCAACTGCCGTATTAATAAAATTATCATCAATATTTAAATCTTTAGCATTATTTATTTTTGTAATTACTTCTTCCCATTCTTTAGCTTGTTTAATAAATGAAATATTATTTTTAATAAAACGCCAAAAACTCTCTTTTTGAAAATTTGATTTTATATTTTTTAACTTATGACTAATCTCATTATAACTAAATAATTTAATGGTATTTTCATTAAGATTTCTTAAGGATTCAATTGAAAATTTAGCAGAAGATCTAGATAAGCTTTGAATATCAAATTTTTTTACTATTTCATTTAAATCTTTGATTGGATCAATATTACTGCTCGAACCAATAAATAGAAAATAATTAAGTAACGATATATTTTCATATCCTTCGTCTCTAAAATTTTCAATTGAAAGACTTCCAAGTCTTTTGCTAAAACCCTTACCAGTTTCATCAACTAAGAATGGATGATGAGCAAATGATGGAATAGAAGATTCAAGAGCCTTAAAAATTTGAATATGATAGGCAGTATTAGCTATGTGATCCTCCCCTCTAATAATATGTGTAATTTTTTCTTCAATATCATCAATGACTGAAGGTAAATGGTATAACAATGTTCCATCAGCTCTAATTAAAACAGGATCACTCAAATTTTTTGCATCAAATGTAACATCTCCTTTAATAATATCTTTCCAACTAATATTTTCATGATCTAATTTGAATCTCCAATGGGGTTGGATTCCTGATTCTATTTTTTTTTCTACTTCTTCATCACTTAGATTTAATGATGATCTATCATAAATAGGTGGTTTTCCAGATGATAACAAAGATTTTTTCTTTAAAGCTAATTCCTCTTCTGTTTCAAAACATGGATAAAGTCTTTTCTTTTGTTTTAGAATTTGGATTTTCTCATTGTAAATATGTTGTCTAGAGGACTGATTAAAAGTGTAACTCCAATTTAATCCAAGCCATTTAAGATCATCTTTGATACTTGTCTCAAATTCTTTAGAACTCCTATTGGCATCAGTATCATCAATTCTTAATACAAACTCACCTTGATTTTTATGACAAAAAATCCAATTCAAAATTGCTGATCTAGCATTACCGATATGTATTTTTCCTGTAGGGCTAGGAGCGAACCTACACTTCATATTATTCTTTAGGAATTTCGCAAACGGGAATAGGCTTCATCTTATGAAGATTTGGCTTTCTAATTTCTTCGTATCTACTGTAATATTCACTAGACTTATTATCCATTGCTTCTTCTAATTGCTTATATGAAAGACCAAGCTGGCTTTCATCATTTCTACTATCATCCCATAAACCATCTGTCGGTGCTGCGCTAATAATATCTTTTATAACCCCAATTTCTTCGGCTAATTCCCACACCTCAGTTTTAGTACAATCTGCTATTGGCGATATATCTACACCTCCATCACCATATTTTGTATAAAATCCAACACCAAAATCTTCAACTTTATTTCCAGTACCGACAACTATACCATTATTACTTTGAGCTATTTGGTATAGAGTTACCATTCTTAGTCTAGATCTTGAATTTGCAAAAGCTAACTCACTATCAAAATTTTGCATTGTATTTTGAAATGTTTTAAAAACATTATCTAGCTCGATTATTTTTGTTTCTACATTTGGGTAATTTTGCTCTAAAAATTCTAAATGTCTTAAACTTAAATCATGTTGTGATGAATTTTGCTTAATTGGCATTGAAACAGCTATAGTTTTTAAACCAGTTTGAGCACATAAGGTGCTAGTAAGAGCTGAGTCAACTCCTCCTGACACTCCTATTACTAGTGTAGTTGGATTATTATTTATAGATTTAGCGTAATCTTTAATCCAATTGGTAATGTATACGATTTTATCTTTTGAATTCATAAGTATTATATAAATATAAATTTATAAATTTGAAGATTGCTTTGAGAGCAATTTTTCTTCTTTTAAAAAATCTGATAATAAAAAAGCCAATTCTAGAGACTGCGAGGCATTTAGTCTCGGATCACAATATGTATGATATCTATTTTTTAAATCTTCATCTGTTATTTCTTGAAGACCTCCCATACATTCTGTAACATCTTGACCAGTCATTTCTAAATGGACGCCGCCTGGATATGTTCCTTCGCTTCTATGAATTTGAAAAAATTGCTGAATTTCAGAAATTATATCTTTTAATGGCCTAGTTTTAAAACCCGTGTTAGATTTGATAGTATTTCCATGCATGGGGTCACAAGTCCAAACAACATTTTTACCAGCTGAATTAATTGATCTAATTATTTTTGGAAGTATTCCACTAACTTTTTCATGACCCATTCTGCATATCAGCGTTATTTTTCCAGCTTCATTATTTGGATTCAACACATCTAATATCTTTAATAGTTCTTCTGTCTTTGTGCTTGGACCTACTTTAATACCTATAGGGTTCTCAATACCTCTTAAAAATTCAATATGTGCTCCATCAAGTTGTCGTGTTCTGTCACCTACCCACAACATATGAGCTGAAACATCGTACCACTTACCTGAAGTACTATCTATTCTTGTTAATGCTTCCTCATATTGAAGAAGTAAAGCTTCATGACTTGTAAAGAAGTCTGTTTCATTTAATTGTCTTACACTGTTTCCATTTATTCCACATGCCTCCATAAAAGATAAGCATTCGTCAATTCTAGAAGATATCTCTCTAAATTTAGCAGCATTCTCACCTTTGACAAAATTTAGGTTCCATTGATGTATTTTATTTAAATTGGCAAAACCGCCCTGAGAAAAAGCTCTTAAAAGATTAAGTGTAGATGCAGACTGATTGTAGGCCTGAATTAATCTATCTGGATTAGGATCTCTGTCTTTTTGATTGAAGTCTATCCCATTAATTATATCGCCTTTATAAGACTCAAGTTCTAAATCATTAATAACTTCTGTTGCAGATGATCTTGGCTTTGCAAACTGTCCAGCAATTCTTCCTACTTTAACAATTGGACAAGAAGCGCCAAACGTTAATACAACAGCCATTTGTAAAATAACTTTAAATGTATCTCTAATATTATCTGGATGAAAATCTGCAAAACTTTCTGCACAATCTCCACCTTGTAATAAAAAAGCATTTCCGTTTGAAACTTCTCCAAGTTTCTTTTTTAATAGTCTCGCTTCTCCAGCAAAAACTAAAGGTGGATATTTGGAAATTTCATTTAGAGTTTTATTTAGATGATCTTCATTCTGATAGTTAGGCATATGAAGAGCATTTTTATTTCTCCAACTATTTGGTGACCATTTATCGCTCATAATTTGAAAAGGCTCATAAACCCTAATATATCTTGAAACAAGGGTTATTATTTAGATCTTTTATTTCTTAGAATTTTTAAGGCTGATCTTTCAATAGCAAGTGAATTTTTGGGAATATTTTTAGTGATAACACTACCTGCGCCAATTCTAGATTTAGACTCAATTACAACTGGAGCAATGAGTGATGTGTTTGAACCTATAAATACATTATCTTTTATTATCGTTTTGTGTTTTTTCTTTCCATCATAGTTACAAGTTATAGTGCCGGCACCTATATTCACATTATTTCCTATTTCTGAATCTCCAACATATGAAAGATGAGCAATAGAAACATTATTTCCAATTTTAGAATTTTTTATTTCAACAAAGTTACCAATCCTTGATTTTTTTCCGATTTTTGTTTTTGGCCTTAATCTAGCACTTGGACCAATATGTGAATTTTCATCTATTGTAACCTCTTCTAAGTATGAATTACTTTTAATTATTGAACCTTTTTTTATAATTGTTTTTTCCTTTATTGTAACATTGCTTTCAATTGTAACAGTAGGTTCAATTTTGGTGTCATAGCTTAAATAACAAGTATTGGGTTTTAAAAAATTGACTCCATTTTTTATAAAATTTTTTACGTATTTTTTTTGCAAGATATTTTGTACAACATTAAAATCATCCAATGTATTTATGCCCAACATTGTTTCTTTGTTGCACTCAATATAATTAATAGGAATATTTTTTTTTGAAAAAATTTTGCATATATCAGGAAGATATCTTTCTTTTTTAATTTTATTTTCTTTAATATTTTTTAAATTATCAAATAATAATTTAGTATTTGCTATCAAAATACCAGAATTACATAAATTAATTTTTTTTTGTTCAGGTTTTAAATTGATTTGCTCAATTATTTCTTCAACGTAGTTGTTATTCAATAATAACCTACCATAACCATGTGGCTCTGAGGTATTAAATGCAATTAATGAAGCTTTCGCTTTACTTTTTTTAAATTTACTTACTAGTTTTCTTATATCTTTAATTTCAACTAAAGGTGTATCACCAAATAAAATTAAAATATTTTTTGATTTAACATATTTTTTAACTTGCTCAATTGCATCAGCGGTTCCTTTTTGTTTTTTTTGAACAACTAACTTTGAAGTATTTAATATTAATTTTAATTCTTCTTTATTTTTTTCATTAGATACAACTAATATATTTTTACCAGATATTTTTTTTGCAATATTAAAAATATGTGAAACAATTGGTAACCCGCATAATTGATAAACAAGCTTTGATTTACTTGCTTTAAATCTCGTACTATTGCCTGCAGCAAGTATAACAGTTGTAATATCAGACATTAAGTTAGAAATTTCTTAAAATTTCGTTTCCAACATTAATTATTTCTTTTGAAGCATCTGATGTAACACTTATATCTACTACACCCCTTCCAACTGAGAATGTTTCTGCAAATAATACTTTGCTCGACAGTCGGGAGCGAGCAATTTTAGCACCAGCGTATCTTAAACGCAAAATCATTGCGTCAGTTAATTTTGCTCTCGGCATCACTCTATTAAGAATAATTATTGGATTTTTTCTTTCTTGTTTTGCAATTTTTAAAAAAGGAAGTGTAGCCATTAAGTCTACTGGACTTGGTTGTACTGGAACAAATACTCTATCAGAAGCTTTTACAACCTGCATTGTTTCAAAAGTTATAGATGGAGGGCTATCAATTATTATAAAGTCGTACTTTCTTTTTATGGCTTTAATTTCATCTATTAAATTCCTTATATCAAAATTTAATTGAGTTATTCCAATATCATCTTCACCATAATAAGATTTTCTTGCTTCAAGCCAATATGATAGACTTTTTTGTGCATCAGCATCTATAACAGCTACTTTGTAACCACTATTGCTCCACAAAACTGATAAATTTGCTGAAAGAGTTGATTTACCTGAACCACCTTTTTGATTCGAAAATGCTATAACTTTTCCCATATACAAGTATTGATAATAACTATTTTAAAGATAGATGGAAACATTTTATAAAAAAATATGAAAAAAAATAAGTTAGATATTGCAAAAAATTTATTAAGCAGTGGAGAACTTGTAATATTTCCCACAGAAACAGTATTTGGTCTTGGAGCAGATGCAACAAATGATGAGGCTGTAAAATCTATTTTTAAAGTAAAAAAAAGACCAAGAAGTAATCCAATTATCTGTCACTTTAAAAGTATTAAACAAATAGAAAAATATTTTATTTTAAATAAATTTGAAAAAAAATTAGGTTCAAAATTCTGGCCTGGTCCTTTGACAATAATATTAAAAAAAAAGAAAAATTCTAAAATATCAAAATTAGTCTCTAATAACTCAACTTTAGTTGGCTGCAGAATTCCTGGTAATAAATTGGCTAAAAAATTAATTACTTTATTTGACCTACCTATTGCAGCCCCTAGTGCTAATCTGTCAGAAAGAACTTCCGTAACCAATATTATGGATATTGATCCTATTCTAGTAAAAAAAATATTTGTTTTAAAAGATAAACAGTCTTCTCATGGACTAGAGTCCACAGTTGTTAGAATTGATACCAATAATGAAATTGAAGTATTAAGATATGGCAGCATAACTGTTGAAGAGCTAAATAAATATGCAAAAGTAAAAATTAAAAAGAAATCATCTATTTCTCCTGGTAATTTAAAAAAACATTATTCAACTTTAAAGCCAATAAGAATGAATGCTAAGAGAATACTAAAAAATGAAGGTTTATTAAATTTTGGTAATAATAAATTAAAGTCTAAAATAATTAATTTAAATTTGAGTAATAAAAAAAATTTAAATGAAGCAGCAAAAAATTTTTATCATTATCTTCATAAATTAGATCAAAGTAGATGCAAAAAAATTGCTGTAGTAGAAATACCTGATAAAGGGCTTGGCAAAACTATAAATGACAGATTAAGAAGAGCAATTAAGTAATTACAATCTATTTAAATAATCCATTAACCTATAATAAATAATGGCTGAAGAATACAATGGTCTTCTAAACATGTTGCCACCTGGAATTTTAAAATGATTAATTTGCTCAAACATATCAAAATTATTTGATTTATTTAAAATTTTTTCAGCTACCATTTTTCCTCCCATAATACTCATAGCTAAACCATGCCCAGAGTAAGCATGAGCATAATATAACTTTTGATTCATTATAGTTCCAAAAATAGGCAATCTATTAATCGATATTGCCAAGGTACCTCCCCAAGAAAATTCAATTTTAAATTTTTTTAATTCAGGAAAAACTTTATACATTCGTTTAGAAACAAAACTCTTTGCATCTTTTACAAAATGAGATGTAATTGTTTCAGGTCCTCCAAAAAGAAGTCTGTAGTCTTCTGAAAATCTATAATAATCAATCATAAATCTAGAATCTATTACGCCACAATTTCTTTTGATTAATTTAGTTGCCAGATTTTTTCCGAGAGGTTCAGTTGCAATAATATAATTGTTTATAGGCATAAAATAATTTCTTTTTGATCCTAAAAGATTATCAAGATAACCATTACAACCAATAATTACTTTCTTCGCTTTAATAATATTTTTTCCAGAATGAATTATAACTTCTTTTTGATTATCAATAATTTTATCAGCTGGAGAATTTTCATATATATTTATACCATTTGCTAAACACTGTTCTGCTAAGCCATATGTTAGTTTTAATGGGTTCAAATGATAAGAATCCTTTAAAAGCATCCCAGAAAAATATCTGTCACTATTAACTTCATCTCTTATTGAATTGTGATCAAAGTATTCATAGTTATTATAATTATAATTCTTCTGCATATGCTCAATTTCATCTTCAAAATACTTATAATCTTTTTTTGTGTTGCCAACATGAAGAACACCTTGTCTAAGAGCACAATCAATTTTGTATTTTTCAATTAAATTAACTACATTTGACACAGCATCTAATCCAACTTTCCAAAAAAAGTTTGATTTTTCAATACCAAATTTTTTTTCCAGGTAGAACTGATCCTTTCTCATACCAATTCCTAGTTGACCACCATTCCTACCAGAGGCACCAGATCCAACTTTGTTTGCTTCCAAAATAGTTATTGATAAACCTTGATTAGATAAATTTAATGCAGAAGAAATACCTGTTAAACCACCTCCAATAATACATACATCAGTTGAAATATTCTCATTTAATTTAATTTGATTAGGAAAATTAGGTGCCGAAAATTTATAAAAACTCTCTTTTTCATTATCATGTTGATTAAAGGTCCTTTTTTTTGTAGTAAACATTAACTTATCTTTAATGGTTTAATAATAATTAGTAAACAAACAGTCTCAATATGATTGAAAAATTTCAAAATTGGTTTCATGAAAACTCTATTACAGAAGTTGAATGTTTAGTTCCAGATCTTGGAGGTATAGCAAGGGGAAAAATTTTACCAACTAATAAATTTTTAAAAGGACTGGAAGATGAAAGTCACAGATTACCACAGTCAACTTTTATTCAAACAATATCAGGAGATTATGCAACTGAGGACTCTGCCGGTGCTTTACCAAGAAGTGTTTACAATCCAACTGACATTGATGTAATTTTAAAACCAGATTTTAATACAATGAGAGTAGTGCCATGGTACGAAGACCCTACTGCACAAATTATCTGCGATGCAATAAATCTTAACGGAGATGATGTTATAAATTCTAGTAGGAATGCTCTAAAAAATATTCTTAAACTTTATAAAAAAGATAAATTAACTCCAATTGTTTCACCAGAGTTAGAATTTTATTTAGTAAAACCTAATGCTGACTCAGATTATCCTCTTGAAGTGCCAGTGGGTCAATCAGGTAGACAAGAAACAGGTAAGCAAGCCTTGGGTATAGATGCTGTTAACGAATTTGATCATCTTTTTGAAGATGTATATAATTATTGTGAAGCACAAAATATTGAAATTGATACTATTAACCATGAATCTGGTTCAGCTCAGATGGAAATTAATTTTCAGCATGGTGATCCTTTAGATCTAGCAGATCAGGTATTTTTATTTAAACGAACTCTAAGACAGTCGGCTTTGAAACATAAACTTCATGCAACATTTATGGCAAAACCTATGGAGAACCAACCAGGTAGTGCAATGCACATACATCAATCGATATATAATGAAAAAAATAAAAATATTTTTTTTAATCAATCATCTAAAATTTCAAAAAAAATGAAAAATTATTTAGGTGGGTTGGAAAAATATACTCCATTATTAATGCCTATATACGCTCCAAATATAAATTCATTTAGAAGATTGTTTGCAACTTGGGGTGCTCCTAAAAATGTTAAATGGGGAATAGGTAATAGAAGTTGTGGTTTTAGAATTCCATCAATTGAGGAAAGGAATATACGTATTGAAAATAGAATTCCTGGATCTGATACAAATCCATATCTTGTTTTTGCAGCTAATTTAGCTTCAGGATATTTAGGAATGAAAAACAATTTAAAACCAAATCCAGAAACTAAAGATAGTGCATTTAAAGATAAAAATTCTAATTTACCTAAAAATATGGATGAATCGTTAACTCTCTTTGAAAATGATGAAGATATAAAATCTATATTTAACGAAAAATTTGTGAGGTCGATTGCTGCGATAAGAAGAGTTGAGTATCAAGCTTATTTATCAGTAATAAGTTCTTGGGAGCGAGAATATTTATTACTTAATGTTTAAATTTTTTATTAAAATAAAAATAAAATAAACCAATTATTATTAAAGCAAACATTAAAATTGCTGATAATGCGTTTACTTCAGGACTCAATCCTAATCTAACTTTAGAAAAAACTACAATTGGCAATGTGTTAGCTCCAGGCCCAGTAGTAAAACTTGCAACAACTAGATCATCTAAAGAAATTGTAAAAGCTAATAACCAACCAGCAATAATAGAAGGCAAAATTATTGGTAAAGTTATCTTATAGAGTACCTTTGTATAATTATAGCCTAGATCCATCGCAGCTTCCTCAATATTTTTGTTAAAGTCAGTTAATCTTGCTTGAATAATAATTGCGACAAATGCAATACAAAAAGTAACGTGCGATATAAAAATAGTTAATTGTCCTCTAGATGATGGAAATCCAATTACATTATTTAAGCTTATAAAAAAAAGTAACATTGAAAGACCTAAAATTAATTCTGGTAAAACCAAAGGTGTTGAAGAAAGAAAAATATAGAATGATTTAAAAGGAATTTTTCTTATTCTTACAAGTGAATATCCAATCATAACTCCTAAAATTGTAGCAAAAGTTGCAGACAAAGCTGCAATTTTAATACTAATAATAAATGCCTCAATTATTTGTTCATTATTAAATAATTCATTGTACCATCTTAAAGAAAATCCTTTCCAAACCATTACTCTCTTATTTTCATTAAATGAGTAAAAAATTAAAACTAAAATTGGGAAATATAAAAAAAATAAACCTAAAAAAATAACTGTACTTTTGATTAAACTAGATTTCATTTTTTTGACTCCAACGAGAATAAAGTATTTGAAAAATAACAATTGGCAAAACCAAAATAATAATTCCACTAAAAGCTAAAGCACTAGCACCGGGCCAATTTCTATTAACAAAGAATTCCTCCCATAATATTTTTCCATAATACAATCTATCACTACCACCTAACATTTCAGGTATAATAAATTCTCCAACAACAGGTATAAAAACTAATAAAGATCCGGCAACAATTCCTGGAACAGACAAAGGAAGAATAACTTTAAAAAAGGTTTTAATACGATTTAATCCTAAATCTTTTGATGCTTCAATTAAATTTAAGTCAAATTTATTTAAGTATCCATAGAGCGGTAAAATCATCAAAGGTAAATAAGTGTATACAATTCCCATGATGACAGCATATTGATTGTATAATAATTGAAGTGGTTCTGATATTATGCCTAGATTTAGAAGTATTACATTTAAAATTCCATTATTCTGTAAAATTATTTTCCATGCATATACTCTTAATAAAAATGATGACCAAAATGGAATTACTACTAAAACTAATAGGATATTTCTTAATCTGATATTTGAAGTCGCAATATAAAAAGCTAATGGGAACCCAATAAGTAAACAAAAAAAAGTAGATATTAGAGCTAGTATCAAAGAGTTTACAAAAGATCCAATGTAGTAATAATCACTAAATATATAAACATAGTTTTCAAATGTAGTATTGATCTTAAATCCATTATCAAAAAGAAAAATATCTTGATAAGGAGGCATACCCCATTCTGATACCGAAATTGATATTTTAAAAATTATAGCTAATGGTATAAAAAAAAATAGAACAAGCCAAAAATAAGGACTAAAAACAAAATATTTTTCAAATAATTTATTTTTCAATTAATCCTCTAAAGCCTTAATTGATTCACTTTCCCAAGTACAAATGACTTTCTCCCCTTTTGGGAAATTATAATTTGAGTTGGAGTTAAAATTCTGATCTAAAACTGAAATTATCATATTTTTAATTTTAATTTCATAACGTGTAAAGCTTCCCAAATATGATTTTTCTAAAATTTCTCCACTAAAGGAATTAAATAAACTTGTTTTCAAATTATTTATTGATTGTATTTTTATTTTCTCTGGTCTTAGTAAAATATTAGTTTTTGTATTTTTTAATTCTTTGTTTAATTTAAAATTTATACCTAAATCATCAGAATAAAAATTTTCATCTTTCTTATAAATCTCAATTATATTTGCAATTCCTATAAAATTGGCAGTATAAAGACTTTTAGGATTTTCATAAATCTCTTCAGGGCTAGAACATTCCAAAATAAGACCATTCTTCATTATTGCCATTCTATCAGATAAGGACATTGCTTCTTCCTGATCATGGGTGACAAAAACAAATGTAATTTTTAGTTTCTTTTGGAGTGTTGTTAACTCTAATTGTGTTTTTGATCTTAGTTTTTTATCTAGTGCCGCAAGAGGCTCATCTAATAATAATAACTTAGGTTTTTTTATTAAGCACCTTCCAAGGGCAACTCGTTGCTGCTCTCCCCCTGATAATTGCTTAATTCTTCTATTTAATAAATGTTCAATAGATAAAAGTTCGGCGATATTTCTTACGTTTATTTCAATTTCTTTTTGAGTAAAATTTTCTTTTATTCCAAAAGCTAAATTATTAAATACATTTAAATGAGGAAATAAAGCATACGATTGAAACATATAGTTTAATGGCCTATCAAAAGGCTCAAGGTTTGTTATGTCAATTCCATCGAGTATTATACGTCCTGTATCCGGCTTCTCAAATCCGCCTAATATTCTTAGTAAGGTAGTTTTGCCTGAACCAGAAGATCCTAAGAGACCAAAAAATTCAGATTTTGATATATTTAAATTAATATTTTCTAAAACTTTGTTATCTCCAAAGGATTTAGAAATATTTTCAATTACAAGAAAATTATTATCCATCTTAAATCAGCACTAATATTAATATATTAGTGCTGAAATGAAGTATATTTTTTAATTTGATTTAAATTTATTAAAATATTTAGTTGATAATTGTGCTTTTTTAGGTGAGTCAGCAGTATCAGCAAATAGCATACTTAAAGTTGCTTCATCTGGATAAATAGCTGGGTCTCCTAAAATTTCTGGGTCAACTAGCTCATTAGCTGCTTTGTTTGGGTTAGAATACCAAACATAGTTAGTAATATCTGCAGCAACTTCAGGGCGCAAAATATAATTTATAAACTTATGTGCATTTAAAACATTTTTTGCATCAGCTGGAATTGCCATCATATCAAACCAAATTACTGTTCCTTCTGAAGGTATAGAATACCAAACTGGTTCTATTTCTTCGTAAGCAGCAATAAAAACATCACCTGACCATCCCATAGCTAGACAAATTTCACCATTAGCGAGATCATCAATATATTGAGAGGAATCAAAATACCTAATGAAAGGTCTAATTTCCTGCAACATTGAAAGAGCAGCCTTATAATCATTTTCGTCTTCAGTATTAGGATCTTTACCTACATATTTTAAGGCAATTTCCATTACTTCAGATGGTGCATCTAACATTGCTATACCACAATCCTCATATTTAGAAGCTATAGCTGGGTCAAATAATACACTCCAACTAGTAACTTCATCTTCATCTACCTTATCAGTATTGTAACCAATGCCAGTTGTGCCGTACATGTAGTTTACTGAATACTGACCGCCTGGATCATGAGCATCTATCTTTGATAAAACTTCAGGATCTAAATTTCCTAAGTTCGATAATTCAGATTTATCAAGTTTTTGAAAAACTCCTGCCTTGATTTGGTTTTCTAAAAAAGAACCAGAAGGCACGACAATATCATAGCCAGACCCACCAGCTAAAAGTTTAGCTTCAAGAACTTCGTTAGAATCAAAAACATCATAAGTTACATCAATGCCAAATTCATTTTCGAAATTTTCAATTGTATCTTCGGCAATATAGTCAGACCAATTGTAAATAAATAATTCTTCTTTAGCCTGAGCTGAAAAAGAAATTAAAACTAATAGAGATATAAAATACTTAAGCATTATTCCCCTCCTAAATAAAAATTACATTAAATAAAATAAATTAAAAATCGAGAATTTTTTTATATAGATCGGGTCTTCTGTCTCTAAAGTTACCCCATAATTTTCTATATTCTCTTGAAATTAACAAATCTAAAGTCGCAGTTATTATTCCCTCATCCTTATCATTCATACGGTTTATTACATTTCCAAGATGATCCAGTATAAAAGAATTACCATAAAAATTTAATTCAATATCTGCTTCGACCTCCTTCCCTATTCTATTCGAGGTTATTATAGGAATTTGATTTGCAGCAGCATGTCCTACCATTGTATTAATCCAATGATCCCTGGAATTTAGTTCAGGCATGTGTGGCTCAGAGCCAATTGCTGATGGATAAAAAATTAAATCTGCTCCTTTCAATGTTAGTATTCTTGCACATTCAGGAAACCACTGATCCCAACAAATTGCACAGCCAACTTTTGCCAGAGGGGTGTCAAAAACCATAAAACCTGTATTGCCTTTTTCAAAATAATACTTTTCATTATATCCAGGCCCTTCAGGGATGTGAGATTTATTATAAACTTCACTTATTTTACCGAAAGAATCAATCATAACTAGAGAGTTAAAAAACTTATTTTCCTTTTTTTGAAAAAAACTAATTGGTAATGAAATCTTTTTATCTTTACAAATATTAGATAATTTTTCGAACATTGGATGGGAAGGAAAATCAATTGCAAGATCAAAAAATTTATCATTTTTTGTTGAACAAAAATAATAATCTTGAAATAATTCTTGCAGAAGTAAAATATCAACATTCTCATTTGAAGCTTTTTCAACTAAACTAATTGCTTTGTTTAAATTAGCTTCAAAGTCTCCTTTAAAAGCCTTAAATTGTGATGTTGCTACTTTTACCTTCATATTTTTGGTACATTCATTGTTATACAATGAATATTTCCTCCACCATAATTTATATTTTCTGTTTCCAACATTATAATCTCTCGATTTGGGAATAAATTTTCAAAAGTTAATTTTACCTCATTGTCTTCCTTAACATTGAATTTAGGTAAGATAATTTTATTTTTACTGAAATAGAAATTTATATATGAGCTAATAATATTCTTATTATTAATCTTTTTTCTTGTAGGTAAAGGAACTTCAATTAAATCAAATGTCTGATTAGTATCTTTAAAAAATTTAATAAGATCAGATTTGTTTTTTTCTAATATTTCAAAATTAGGATCTAATTTGTGAGTTGTAGCAATTAAATATTTATTTTTTCCTATTGGGCATAATAAATTATCTACATGACCATCTGTGTCATCCTCCATTAGTCCATTTTCAAAGAAAAAAATATAATTTAAGTCAAACAATAGCTTTAATTTTTCAATTATATATTCACTATTATGTTTTTGTTTTCTATTTTTATTAAATATTACATTTTTAGTGCTAAATAAATTTTTTTTATCATCATAAGTTATTGCTCCTCCTTCAATGACTAAGTCAGAAGTTATTGTTGGGATATTTAAATAGTTTGAAATAAATTTTGATATTTTATTATCATTTAAATAACCTGGATACTTTCCATAACCATTAAATTCAAAGCTAATTGATTTTAATTTTTCATCTTCGTTATAAAAAATTGGTGCAATATCTCGCATCCAAGAATCATCTAATTTACATTCTACAATATCTATATTTTTATGATCAGTTTTATTTAGAATTTCATTTATGTCTTCTTTATTTGACAAAACAATAACATGCTCAGTTTTTGCAATTTCATTAATTACATTTGCAACTTCATCTCTGGCCTTATTAATAATTTTACCATAAAGATCTTTATTACATGGCCAAGCAATCAAACAATATTGGTGTTCATACCATTCAGGAATTAGTTTCATAAAATTTAAAAATATGTATAATTATTTCATGTCTAAAGATGAAGTAAAATTCACTGAAATGAAACATGGTGATAAAGAGGATTATGAACTTCTTGCTAATTTTGAAGATAAATTTATTGAAGGTACAGCTGATAGAATAGTAAGAGTGCTAGAAAGTTTAGACAATTCTTTAGGTGGCTATAAGGTATCGAGACTAGAACACTCACTTCAAACTGCATCAAGGGCGTTACGTGAACAAGCTTCTGAAGAAATGGTGGTAGCTTCCTTATTGCATGATATAGGTGATGAAATTGCACCACTTAATCATTCTGAACTTGCAGCTGCAGTATTAAAACCTTTTGTTTCTGAAAAAACAAGATGGATTGTAGAACAACACGGTTTGTTTCAAGCCTACTACTATAATCATTATTATGGAAAAGATAGAAATCTAAGAGATAAATTCAAAGGTCATGAATTCTTTAAGGACACTATAGATTTTTGTGAAAGATGGGATCAAGCATCATTTGATCCAAATTATGATACAATTCCTTTAAAAGAATTTGTTCCAATGGTTCAAAGAATATTTAATAGAACACCTTATAGAAATTTATAATTATTTTTTTAGCTTATTGATTAGTGTAAGGTTACCTGGATCAAAATTATTTTTATTTTCTTGAATAAATTTATCTATATCTTTTTGCTTTTCTAATTCTAATTCAGAAACTTTTCTAATATTTAAATCAACATACAAAGAACAAACCTCTGTTGTTGCTGCTCTATAACCTTCAAGCTTATGTGTCATTTCTAATTTATAAATTAATCTTTTTTTATCCCTATCAAGAAATAACAAATTAATATCTACTTCATCACCCTCTTTCACTTCTTTGTCATAAGTTGTGTGTGACTCTACGGCAAAAGTAGTTTTCTTCTCTGTTTTTGCAGAAGTTTCACCCATATTAAATTTTTGTAAAAGAACTTCCCATCCAGCATCAAAAAGATGAATATAAAATGCCAAATTCATATGACCATTGTAATCGGTCCATTCTTTTTTCACTTTTCCTGAATTTAAATATATCTTCATTGTTTTTCTTTATTAATTCAAAAAATATAGTAGTTTAAATTAATGAATAATGAAGTAATAATTTCGTGTGCTGTAACTGGATCAGGAGATACAGCAGGCAAACATCCTGAATTACCTATAACACCAAAACAAATTGCTGATGCTTCAATTGAAGCTGCCAAAGCGGGTGCAGCAATAGCTCATTTACATGTAAGGGAACCTGATGGCAAACCTTCTAGAAATTTAAGTTATTATAAAGAAGTGGCAGATAGAATTCGCTCTTCTGATACTGATGTAGTTTTAAATTTTACTACAGGTATGGGTGGTGATTTTGAAGTTGGAACAGGTAAAGATCCTTTAAATCCCGTGGGAGCAAATACAGATATGATCGATGCATTAAGCAGATTAGAACATGTTGAAGAGTTATTGCCAGAAATTTGTACTTTAGACTGCGGATCACTAAATTTTGGTGACTCAAACATGACATTTATTCATACACCGATACAACTAAGAACTGCAGCAAAAAAAATGCAGGAGCTTGGAGTGAAACCAGAAATGGAAGCTTTTGAAATGGGTCATTTATGGTTTGCTAACCAACTTTATAAAGAAGGTTTAATTGATGGTCCTCCTTTTTATCAAATATGCCTTGGCATACCTTGGGGATCACCTGCAACAACGAGCGCAATGAAAGCAATGGCTGAAATGGTACCTACTGAAGGTATTTGGTCTGGATTTGGAATAGGAAGATCACAAATGCCCATGGCTGCACAAGCAGTTATTTTAGGAGGAAATGTTCGTGTGGGACTTGAAGATAATCTTTATTTAAAGAAAGGAGTTTTTGCATCAAATGCACAGTTAGTTGAAAAAGCAAGATGCATTGTTGAAGATATGGGGGCTTCTATTTTATCCCCTCAACAGACTAGAGAGAAATTAAAACTAAAAAAACATTTTTAATTTGAAAAATATTGCTGTCATTGGAACTGGTGTAATTGGTACCGGCTGGATACTTAGATTTCTCGCTAATGGTATAAAAGTCAAAGCATTTGATAAAAATTCTCAGCAATTACATTTTCTAAAAGAAGAAATAACAAGAACAAACTTAATTATAAAGAAATTATATAATACAAAAATCAATTTCAAAAATTTGGAAATCGTAGACAGTATTGAAGAAGCAGTAAAAAATGCAGAGTTAATTCAGGAAAATGTCCCCGAACGATTAACTTTAAAAAAAGATGTTATAAAAAATATAAGTAAATATTCACCCTCAAATTCAATAATTGCTTCAAGTTCATCTGGTTTACTTCCATCAGATTTACAATCAAAATGTATTAATCCAAAAAGATTAATCATAGCTCATCCATTTAACCCTGTATATATTCTCCCTTTGGTTGAAATTGTAAAAGGTAAAAAAACTACAAATTTATATCTAAATAAAGCAAAAAAATTTTATCAAAAAATTAAAATGAAGACATTATCGGTAGAAAAAGAATTACCAGGCTTTTTATCTGATAGATTGCAAGAAGCTTTGTGGAGAGAGGGGTTACATATTGTAAATGATGGATATGCTTCAACAAAAGATTTAGATGAAGCAATCACTTATGGGCCTGGTATGAGGTGGGCTTTAATGGGAACTTTTCTTACTTTTCATCTTGCTGGAGGAGAAATGGGTATGAAACACATGTTAGATCAATTTGGACCAGCATTAAAACTTCCATGGACTAAACTGAAATCTCCAAAATTGACAAAAAAGCTTAAAGAAAAAATCATCAAAGGAACAAAAAAACAATCAAATAATCATTCTATAAAAGATTTAAGTAACATAAGAGATAATTTCTTAATAGATTTGCTAGAATTAAAGAAAAAATATAAATTATAATTATGACAATAATCTCAAAATATGTAGCTTTAAAAAATTATATACCAACTGGCTTACCCAAAGAAGAGGATTTTGAAATTAAATCTAAAACTTTAGAATTAGATGAAACAAATAATATTCATGTTCTTAATTCATGGATATCTGTTGATCCGTATATGAGAGCAAGAATGACAGAACGTAAAAATTATAAACCACCCTTTTTACTAGGCGAGGAAATGGAAGGTTATGCAATTGGGTCAGTACAAAAATCAAAAGATTCACAATTTAAAGAAGGAGATGTTGTTTTCAGTAATTTTGGAATGAGAGATAACTTCATTTGCAAAGGCGGTGATTTAAAAAAAATAAAAAATTCCAATCTTCCATTGCAAACTTATCTAGGACCTTTAGGAATGACAGGTCAAACAGCATATATTGGTCTTTTTAATCATGGAAATATACAAAAGGGACAAAGTATTCTTGTATCTTCAGCAGGTGGAAGTGTTGGATCAACAGTTTGTCAAATTGCAAAAAATTTAGGATGTAAAGTTTATGCTAGTACAGGATCAGATGAAAAAGTTGATTGGTTAAAAAATGAATTAAATGTTGATGTGGCATTTAATTATAAAAAAATTGATAACCTTGTTCTTCACTTAAAAGAAATTTGTCCTGAAGGATTTGACTTATATTTTGATAATGTTGGGGGTGATTTTTTAGAGTCTGCGATTTTTCGAATGAAAAATTTTGGAAGAATTATTATTTGTGGAAGAATATCTCAGATGAATTCAACTTCTACTCCTGCTGGACTAAAAAATATGGCTCACGTATTAGTAAAAAGATTAACAATAAAAGGTTTTTTAATTTTTGATCATGAAAATGATAATGAGCCTTTTGAAACTGATATGCGAAATTGGATTTCAGAAGGAAAAATAAAATTTAAAGAAACAATTTATGAAAATATAGAAAATGCTCCTAAAGCATTTATAGATTTACTTAATGGTAAAAATTTAGGCAAAATGTTAGTTAAAATTTAACTAAATTGTAACGTAGGGAGACGTCCCTCGATATTTTATATCTAATTTAAGTTCTTTATCAATTGGAGGAAAAGCTCTTTGCTGACATTCCACTCTAGGGCATATCCTACACGAAACTCCAATTGGCATTTGTAATTTTTTATTATTAAGATCAATTCCTTCAGAATAAATTAGATCTTTAGCGTATTTCATATCACAACCTAAACCAATCGAAACAAAACTTTTAGGCATTCCATGTTTTTCAATTCCTTTCTCAAAAGCTCTTGCTATACAAAAATATACTCGTCCATCAGGCATTTTAGATATTTGAGGATGAATTTTTCCAGGATTTAAAAAAGCAGTATACACATTCCATCTAGGACAAGAACCTCCATGTCTTGGTATATGAATACCAGATAAAGAAAATCGCTTTGACACATTTCCAGCAATATCTGTTTTTAAAAAATGAAATGGCACTCCTTCGTTTCCAGGTCTTTGAAGATTTGTTAATCTATGTGTAACTTGTTCAAAACTACAAGCATAATGATGCATCAAAATTTCTACATCATATTTATGTAATTTAGCACTCTTTAAAAAATCGTTATAAGGCATCATAAAAGCAGCAGCATAATAATTTAGTAAAGATAGTTTAAGCAAAGGTTCTACTTCTTCTGATTCGACGTTATTATCTTTAATAACTTTATTGATAACATCATTAGCCTCTAAATAAGCAACTTGTGATGCTAAATGAAAGTTTCTTGATGTGTAAGTTAACATTTCAGAAAGATAAAAAATCTTGGATTTTTCATCAAATCTTTTAACTATTTTTTCATCTTCGTTTATGGTCACTATTTTAACTTCAATTCCATGTTTTTCTTTAAGATAAAGTGATAATTTAGATCCAGAACCAATGTTAGGTCCAGTTTCAAGACCTATTTCTTTTCTTAGATTTTCAGAACTTACTTCTAAATCATGAAAATAATTTTTATTTTCTTGAAGAATATCTGAAACGATTTCTACAGGTAATCTTGTTGGTTTTTCAATTTGATTTGCATTGACATCCATCGTTTCAAGTCGATTTTGCATATCTTCTTTAAAACTTTTAAAAGAATCATTTATTGTCAGTAATGCCTTAGCTATGTTAGGATTTGAACCAATAAAGTCACTTGTGTCATAATTGGTTATCTTTAAATCATCAAAAATCTCATTGCTTAAAACATCCATTACGTCTGAAAGTAGTCGTTTACTAGATTCTGTTGAGAAGTCTTTAATTGATAAATCTAATTTATCAGCTGCTTTAATTAGTAAGGAAAGTGGTATTTTTCTTTTTCCACTTTCAATTAAATTTAAATAACTAGGAGATATACCAATAGTTTTTGATAATTCAGCTTGTGAAAAACCTTTGCTTATCCTTTGTTTTTTTAACCTTGGGCCAAAATTTATGTCAGATTCAATATTCATTTACAAAATTTACAAAAATAATAAATTCGAAGTAATTTTCTTTACATTAAAACTAAGAAAAACTCTAGTTTTTTTTCATTTTTTTATGTATTTGTAAAATCTGTAAATATGAACAGTAAATTAACAGAAAATATTAACAACCAAAAAGACAGCCTAGAGCAGAGTTCTATTGAGAAGAAGGTTCTTGAAGGATCTATAGACTCAAATTATGACCTTAATCTTGCTGATGGTATCGAAGCATACTACAGCGAAAGATACGGTTGGACTCTTAGAAGAAAAACGATCTAATTAAATTAGATTTTTTCTCTCTAACTAACGGTACTATTTATTTGGTCGTAAGCTTTTTCAGCAATCATAATAGTTGTTGCATTTAAATTAGCACTAACAATATCTGGCATTACAGAAGCATCAATAACTCTTAAATTTTGAATTCCATGAACCCTTAGGTCTTGGTCTACAACTGAAGTTTTGTCCTCACCCATTTTATTAGTGCATGACGGATGATACGCAGATTCAGATGTATTTTTAATAACTTCATTTAATTCATTTTGATTAGATACATTTTTCCCAGGCCTAATTTCTTTACCGAGATACTCTTTAAGTGGTTTTTGAGACAAAATTTTTCTAGCAATTCTTACACCTTCTCTCATTTGTTTTAAATCATCCTCATGCTTAAGGTAATTAAATTGAATTTTAGGATCATCTTTATAGTTATTTGTTTTAATTTTAATAAAACCTCTGCTTTTTGGTCTATTTGGACATACATGAAATTGAAAAGCTTCAAACTTAGGATTTTCTAAACCATGATTAATAACTAAGTACGGAAAAAAATGAAATTGTAAGTTTGGATGACTATATGATTTGTCAGATTTAACAAACCCTCCTAATTCTAAATGTGAGTTTGCTAATCTACCTTTTTTAAATAAAAACCATTTTGATCCCTCAATAGCTTGATAAAGATAATTCGTTGCTAGAGTATGTAATGTTTCATTTTTTTTAGATTTATACTGAATGTACATCTCTAAATGATCTTGTAAATTTTCTCCCACCCCAACTAAATTATTAATAACTTCTATTCCCAAGCTTTTAAGATACGTTTCATTACCTATTCCGGATAGTTGAAGAATTTTAGGTGAATTAATTGAACCAGCACAAAGTATAACTTCTTTATTGGCTAAATAATTATTGGTTATATTTTTTTTAATCGTTTCAACACCAATTGCAGTTTTATTTTTAAAAAGAATTTTTTTAACATCAATATTATTTATTATTCTTAGATTTTTTCTATTTTGGATTGGCTCTAAATATGCCTTAGCAACACTTTGCCTAACACCATTGTTTATTGTTACATCAAAAGTTCCAAAACCTTCCTTATCAATACTGTTAGAGTCATTAAATATTTTATATCCAGCTTCTTGTGCAGCTTCTAAAACTTTTTTAAATAGAGGATATTTTTTATCTATGTTTGATTTATTTACTTTTAATGGCCCCTCTTTACCTCTTACATTACTATCATGAGACCAAGTTTCTAATTTTTTAAAAAAAGGTAAAACTTTTTCATATGACCAATTAGTTAAACCACTTGAAGACCATCTATCAAAATCCTCTTTATGACCTCTAGCGAAAACCATTCCGTTATGCGAAGAGCATCCCCCGATCATTTTACCTCTTGGACAATATAAAGATCTATTATTTAGAAACGGCTCAGGCTCAGTATAATATTTCCAATTATATTTTGGATCATGCATTGCATATAGAAGTGCACTTGGCATATCAACTTTCCAGGTTTTACTGGATGGGCCAGCTTCTAATAAAATTACAGAATTCTTTGATTGTGAAGACAATCTGTTAGCTAAAACACAACCTGCTGACCCTGCTCCAACAATGATGTAGTCAGCGTTTTTATCCACTAATTCATTCTTTCAGTGTTTCCATCAACAGTCATGATTTGACCAGATACATTTTCTGAAGCATCGCTCAATAAAAATAATGCCATTGATGCAATATCTTCTTTTTCTACAAATGTGTTTAATGAAACCATTGACTCTAATTCTTTTCTTACTTTTTTATTTGAAGAATTTATTAATTTAGCTTTTGCATTTATTACCCTATCCATTCTATCGCCATTAACAGAACCAGGACAAATTGCATTCACACGTATTTTAAATTTTCCTAATTCAACTGCTAATGTTTTAGTTAATCCAATTACTGCCCATTTACTTGATGCATATGGTGAACGTTGAGCAAAACCATATAATCCTGCAGTTGAAGATAAATTAATAATAGATCCTTTTTTAGCATTTTTTAAAAATGGAATAGCAAATTTTGTGAAATAAAAATGTGAACTTAAATTGGTTTTAATCGTGTTATCCCATTCATCTATTGAAATATTTTGAAGATACTTTGTAGGTCCTGCAATGCCTATATTATTTATTAATCCATCTATTTTTTTTAAGTTAGATAGAGACTTAAAATATTCTTTAATGTCTTTTGGATTTGTGCAGTCTAAGTGTTTAGCAAATATTTTATTACGATATTTTTTGTTTAAATTTATTTTATCAATTTTTGATTTATTTATATCAGATAAATATACTTTTCCACCAGAACTGATTATTTTATTTGCTATAGCAAAACCTAAGCCATCTGCACCAGCAGAAATAATATAATTTTTTTTACTAAGGTTAATTTTCATTTATTGAATATTATCTATCTCTTTTTTAGAAATATATCCAATAGTTTTACCTTTATTGTCAGTAACTACTATTGTTAAGTTGTCTTCAAGAATTTTATTTTTAAAATTTTTTAGTTTTATATTTTGGTTTACTTTGTAAATAGAACCTAATGTTAAATTATCTTTATTAAAACTGTTCTCAATTATCATTATATTTTTTGCTTCTAGATTATCTATTCTATTTTCTTTGCTAGAAAAAATATTAAGTAAAAATTTAAATATATTCATTATTTAAAATATAGATTACTAGGAAGATCTTTTATTCAGAAGATTGGTTAGCCAATCAGGATCCATTTCTGGGACTGAAGACAATAAAAGTTCTGTATAATCAGGATATGGCGGATTCAAAATTTTACTTTTCAAACCCTGTTCCACTACCTCACCTTGATACATAACAACTATTTCATCTGAGATTGCTTTAACCGTTGCTATATCATGTGTTATAAAAATATAAGTAACACCAAGATCTTTTTGTAATTTTTGGAGTAATTTTAATATTCCTTCTTGAACAATTTGATCTAGCGCTGATGTTACTTCATCACAAATAATTAAATCTGGGTTAGCCGCTAAAGCTCTTGCAATGCATATTCTCTGTTTTTGACCTCCAGATAATTCGGATGGTAATCTATCTAAAAAAGTTTCATCTAGTTCAATCATTTTTAATAATTCAATAACTTTTGCTTCTCTTTCTTTCCCTTTTATACCTTGATAAAATTCTATTGGCCTTCCTATTATTTCATCAACAGTTTGACGGGGGTTCATTGCAGTATCAGGCATTTGAAAAATTATTTGAATTCTTCTTAATTCTTCTTTTGACCTTTGTTCAAGTTTTGGAGACAATTTTTTTCCATCAAAAATTATTTCTCCTTTTAATTGAGGAAGTAAGCCTGTAATTACTCTTGCTGTTGTTGATTTTCCTGATCCACTTTCGCCAACTATAGCTACTGTTTTACCTTTAGGAATATCTATAGAAACATTGTGTAAGACCTTAGATGAGCCATATGCTGCATCAATATTTTTAATGGACAACATATAATCTTCATTTGTTTCTTCAGGCTTGATCAGTGATCTTACTGACCATAGAGATTTAGTGTATTCTTCTTTTGGGTTTGATAGCATATCTCTTGTTTCAGCTTCTTCAACTTCTTCACCGTATCGCAAAACTTTTATTCTATCAGCCATTTGAGCAACTACGGCTAAATCATGAGTAATATAAATTGCTGCTGTATTAAATTTGTCTACTATAGATCTCATAGCAGATAATACTTCTACTTGAGTAGTTACATCTAAGGCAGTAGTTGGTTCATCAAATATTATTAACTCTGGTCTTGGGGACATAGCCATAGCAGTCATTATTCTTTGAAGTTGGCCTCCTGATACTTGGTGCGGGTATCTATCTCCTATATTTTCCGCATCTGGAAGCTGTAGTGATTCATAAAGTTGTACAGCATCTTTTTTTAATACATCCGTGGGATTTATCTTTAATCTATTAGCGGCACTTATTGTTTGATCCATTAATCTATGAGCAGGATTAAAAGATGCTGCTGCTGATTGAGCAACATAAGATATTTTAGTTCCCCAAATCTTTCTCTTTTCAAATTCAGTTAGTTTAGCGAGGTCTATGCCGTTAAAATTAATTTCTCCCTTTATAATCTTACAACCAGGTTGGGTATAGCCCATTGCAGCTTTACCCATAGTAGATTTTCCGGCACCACTCTCTCCTATTAATCCTAGTATTTCTCCTCTGTGTAAAGTCAAATCTACACCTTTTAAAATTTTATGCCATCTCTCATCTGAAAATCCATCAATATGGATATTTTTCATTTCAAGTAGGAGTTCTTTTGATTTATTTGACGTCATCTTTTAATCCGCTAGTAATGTAAAGATACCAATCAACAACAAAATTAATTGATACACAAAGCAAAGCAATTGCAGCAGCTGGAATTAATGGTGTTAAACCTGCTGTTATATCATATTGTGCATATTGAATAAGTATTGCATTTTCCCTCACCATTGATGCCCAATCTGCTGAAGGGGGTTGAATTCCAATTCCTAAAAAACTTAAACTAGATATTGTAAAAATTATAAATATGAACCTTAAACCAAACTCAATAATCAAAGGTGAAGCTATATTAGGAAGTATTTCTCTGAAAATAATATATGATAAATTTTCACCTCTTAGCCTCGCGACCTCAACATATTCTAGAACAACTTGACCAACAGCAACTGATCTTGATATTCTAAAAAATCTAGTTGATTCCAAAATTCCTAAAATGACAATTAAATTAAAATTAGTAGGTCCAAAAACTGATAAAAGTATAAATGTAAAAATCATTACAGGTATAGCCATAAGCGTGTCTACTATTCTACTTAATAGTTGATCTAAATACCTTCTATCCAAAGCAGCTATAATTCCAAATACTGTTCCAATTCCTAAAGCAATAAAAGTAGCCAATAAACAAATACCAATTGTATTTCTTGCAGCATAGATAATGCGAGAAAAAATATCTCTTCCAATTTGATCAGTACCAAATATATGGCCATCACCCCAAGGAGCATAAGCTACTGGGAATATTTCTGCTTCTCCATGTGGAGCAATTAAGGGAGCAAATATTGCAGCAAAAAAATATATGAATAGTACAATCATACCAAACCAAGCTGAGATTGGAGCTTTTGATAAGGCAATTTTTAATCTTTCTAATCTAGTTCTTCTTTTGATTAAATTTGCAACTTCACTTTTTGCAGAATAAGATAAATTTTCGCTCATTTTGGGTATAGTAACCTTGGGTTAGAAATAATGCCGATCAAGTCAGCAATTAAATTTAATATTACATATGTTGATGCAAAAATTAATGCACAAGCTTGAACAACAGGTAAATCTCGATTATAGACTGATCCGACCATCAACCTACCAATACCTTGATAGTTAAAAACATATTCAACAACAACTGAGCCAATCAACATATAAGCTAAGTTTATTGCAATTACTTGAGAAATAGGTGCCCAAGCATTTGGAAGTGCATGTTTAACAATTACCTCGTATCTAGAAGCTCCCGATAATTTTGCCATTTCAATATATTCACTTGATAAGATATTTATTATCGCTGACCTTGTCATTCTCATCATGTGACCCATAGTAATTAATGTCAAAGTAAAAACTGGAAGAGCAGTCCTGTAAAATCTTTCAGCCAAAGTTGAAGCTTCATCCACATTAGAAATAGTTGGAAAAACTGGAAACAGTGTCGCTAGTAAAAGAATAAAAATATAGGCTGTAAAAAATTCTGGTGAAGATACGGTTACTAAGCTAACTCCAGTTGCTGACCTATCATAATAAGAGTTTCTGTATAATGCTGCTGAAATACCTAAGATTAAAGATAGAGGAATAGCCAACATGGCGGCAACCCCTGTTAAAAATAATGTATTCTTTAATCTGGGTACAATTAAACCAACAACTTCTCTGGACCTATCACCTTGATCCCCTTGAACTTTAGATCTTCCAGAGAAAGAACTACCAAAATCTCCTTGAAAAACATTTCCTAACCAATCAAAATATCTTGTGACTGGAGGTTTATCTAAACCCAATTCTGCTCTTAGAGCTTTTACTGCAGATTTTGTTGCACTTTGACCTAATATTTCCGTAGCAAAGTCTCCCGGTAAAAAAGAGAATGTACTAAATATTATTACCGAAAATGCAAAAACTGTAACGAGACCAAGACTAAGCCTTAACAAAATTGTTCTAAATATTGGATGAATTCTAGTAATATTACCCTCCTTAAAGATACAATCTTAATTCTTAAAGTTTTGTCTAAATTAGGTCAACATGTAAGCTAAAATTAATAATTTATACGTTGAATTAAAACGTTATATATGTTTTTATATATTAACTTAAGTTTGTTTTTTGTTAAATTTCTAGAAATTATGAACAAAAATCTTAGGTTTTTGTTCAAGTATAAGGGAGGACAAATGAAAAATAAGAAAATAGACAAATACATTGAAGAACAGTCTTCAAAGCTAACAAAAGGGCTTATTGATAGAAGACAGTTTATGATGTCTGTCCTTGCTACTGGGGTCACGCTTCCAATTGCATTATCATTAGCAGATAAAGCAGTTGCAGCTACACCAAAAAAAGGTGGACATTTAAGATGGGGTAATAGTGCAGCAGATGCAACTGATACTCTTGATCCAGCAACTTATCAGAGCTCATTTATGCAAGCTACTGCTTGGTCATATCAGAACTGTCTAACTGTTGTTGATTCTGATCACACAATTGTTGGAGAGCTTGCTGAGTCAATTGAATCAGATGATGCTCAAACTTGGGTATATAATCTTCGCAAAGGTGTTGAATTCCATAATGGTAAATCAATGACAGCAGAAGATGTTGTGCTCAACTACCAGTATCATATGAATCCAGATACTGCTTCGGCAGCAGGCGGACTGTTATCTCAAATTGAGACAGTTTCTGCTGATGGAAATGACAGAGTTATTTTTAAGCTAAAAGGTGCAAATGCCGATTGGCCTGCAATAACTACTGACTATCATATTATGATTAAACCAACAAAAGATGGAGTTGTTGATGCTCAATCAACGATTGGAACTGGTCCATATATTATGGATGAATTCAATCCTGGTGTTGGTGCAAAATTTGGAAAAAGAAATCCAAATTATTTCAAAGGTGATAGTGTTGCACACTTTGATTCAGTTGAAGTAATTGGTATTAATGATCCTGCTACTAGACAAGCAGCATTATTAAACGGTGAAATTGATTGGATGAATGGTGTTGATCTTAGAACTGCTAATCTATTAACTAGAAATCCTAGTGTAGAAATTACAGCAGCTTCTGGTTACGCTCACTATACAGCTCCAATGCGATTGAACGTTCCACCGTTTGATAACTTTGATGTACGTATGGCAATGAAGTTTGCAATTAAAAGACAGGAAATTGTTGATAAGATTATGCTTGGATATGGTACTGTTGGTAATGATCATCCGATCTCTACTGCTCACCCATATCACAATAGCGCTTTAGAGCAGAGAGAGTTTGATGCTGATAAAGCTGCATATCACTGGAAAAAATCTGGTGTAAGTGGACCAATTGAAATTAGTACTTCAGAGGTTCCTTATGCAGGATGTACAGATGCAACAAACTTGATTGCAGCATCTGCCCAAGAATGTGGTATCGATCTTAGAGTTAAAAAAGAGCCTGAAGATGGTTACTGGAGTAACGTATGGAACACAAAAGGTTTCAGTATGAGTTCTTGGGGTGGAAGACCTACAGAGGATATGATGTGGTCTGCTGCATTCACAGATGACACTGAATGGAACGAAGCTGCATGGGGTAATCTAGTTCAAACTGATTCAACTGTTCGTTTCAATGAACTTGTTAGATCTGCTAGATCAGAACTTGATGCAGAAAAAAGAAAATCAATGTACTGGGAAGCACAAGCACTTTGTAACTACGATGGTGGTGCAATTGTTTATGCATTTAACCAATACGTTGGTGCTGGTTCTAAAAAACTTGCTCACGGTGAAGATGTTGCTGGTAACTGGGAAAGTGACGGTAACAAACTTTCTGAACGTTGGTGGTTTGCATAAAATATTAATTTTCTTTGTGGCGCATTTAAATGCGCCACACTATTTCTACTAATCTTCCAAAAAAATGTTTTTAAAAAATAAGAAATACCTCTTTGATGGAGGTTCCGGTCAAACTTTAATGGAGATGGGTTTAGAGACAACAGGCGATCTTTGGTCAGCACAAGCTTTATTAAATGAAAATAATCACCAAATGGTCTTAGAAATGCATAAAAATTTTATAAATGCTGGATCACAATTAATAGTCACTTCAAATTTTAGTGTTAGAAGGAGGCTATTAAAAAAATATAATTTACTTGATAAATTTGAATTTGGAATAAGATCTGCTGGATCACTAGCATTAAAAGCAAAAAATGAAAGTGATAAAAAAGTTATTGTTGCTGGCTCATTGCCAAATCAAGGTAATACATATTCCCCAATACATTTTGAAACTGATGAAACAATGTTTAATTATTTTCATGAAATTGCAAAAATATTAAATGATTATGTCGATATATTTTACTTAGATGTTTTGTGTTCCATCAAAGAAATAAAAATTGCTCTAGAAGCTTCAAAAGAATTTAATAAACAAGTTCTTGTAGGTGTACACTTACGTTATGATGGAAAATTACCATCTGGAGAAAGTCTTGATGAACTTTTTGAAACTATTCAAAAATTTAATTGTTGCGGCATAGTATCAGCCTGTGTATCGCCTGAAATTGTTAATTTGAGTATTCCTATATTTAATAAACAAAAGCTTCCTTTTGGTTATAAAATGAATTTATTTAAAGAACTGCCTACTAGTAATAAAGAAAAATTTAATTCAGAGGGCTTTGAAGGACATTATGATTATATTGATCCCGTTGAGTTACTTGGAACTCGAAATGAAGAATTTGGAGAAGATAAATATAAAAAGTTTGTTTTAAAATCTTTAAATGAAGGTGTTACTCTAGTTGGTGGATGCTGTGAAGTGAAGCCACGACATATTGAAGCTATTAAGAATTTATTTTAAAATTTTTTTTTCATTATTTTGTGATAAGTTGAATAAATTTTATGGGAGATTTAATTAGTAATTACAGATTTGTCGTTAAGCCAGTTATTAAGGAAACTGGTAGATCTTTGGATTTGGCTAGGCCCATGAAAATACATCCTCTCACTTATCAAGAGTTACCACTCAACCCAGAATATACTAACTACGCCGATGGAAGATTTACGCTTGAAAAATTATCTCATGCTACAGCAGATGAAATGTATTGGAAAGCTAGACAAGAAATAATTTTAAGACATACGGGCGAGCATCCATACGAAATTTCTGGTCCGGATGCTGAAAATTTACTTCAACAAATATTTCCTAGAGATATTTCAAAAGTAAAAATAGGACGATGTTCTTATCAATTTGCTTGTTATCATGATGGAGGAATGATTTCAGATGGATTATTATTAAGACTAGAAAAAAATAAATTTTGGTTTGCACAAGGTGATGGACATTTATACAGTTGGTACAAAGCTCATTCGAAAAATTTAGATGTTGAAATTAAAGATCCAAATGTTTGGGTAAGTCAAATACAAGGACCTAAATCTCTAAAATTGTTAGAGAAACTAATTGATCAACCATTAAAAAATAATTTTAATTACTTTGATTGGATTGAAACTTCAATTGCTTCAGAAAAAGTAATTATAAGTAGAACAGGGTTTACGAATGAACTAGGTTGGGAAATTTATTTAAGGCCAGAAAATAATTCCAAAAAAATTGGGGACTTAATACTCAGTAAGGGTGAAGAAATGGGAATGATCCTAACAGCCTCTCCAGGGTTTAGATGTAGAAGAATTGAGGCAGGTCTCTTATCTGCAGGGAGAGATTTTACAAGAGACAGATCTCCATTTGCTGTTGGATTAGGAAAATTTATAGATTTTAATAAGGGAGATTTTATTGGAAGAGATTATTTACTAAATACAAGCAAAGATTGTTTAACATGGGGTATGAGAGTGGAAAATAGTTTTGCATTGGTTGATTCTGAAATTTCTATTAATAATAAAAAAGTTGGAATTGTAACTTCAAGTACATGGTCGCCATTTCAAGTTTGTGGTGTTGCTATAGTTCATATGGATAAAGCAGAATTTGGACCAGATACAATAGTAGATGTTAGATGCGATGATGGTACTTTACAAAAAGGTGAAATATGTACTTTACCAATGTATGATGAGAAAGGAGAAATACAAAGAGGTTTAAAAGAAAATATTCCATCTAGCCCTATACCTTGGAAGGGTATTTCAAAAAACTAATATATTTTGTAATAGAATTATAAATTATATTAGAATACAAATATTAAAATGAATGATCTCATTAAACCTAGCAATAAAATCCATACAATAGATGATGCAATAAGATTATCTAAAAAAAGATTACCAAAATTAGTCTTTGACTTTATTGATGGAGCATCAGGAGATGACAAACTTGCAGAAATTAATAGTACAGCATTAGATCAAATTAGACTTGAGCCTAAGGTTTTTAGAAATGTTGAGAATAGAAATTTAAGTAAAAAAATATTTGATTTTCATTTTGATTATCCATTTGGATTTGCACCAATGGGAATGACAAATCTTTCATGGCCTGATGCAGATAAAATGATAGCAAAAGAAAGTGCGTATAATAATATTCCAACATGTGTTTCAATGGCTTCTAGTACTACGTTAGAAGATATGTTTACTTTTTCAGAAGGTCATTCGTGGATGCAAATATATATTTTTCAAAGTGAAGAATTTATTATGGAATTATTAAAAAGAGCAGAAAGTATTGGATACAAGGTCTTGATCCTCACTGTTGATGTTCCAATTCTTTCAAGAAGAGCTAGAGATGATAGAAATGGCTTTGGTTATCCATTTAAAATTGGCCCAAAACAATTTTTAGATTTTGCACTACATCCTCAATGGAGTTTAACAACTTTGTTTAAAGGCGCTCCACAACCAATGAATTATGTTACCTCTAAAAGTGGTGATCAAATTTTTAGACGAAAAGAAAGTAGAGGAGCAACTGATTGGAGTACTCTAAAAAGGGTTCGAGAGGCTTGGAAAGGAAAATTAATAATCAAAGGAGTAATGAATTCTGAAGATGCTTTGAAAATTAAAGAGGCTGGTGCTGATGCAATTCAAGTATCAAATCATGGTGGAAGGCAATTAGATAGTGCTACTGCTTCTATTAATGCTTTGCCATTAATACGAAAAGCTTTGGGAGACGATTTTCCAATACTTTTTGATAGTGGCATTAGAAGTGGTAGTGATATTTTACGAGCATTAGCTCTGGGAGCTAACTTTGTTATGTTTGGCAGACCTTTAATGTATGCTATTGGAGCAGATGGTGCAAGAGGTCTTAGAAGAATCATTAACCTAATTAAAGAAGAGTTAAGTACAAATCTTGGCTTAGTGGGATTAACCGATATAAATGAAGTTGATAAAAAAATTATAGCAGAGAAATTTTTTAAGGATATAAAGTACTAAGATGGGAGATAAAAAGATTAGAGGTGGGGCATTAGTTGCAAGAGCTCTTAGAGACAAAGGTATTGATAATGTTTTTACACTTTCTGGAGGTTTTTGTAATCCGGCACTTGAAGGATTTATGGAGTGTCAAATTAATGTAATTAATTGTCCTCATGAACAAATTGCTGGTCATTTAGCTGATGGTCATACCAGAATATCAAGAAAACCATCCGTTTGTATTGTGGGGCCCGAAGGTTTTGCAAATGCAGTACCCTCAATGATGGAAGCTTGGGGTGAAAGATCACCTGTTATTTTTATAACTGGATCAAGTAGTTTAAAAAGACAAGGAGCAGGCGGTTTTAAGGAAATAGATGATGTATCTATTGCAGCACCGTTAACAAAATACAGTGCAAGTATAACAGATGGCAACAGAATAAGAGAGTTCGTAGATAAAGCATATAGAATTGCAACAAATGGCTATCCTGGTGCAGTACATTTAAGTGTACCAGTAGATATAATGTTTTCATCATTTGCAGATGATGCAGGTTTAGAAGAAAGACCTTTTACTCATCAAAAGAAACCTTTAGCAAAAGCTTGGCCTGATCCTGAGAGTTTAAATGAAATATTTGATCTAGCAATTAGTGCACAAAAACCTGTTTTTATAGGAGGGCATGGAGTTTGGTGGTCTAGTGCGGAACAAAAATTAGAACAAGCTGGGTTTGAATTAAATATTCCAATATTTAATATACCATACCACCAAAAACTTTTAGGTGAAGAGGCAAATACATATATGGGTCTTGCAGATATTCATCAATACCCTCCATCAAAAATGGCTCTTCATGAATCAGATTTGGTTCTTATGATTGGTGCACGTCTTGATAATCAAATGAATTTTGGTAATCCTCCACTTTTTCCAAAAAGCACAAAGCTTGTTTGTATTAATGGATCACATGAAGAAATAGAATTAAATAGAGCTGCAGATATTAATTTACTTTGTGACCCTGGAGTCTTTTTGGATAAACTCTTAGAATTAAAGAAAAATAGTAAATGGAAATTAAATAATGAATGGTTTGATAAGAATAAAAAAGAGAAAAAAAATTGGATTGATAAAACATTAGATGATTTAAATAAAGAAACTGAAGAGGCTAAAAAAAAAGGTGGAAAAATTCATCCTCTTCAGTTAGCTTTAGATGTTCAAGAAGTATTAACTGAAAATGATTGGTTAGTTATTGATGGTGGAAACACACATTTCTGGTCTGAGATTGCAATTAATATTGCTGGATCAAAAGGTAAAAAACTTGGAGGAATATTACATCCAGGTACTTTTAGTATGTTAGGTGTTGGAGTTCCTTTTGCAGTATCAGCGAAAAATCTTAATCCTAAATCTAATGTTGTTTTAATAAGTGGAGATGGTGCATTTTTATCTGGCGGATTATCAATTGAAGCTGCATTTCAAGAAAAAAAACCTATTGTTGTAGTTATCGATAACAATGGAGGTCTTGACTGTATTTCTCAACAACAAGAAAGGTTGTTTGAAAGTGGGAAACACTTTGCAACTGATTTTAGAGATATTCCATTTCATTCAATTTTTGAGGGTTTTGGAGGACATGGAGAATTAGTTACTAAAAGAGAAGATTTAGGCCCCGCTTTAAAAAGAGCGTTAAAAAGTGGTAAAACTGCATGTGTAAATGTTAAGGCTAAAGGTGTTATAAGTCCAATAGTTGCTGCAGTTAGTGATAAAAGAGATAAAGCGTCTATAGAGTAGGTTATGGCAATTTTTTCTACACATTTACTAAACTCAATAGATGGCACGCATGCGAGTGATGTAGAAATTGTTATTTATAAAGTAAATAATAATAACAAAGTTGTATTTCTAGAAGATAAAACAGATAGTTCTGGAAGAATGCTTAAAGAATTTGAATTAACGAAAGAAGATTGTGAAAGTGATTATGAAATGATAATTAATTCTGGTAAATATTTTAGAAATACTAGTGAAATAATTAATTCAATCAGTGTTAAATTTAAAATGAAAGATCCTCTTAAAAAATATCACATACCTTTAATTGTTTCTCCAAATGGATACTCAATATGGTGGTCTAAATAAAATGAGTAATTCAGGATTAAACATGTCTAGACGCATTAGGAGGACTCCCTATACCGAGAAAGTAATTGAGGCTGGTGTAAGTGGTTTTACTGTAGTTAATCATATGCTTCTTCCAAAATCATATAAAGCAACAGTTGAAGAAGATTATTGGCACTTATCTAAAAATACTCAAATTTGGGATGTTTCATGTCAACGACAGGTTCAAATAATAGGAGAAGATGCTACAGAATTAATACAACTCATGTCTCCAAGGTCAATAAAAGATATGCCTATTGGTAAATGTTACTATTATCCAATGATAGATGAAAATGCAGGGATGATAAATGATCCTGTACTTTTAAAATTAAGTGAAAATAAATATTGGCTATCAGTTGCAGATTCAGATGTCCTTCTTTGGTCAAAAGGATTGGCTGTAGGAAGAAATTTTAAAGTTGATATTATAGAGCCAGATATTTATCCCTTAGCAATTCAAGGTCCAAAATCTGAAAAATTAATGTCATCAATATTTGGAGAAAAAATTAAAAAATTAAAATTCTTTCATTTTTCTTTTTTTGAATTTGAAGGAACAAAACAGATAATTGCAAGATCAGGATATAGCAAACAAGATGGTTTTGAGATTTACCTTAAAGGTTTTAGTTTAGGAAAAAAACTTTGGGAAACTATTTGGGAAGCAGGAAAAGATTTTAATATTTCACCTGGATGTCCAAATTTAATTGATAGAATAGAAGGTGGTTTATTATCCTATGGTAATGAATTTACTTTAGAAAATAATCCAATTGAATGTGGATTTGATAATTATTGTAACAATTTATCTCATGATTTCATTGGAAAAAATGCATTAAAAAAAATATTAAAAAATGGAATAGAAAAAAAAATAAAAGGAATTACTTTTGATGGGTCCCCGACTCCTTCGTGTACAATACCTTTTCCTGTATACTCAAAAAATAGATTTCAAATTGGTAATATCACCTCTGGTATTTATTCACCATTTTTAAAAACCAATATTGGGCTATCAATGGTTGATAGAGACTATTGGAATGATGGGCAGGATGTTATCGTATTAACACCAGACAACATTGAGAGAAAAGGTAAAGTGTGCTCACTACCTTTTAATTATTCTTAAAATGAGTCATTCAATCGAATTAAAGTGGGAATTAGGAGATCAAAAACTCGAATTTGGAAAATACTTAACTGATCACACAGTAATGCTTAATGAAAATGTATCTATTGATGCAGGATCATCTCCAGATTATGGAGGAAGCGAAACTAATATTAATCCAGAGCAAAAACTAGCTGCAGCTGTAAGTAGTTGTTTTATGATGACGTTTTTAGCTTTAGCTGCAAAAATGAAATGGCCAGTTATTAATTACAAAGATAAAGCAATTTCGTATTTAGGAAAAAATGCAGAGGGGAGAATGTACGTTAACAAAATAGAGCTAAATCCAGCTATAGTATTTGAAGATAATTTTAATATTTCTGATGAAGAAATGAAAAAGATGAAAGAGAGATCACATAAGTATTGTTTTATAGCTAATTCACTATCCAAAGATGTTGAAATTCAAATCAATTAAATGAATTTTAATCTAATATTAAACGAAAAAAATAATAATATTTTTAATATTATTCTTAATGACCAGAGAAACCAAAATACTTTAAGCGAAAACATGATCAATGAATTAACATCAGCACTAGACATCGCTGATAAAGATAATGATGTAAAAGTAATTATTTTATCATCAAACGGTAATATTTTTTGTGCAGGACATAATTTAAAAGATTTAAATTCACAAAGATTGCAAAATGACAAAGGTGAAAGCTATTTTAAAAAAATATTTCAAATGTGCTCTCAACTTATGCTGAAAATTAATAAAAATAATAAACCAGTTATAGCTATGGTTGATGGTATTGCTACTGCAGCAGGCTGTCAGTTAATTTCTAGCTGTGATTTAGCTTACTCAAGTAACAGAGCAAAATACGCAACCCCTGGTGTTAATATTGGATTATTTTGTTCTACACCAATGGTTCCATTATCAAGAACTGTAGGGAAAAAGCAAGCAATGGAAATGCTTCTCACTGGAGATCTTATAGATGCAAATAAAGCATTAAGGATTGGTTTAATAAATGATGTCTTTGAAGAAGATAGTTTAAAAGAAAATGTATTTCAAATTGCTAAAAAAATATCATCTAAATCTTCTAATACTATTAAAATTGGTAAAGAAGCTTTTTACAAACAAAAAGATATGAATTTAGAAGATGCATATACTTTTACTTCAAATGTAATGACGGAAAATATGCTAAATGATGATTCCAAGGAAGGTATTGAAGCTTTTTTAGAAAAAAGAGAGCCAAACTGGAAAGAATAATTACTTCTTAAAATGGGTTTGGTTGTGATGGATTGGTTGCTAACCATGTAGATTTAGTTTGCATGTAACTTTGCATTCCCTCCCATCCATTTTCACGACCGTATCCTGATTGCTTAAAACCTCCAACTGGAGATTGAGTAGAAGCATTAAAATAATTATTTATATAAACAGTTCCAGCCTCTATCTTATCTGCTAAACGTATAGCTTTATTAGTATCCTTAGTCCAAATACCTGCCGCAAGTCCATAAATAGTATCGTTTGCAATTTTAATTACTTCATCTTCATTATCCCAAGATTGTATTGAGGCGACAGGTCCAAATACTTCATTTTGAGCTAAATCATCTTCATTTGGAACATTATCAAAAATAGTTGGTCCAATATAGTACCCTTCAGATTTTTGTTCTTTTCTTCCATCAATTAATAATTTTAAACCTCTTTTTTCAGCCGCTTCTATCTTAGATAAAATAAAATCATATTGCTCTTTATTTGCTATAGGTCCTATTTGTGTTGCAACATCATTTGGGTGACCAACTTTAGCCTTTTTAACAACTTCTAATAAATTATGAGTAAATTTATCTTTTATATCTTTATGCACTAGTATCCTTGATCCTGAAATACAACTATGGCCTGAAACTGGAAATATACCTGAAACAACTCCATTTACTGATAAAGTTAAATCAGCATCTTTAAATATAATTTGTGGTGATTTACCCCCTAACTCCATAATAATAGGTTTAACATTTTTTGATGCACTTAAACTTGCTGCACTCCCCCCTTTTGTTCCACCTGTAAAACTTATCATTCTAACATCTTGGTGTTCAATAAGAGGTGCTCCGGTTGTAGGACCAAAACCAGTAACAACATTAATCAAACCTTCTGGAAGATCCGCTTCTTCTAAAATTTTCATTAACTCTAATGTAGAGCATGATGCTCTTTCTGAAGGTTTAATTACAACAGTATTACCTGCTGCTATTGCCGGTGCTAATTTCCAGATTAATGTTCCAATTGGTGAGTTCCAAGGTAGAATGAGTGCAACAACTCCAAATGGTTCCCATTTTAAATAATTATGCATATTTGGAACTTCGGAAGGTATCAGTCTACCTTCATACTTGTCACACATGCCTGCATAATAATAAAAACTCTCAGTCTGCCAGCTGGTTAAAGAAGGAGTGATATTTTTTGGAAGTTTGCCGTTATCTTTAGTTTCTATTTGCCCAATACGTTCTGCATTTTTAGCAATAATATCTCCAATTCTAGTTAACGTTCTCCCTCTTTCTGCTGGATGCATTTTACCATAAGGACCATCATAATAAGCCTGTTTAGCAGATGATACCGCGAGATTAATATCTTTTTCATTACAATCAGGAACCTTTGCCCATACTTTACCTATAGATGGATCCTCACTTTCAAAATATTTTTCAGAAGAAGGGTCATGCCATTTATTTCCTGCATAAAATTTGTAGGTTTGAGTTTCAGACATAATTTATTTAAACTTAAATATTTTCATTGGTCAACTTATTTGTGATTAATTAATTTTTTAATATCAAATCTGATGCTTTTTCTGCTAACATAATTACAGATGCATTTATATTTCCACTTATCATATCTGGAAAAGAAGAAGCATCTACTACTCTCAGATTGTCTATTCCTCTAACTTTAAGCTGATTATCAAGTACAGCCATTTTGTTATTACTTGAACCCATTGCGCAAGTAGATGCAGGATGATGACCTGTTTGTACATGATTTCTAACTGACTCTTTTAAATCTTGGTCACTTTTGATTTTTTTTCCTGGAAGTAATTCTTCCGAAACAATTTTAGCTAAACTGGGTTTTGACAATACTTCTCTTGTATGCTTCATCCCTTCTATCATATCTTCCATATCAGATGGATCGATGAACCAATTTGGATTTATATTAAGTTCATCATTTGGATTTGAGCTTTTAAGTTTTACACTTCCTGTGCTCTTTGGTCTTAGTAAATTAATTTGAAAGTGTAATCCTGGAAAAGCTTTTTTACCTCTAGAAAAAAATAATGAACCAAAATTTAATAAATTGTCTAAACTCATAGACCAATTATCTTTTTCTTCTTTAAAACACATAGGTGTCATGAATACTTGTATTTCAGGCATATCTTTTTCTCTTATTGCATGAAATAGATTTGTTGACCAAAAAGGAGCTGCGGCTAATCCCTGTTTAAATAAAATATATTTTAATCCCACAATAATAGCTCTATCGATCCTTTGATATTTAGAGAAACTTAAATTGTTATTTTGAAAAGCCCAATTCATTGGCATAACAGGATGATCGTGAAGGTTTTCACCTACTCCAGGTAATTTAATTAATAATTCTATATTTTTTTCTTTTAAATGTGACTCTGGACCAATTCCTGACAACATTAAGCATTTGGGACTACCGAATGCCCCTAAAGATAATATTACCTCTGATGATGCATAAACTTCACCATTTGATAAAAGCAATCCTTTAGCTTTATTTTTCTCAATTAAAATTTTTATTACAGATGTATTTTTATAAATTGTTAAGTTGTTAGGTTTAAATTTCAAATAAGCTTCTGCAGATGATTGTCTTTTTCCATTCCATACTTTAACATCATATCGGCCTACTCCATTTAGATTGCCATTATAAAAATCATCATTAATTTCTGCCCCAGCCTCAACACATGCATCAATAAATGCTTTATCGATAGAATTGTAGTTACCAGCTGGTGTAAGTTTTAAAGGACCTGAATGTGAGTGAAATTCATTTTTTTCTCTATGAAAAGCTGAAGCAGATCTTTTGAAATATGGTAATACATCATTATATGACCAACCCTCTAAGCCCTTTTGTCTCCACCTATTAAAATCACCTGGAGCACCTCTCATGTAAATCATACCATTTAAAAGAGAAGATCCTCCTAGTCCTTTACCTCTAGGATATAAAATTTTTCTGTTATTTAAAGAAGGTTGAGGTATTGACTCAAAACCCCAATCAAATTTAGGGTTTCCAAAAATGTATCCGTTACCACCAGGCATTTGAGTGAATAAACTTTTTCCTGACCCCCCTGCTTCTATTAGTAATACCTTTATATCTTTATTTTCAGATAATCTTGAGGCTAAAGTACAGCCAGCAGAACCTCCGCCTGCAATTATATAGTCAAATGTTTTTTTCATTTTTAAAAATATAAATTATACTAATTATTAATTTATAAGTAAACTCGAGTATATTAAATATGAAAAATTACGAAGATTGGATTGGAAAGAAAATTTCAAGAAGTGAGATTATTACTCCTCGATTAGTTGATCATTTAAAAAAAACAATCGATCAAAAATGTTTAAGTGATCAAACTGTACCTGAGGGAATTTTTTTATGCTTATGCGCAGATGTAGCTTCGATAAATGATCTAGATAAAGATGGAAATACAAAATTAGGAATTTTCTTACCTGAGTTACCTTATAAAATTAGAATGTGGGCTGGTGGTAAAATAAAAATATTTGATGAATTTGAAATTGGATCTGAAATTAAAAAAAATTCAACAATTTCAAGTATTGAATTTAAAGAAGGTAGATCAGGCAAACTATGTTTTGTTAATATTAATAATGAATATTTAAATAAAAATAAATTAATAATATCAGAAATTCAAACTGCTGTTTATAGAGAAAAAATAAATAAAAACTCCATTACTCCTAAAATAAAAGATGAACTAAAATTAATTGATAAAGTAGAAATTTTTAGTTCATCAACTTTGCTATTCAGATATTCTGCTTTAACTTTTAATGGACATAAGATTCATTATGATAATGATTATACAAAAAATTATGAGGGCCATATGGGATTATTAGTCCATGCGCCTCTTCAAGCAACTTATCTTTTAAATCTTGCAAGAAAAAATGAGATTGAGTTCAATTCTTTTGAATATAAAGCTACAGCTCCTCTTGTATATAACCATAATTTTTTTATAGAAATTGGTGAAAATCAAGATGATGAAATTATTGGAAGGATTCTTAATGAAAAAAAAGAAATTACAATGATTGCAAAATATAAAAAATGAGTTTTCATAAAAAATTTTGTAATTGGGCATCACAAAAAAAAATTAATATCAATAAGGTAACTTATAAAAGAGCAGAAAATGCATTCATAGATACCCTAGCTTGTATATTATCAGGTGTTAAAGAAAAACAATCAAAGGTTGCTTTAAAATATTGTTTAGAAAATAATAATTCAGGAAAAATTATGGTTTTTGGAGGAGGAAAAAAATTATCTATTTCTGCAGCGTGTTTTTTACATGGTGTCAGATCAGCATCTATAGACTTTGATGATTACGAATACGTTGCAGGATCTCATCCTAGTGCGCCAATTTTTTCAGCCCTTATATCTATTGCTCAAATGAAAAACATCTCAATTGAGGAAATATATCAGGGGTGGTCAGTAGGATATGAATTAATAATAAAATTAGGACAAGCACTTAGCTATGATCATTATTATAAAGGATGGCATTCAGCAAATACAATAGGCGTGATTGGAACTGCTGCAGCAGTATCTAAAGTGTTAAAATTAAATGCAGATCAAATGGCAAATGCAATTTCTATTGCAACAAGTTTTTCATCTGGATTAAAAGAGCAATTCGGCACAGATATAAAAGCTTTTCATATAGGGTTTGCTTCTCAAGCAGGGGTACAGTCAGCCTTACTTGCAAAAAATGGAGGGACAGCTAATCAAGATATTTGGAATATTGAGAGAGGATTTATTGAATTATATGGTAGTAAATTTTCTAAAAAATTAAATAATAATTTTAAAAGATCAGATTTAGGAAATGCAATAATTAAATTTCCAAATTTCATTAAGTTTTGGCCAGTTTGTAGTTATTCACAAAGAGTAATACAAGGAGGATTAATTTTAAATAAAAAAATTTTTATAAAAAAAAATATTAAATCTATTTCAATTGAGTTTCCAGAACCTTGGTCCAGAGTATCAAAATTTCATATACCTAAAAATTCCACTGAAGCTAGATTTTCATTGAGTTATTGTTTAGCAACTGCTCTCATTAATGGTAAATTTGATTTAAGTAGTTTAAATATTTCCAAAAATAAAAAAAGTTTAAATTTGGTTAAAAAAATTAAACTACTCAAGTACAAAGTGCCAAATAATTTTGAAGATTATGACCCTAAGTATCCTGACATAATTAAAGTAATAATGAATGATGGAAGTATATTGATTGAAAAAATATCACATATTAAAGGAGGAAAAAATAACCCTTTAAAAGATGAAGATATTGATAATAAATTTTTAATGTGTGGAGGTAAAAAAAATATTTTAAATAAAATAAGAAATCAAAAATATAAGAAGAAAAATTTAAAAGAAATAATTTTTTAATTTAGCTATTTTTTCTTTCTCTGTATGCTATAAATATTCCAGTACTAATAATTATTGTTCCCCCTAAATAAATACTTAAAGTTGGAACCTCAGAATAAATTAAATATCCCATAATTCCTACAAATATAAAAGATGAGTATTCAAAGGGTGAAGTAATTGCAACATCTGCGTATTTAGCTGCTTGAGACATAAATAAATGTCCTAGTGATCCCATCACACCTAAACTCATAGCAAAAATTAATTGAATTCCATTTGGCATAATAAAATTATCAGGGAAAAATATTATTGACGTAATTAATAATGCAAAAGAGTAATAAAATACAATTGCAACACTTGAATCAGTACTCATTACTGATCTAGTTGATAAATAAACAGAAGCCATAAATGCTGCAGATATTAAAGGATAGAGTGTTTCTAATTTGAACAAGTCAGTACCGGGCTTAACAATAATTAACACACCGATAAAACCAATTAATATTGCAGTTGTTCTAAAAATCCCAATTCTCTCGCCAAGTATTGGTACAGCAAGAAAAGCAGCAATAATCGGAGCAGAATGTGCAATAGCTATATTTTCAGATAACATTAAATGATTAATGCCGTAAATATAAAACACAACACAAGCAGAAGCAGAAAGAGCTCGGATAGCATGTCCAACTGGTTTTTTAGTTTTTAATTTATCGAACCCAAAATACATTGCTAAGAAAGTTGCAATGATACTTCCACTTAGTGCTCTGAAGAATATTGATTCCCATACGGGAAAATGAAAGCTTAAATATTTATAAGTAATATCATTTATACTAAGACAAAACATGGATAATAACATAAATGAAATTCCTAACAGATTATTATTTTTTGATTTCATTAATTAATTAAATATACTAAGTTAATTTATTCAGATATAAATATTTCAAAATGAGTATCAAATATCATGTAAAAAAATTAGAAAAAAAGAATGATCATTTAAGTATATTATGGAAAGATAATTTTAAAAGTAAATTTCATTTTATGTGGTTAAGAGATAATTGTCCAACAGCAATACATCCTACTGCAAATATGAGAGTATTTAATATTTTAACTGTCAGTAAAAATATATTTCCTAAAATGTATAAAATTGAAAAAAATAAACTCAATATTGATTGGAGTGAAGGTGATCATACTAGTAAATTCAACTTAAAATGGTTAAGAGATCATTGTTATACCGAAATAAATCAACAAAAATATAAATCACCTTATGTTTTTTGGGATGGTAAATTAAAAAAAAATTTAAAGAAAATTTTTGTTGACCATAATAGTGTAATAAAAAATGATAAACATTTAAGCAAATGGCTAAATTTACTTCATACCTATGGTTTTGCTTTAATTAAAAATGCACCAACTAGCAAAAAATCAGCATTCAAAATATTAAATAGAATAAGTCATCATAGAGAAACATTTTTTGGAACTCCCTTTGAAGTAATTAATATTCCAAAGCCAAATAACACTGCTTATACGGCAGATGCATTAAGAAATCATACCGACTTACCTTATTTTGAATATGCTCCTGGTTACCAATTTCTTCATTGCTTAGTAAATGAAGCTAATGGTGGCTTATCATCTGTTGTTGATGGTTTTGCAGTTGCAAATTATTTAAAAAAAAATGAAAAAAATGTTTTTAATATTTTAACAAAAACTTACGTTAAATTCAAAGATACGGATTATACTCAAAAAGCTGTCAGAATTCTTCATTCACCAATAATAACACTTACAAAAAATAATGATTTCAATGATATTAGATTTAGTATGGCTGCAATGGGAGCAGTCGATGTTGATCCAAAAGAAATGAAAAAATTTTATGAATCGTACCAATACTTTGCATCACTACTTCAAAACAAAAAATTTAAAATTGATTTTAGATTAGAAGCAGGTGATATATTTTGTTTTAACAACAGAAGAGTATTACATGGAAGGACTGAATTTGATCCAAACTCTGGAAATAGACATCTTCAAGGATATTATGTTGAAAGAGATGAAATAATAGGAAGATTAAATTATTTTAATAATATTAAAGTTTAGATCATTCCCATCCGCAGATAGTTTTAATTTCTAAATATTCTTCTAAACCCCAATCTCCTCCCTCTCTTCCATTTCCAGATTGTCTGTAACCTCCAAAAGGAGTTCCTGGATCAGCGCTATTTCCATTTATATAAACACCTCCTGATCTAAATTTTCTTGCAACTCTTTTGGCTTTTTCTTTATCTTGAGTTTGAACGTAGTTTCCTAGACCGTAAGATGTATCGTTTACAATTGATACAGCCTCATCTTCATCCTCAAATGGAATTATAGATAGTACTGGCCCAAAAATCTCTTCTTTTGCAATTCTCATATCATTAGTAACATCTGTGAAAATTGTTGGCTTAACAAAATAACCTGTTTCTAGACCATTTGGTTTTTCAGGACCTCCAGCCACTAGTGTAGCTCCTTGATTTATACCACTATTAATTAGATCAATAATTTTATCATATTGTGTTTTAGAAATAACTGGGCCGATATGATTTCCATTTTTAGAAGCAATATCAACTTTGATTTTATTTGCTTCATCTGCAGCTTCTTCTATTGCTCTTTTATAGATTGATTTTTCAACTAGCATTCTTGTTGGTGCATCGCAAGATTGACCAGAATTACTCATAATATTCCTAACACCTTCTCTTACTGCTTCTGGATGTGAATCACTAAAAACAATATTCCCACCCTTACCTCCTAATTCTAAGCAAACTCTTTTAATTGTATCAGCTGCGTTTTTAGAAATAAGTTTTCCTGCTCTTGTTGACCCAGTAAAAGAAATCATATCAATATCACTATGTGTTGATAAATCAGTGCCTACACCAATACCATCTCCATTTACTAAATTGAAAACACCCGCAGGAAATCCAGCTTCATGAATAATTTCAGCAAATAGCACTCCTGATAGTGGTGCGATTTCGGAAGGCTTTAGAATCATTGTACAACCAGCAGCAAGTGCTGGAATAACTTTTAAAGTAATTTGATTAATGGGCCAATTCCAAGGTGTTATTAAACCACAGACTCCTATAGGTTCATAAACTATAAAATTATTGGATTGTTGATTAAATTTTTTTTCAAATTCAAAGTTTTTTAATCTTAATATGAAATCATTTATATGATCATATCCTGAAGCAGTTTGAGCAGAAGATGACCAATCTAATGGAGCTCCCATTTCGTCAGAAATTGTTTTTGTAATTTCATCCCATCTATTTTTATAAATATTTAGAAGACTTTCTAAAAGTTGAATTTTAATTTTTTTATCTTTTTGACTCCAACTTAAAAAAGCATTTTTAGCAGCATTGACAGCTAAATTTACATCTTCTTTGCTTCCTAATGATATAATGCCATAAGCAGTTTCGTTAGAAGGATTAATAACCTCTAAATCGTTGTTTAAAACAGGATTTACCCATTTACCATTTATATAAAATTTTCGTTTATCAATCATTTATTTTGTATTAAAAAAAAATAAATTTAGCCATTTATTTATTTTTATTATACAATATTCCTTATACATTAAGGGTTAACTTTGACACTAGAAAATATTAAACTTGATATAGATTTTGTAAGATCTCAATTTCCAGCTTTTAAACATCCCCTGTCTAAAGACTGGTCATTTTTTGAAAATGCTGGAGGCAGTTACGTTCCTCAAAATGTTATAGATAAACTTAATGAATTTATGACATCAACAAAAGTTCAGCCATATGCAGATTATCCAATGTCAAAAATTGCTGGAGAAAAAATGGATCATGCATCTAAACTTTTTGCAGATATGATTAATGCAAAAGAAAATGAAATACTTATTGGTGGCTCTACTTCAATAAATTTATATGTTTTATCTAATGCTCTAAAACATTTTATAAAACCCGGAGATGAAATAATTGTAACAAATCAAGATCATGAAGCCAATATAAGTCCATGGAGAAGACTTAAAGATGTTGGTGCTAAGATCGTAGAATGGAAATTTAATAAAAAAACTCATGAATTAGAAATCGATGAACTAAAAAAAATTATAAATAAAAAAACTAAAATATTAGCAGTAACACATTGTTCTAATATTGTTGGTTCGATAAATGACTTAAAAAAAATATCTAAAATTGCTCACAGATATAATACAATTGTTATAGGTGACGGTGTCTCATATGCTCCACATGGTTTTCCAAATGTTAAGGAGCTTGGCGTTGATTTTTATACTTTTAGTTTATATAAAACTTTTGGACCTCATCTTGCTTTACTTTATGGTAAAGAAGAAATTTTGAAACAACTACCTAATCAAAACCACGAGTTTCTTAATGACAAATCCCCCTATAATATAAATCCAGGAGGGCCTAATCATGAAGAATTAGCTTCTTTAATTGGAATTTATGAATATTACCAAAATTTATATTATCAGCATTATGGGGATAGCAACGAAACAATACTTAGAAAGATTAATAAAATTAATAAATTAATTTCTGATCATGAAGAAGCTATTGGAAATCCAATCTTAAATTATATAAATAATAGAAAAGACCTAGTTTTAATAGGTAAAAATAATATAAAAAATAAAAACAGAGCTCCGACAATTTCTTTTTTTTCGAAATATAAAAAATCAAAAGAAATTAGTGATTTTCTAATTAATAATAAAATTGCTACAAGAAATGATAATTTTTATGCTTGGAGGTGTTTAAAACATCTTAACATTGATGTTGATGATGGTGTTGTTAGATTAAGTATTGTGCATTACAACAATAAAAGTGACACTGAAAAATTAATAGAAACTTTAGAACAATTTAAATAAATATATAATAATATGTCTGATATAAAATTAAGCATCATTGTCCCTGTTTACAATGAAGAAAATACTATTTTAGAGATACTTAAAAAAATTAATAAAATAAATTTAATTGATGATTTTGAGATCATCGTTATAAATGATGGCTCTAGAGATAATACAGAAAAAATTATCAAAAATAATGATGACTTATACACTAAATCATTATTTTTTAAAAAAAACTCAGGCAAAGGTAATGCAGTAATAGAAGGAATTAAATCTAGTGAGGGCTCATATATAATAATTCAAGATGCAGATTTAGAATATAATCCTAAAGATATTGAGACCTTATATAAAAAAGCAATTAATTATAAAGCTGATATAGTAATGGGTAGTAGGTTTATTGGTAATGATAGAAGTGTTCTAAATTTTTGGCATATGATTGGTAATCGATTTATAAGTTTTGTGTTTAATATGTTAAATAATACCACATTCTCAGATATTTACTGCTGTTATAGCTTATTAAATAGTAAACTTATTAAAACAGAAAATTTGAAAAGCAAGGGATGGGGGCAGCAAGCAGAGATTTTGACATACGCTGTAAATAAATCCTCAAAAATATATGAAATTGCAGTTAGTTATGATGCAAGAAAATACGATGAGGGCAAAAAAATAAAATATTATCATGTAATAGACGTTCTATATTGGATATTTTTAACAAAAATAAAAACCTATTTAAAAAAATGAAATGTAAAATATGTAACGGCATTCTTAAAGAAGTAATAAATCTTGATAAACAAGCCTTAGCTAATAAATATCCAAAAAATAAATTAGAAATAAAAAAAGAAAAAAAATTCTTATTAAAAGTTCTTTTTTGTATAAATTGCAGGACTGCAAAACTAAATAAAATTATAAGTAGAAAATTAATGTTTGAAAATTATTTTTACTTATCTTCAGTAAATGAAGGTTTAGTTGATCATTTTAAAAAACTTTCTCATAAATTAAAAAATAGAAAATTTGTTATTGATATTGGCTCAAATGATGGAATCTTATTAAAACCTTTGAAAAAACTTAAAGTTAATTCACTGGGAGTTGATCCTTCTAAAAATGTAGGAGATATTGCAAACAAAAAAGGATTGAAAACCTTAATTGGTTTTTTTAACCTCAAATTAGTTAAAAAAATTTTAAAAAAATTCAACAAACCAGATACAATTGTTGCTTCGAGTGTTATGACTCATTCTAACAACCCTAAAGAATTTATGAATAATATCAAAAAATTACTAGAAAATAATGGAACCTTTATTCTAGAAATAGAATATTTGTTGAATATCTTGAGAAAAACACAGTATGAAAGATTTTATTTTGATAGACCTTACTATTACTCAATACGTTCAATTGATTTACTTGCAAATGCCGTAGGAATGAGTTTAATTCATGTTGAAAATATTAGAGTACATGGTGGATCTCTAAGATTCATTATAAAAAATGTTAAGAATGCAAATAAAACCAAACAGTGTAAGAAATTACTAAATTTAGAAAATAAAATATTAAATTTTAAATATTTCGAAAATTTTAATTTAAAAATTTCACAAGAAAGTAAAAAATTAGTTAACAATTTAATTAAATTCAAAAATGAAAAGAAAAAAGTTATTGCTTATGGCGCACCCGCGAGACTTTCAACAATAACAAATTTTGCAAAAATTAATAATAATTTAATAGAATTTATTATTGATGATAATCCTTTAAAACAAAATAGATATTCACCTGGACAAAATATATTTATTAGATCAAAAAAAAGTATTAACTTTAAAAAAATTGATATAGTGATTGTATTTGCATATGAATACTTTAAATATTTGAAAAAAAATATTAAAGTCAAAAAAATAAAATTTTTCAAACCAATACCATTTAAAAAATTATAATATGTTTTATTTAGAAGATGACATTAGTAAGATTATTGAAGATACAAAATCTATAAAAAAATATTTTATTGGGAAAACAATTTTAATTACAGGTGGTAATGGATTTCTAGGAAAATATTTTACTGAAATTTTTAAGCGATTTAATCAAAATTCAAAGAAAAAAATAAAAATAATTATTTTAGATAATTTTGCAACAAGCTCAAAATTAAATAATTTTAAAGAGAATAAGGAAATAAAATTTAAAAAATTTGATGCAACTAAACCTTTAAATTTAAATAATAAAATCGATATAATAATTCATGCTGCTGGCATAGCTAGTCCTTATTATTATCGAAAAAAACCACTTGAAACCCTTGATGTATCTATAATGGGTACACGAAATCTTTTAAATTTAGCTAAAAAAAATAACTCAAAGTTTTTATTTTTTAGTTCTAGTGAAATCTATGGAGACCCAGATACCAAAAATATCCCTACAAAAGAAACGTATAGAGGAAATGTAAGCTCTATGGGGCCTAGAGCTTGTTATGATGAAAGTAAAAGATTAGGAGAAACATTGTGTTATATTTATAATAAAAAATATAACACTAATATCAATATAATAAGACCTTTTAATATTTATGGACCTGGAATGAATAAAAAAGATTATAGAGTGATGCCAAATTTCGTATCAAATATTATAAATAATAAAAAACTAAAAATATATGGTAATGGAAAACAAACTAGAACTTATTGTTATATTACAGATGGGTTAAATGGGTTTATTAGAGTCTTAGCGTTGGGTAAACCAGGTGAAGTATATAACATAGGTAATACAAAACCTGAAATATCGGTAGATAATCTTATTAAAGTAATAAGAAATTTATATAGTAAAAAAATATTAGTAAAAAAAACACCATATCCAAAATCATATCCAGAAGATGAACCCTCAAGAAGATGTCCAAATATTTCAAAAGCAAAGAGACATTTAAATTTCAAACCAAAGATTAAATTAAGTCACGGTATAAAAAAATACATTAATTGGGCAGAAATTTATTATAAAGAAAAAAAAAGATGAACAAAATAGGCATTATTGGATGCGGAAAATGGTCAGATAATGTCAAAAGAGAAATAGAAAAAAATAAAAACTTTGATCTGAAAGCTATTACTTGCAGAAATAAATATTATCTTAATAAAAAAAATACAAAAATTTATAGTAATTATAAAAAAATGATTGAGAGTGAAAATCTTGATTGTTTATATGTCGCTGCTGATCCTAAAGTAAATTTTGATGTTTTGAAATTTATAAGTAAAAGAAAAATGCCAATAATTTTTGAAAAACCTTTATGTTATAATTATGAAGAGGCTAAATTTTTTTTAGAAAATGCCAAAAATAATAAACATATTATTTTAAATAATTTACCCAATATATATTCAGAAACATTTAGTGAGACAAAAAAATTTTATGATCTAAATAAAAGTAATATAAAAAAAATTAATATAATTGAAGGGGGAAAAGGACCGATAAGGAATAATATGAATCCAATACAAGATTGGAGTACACATTCTATAAGTTTTATTTTGAAGTTATCTGATGAAAAAATAAAAAAAATAAAATATAAAATTCTAAACTATAAAAATTCTAATTTATTTAACATTTTATACAATATTAAATTAGAAAATAAAATTAATATTAAAATATTAAATGGTAATAATTTTAAAAAAAAAATAAGATATATAAAATTTTATCTTAATAATGGAGAAATTTATTATAATGATCTAATAAATCATAAAATATATTTTAAAAATCAACATTTATTCACTAACACTTTTTCGCCACTTTCCGCATTACTAAAAGAATTTAATAACAATATTCATAATACTTATACTAAATCAAATTATGAGACTTTAAAAATAGCAGCAGAAACAGTAAAAATTATTGAAAAACAGATTTAATTTATTTTATGATATTTTTTAAACCATTTAATAAATCTGCTTATTCCATAATTAATATCTTTTTTTGGTTTATAATTTAATTCTTTATTTAATAAATTATTAGAAGAGTGAGTTTTTAAAACATCACCAAGCTGCAAGGGTAAATTATTTACTTTTATTTTTTTTTTAAATTGTTTTTGAATTTCTTTAATATAATCATTAATTTTTTTTGGCTTTCCGCTGCCAATATTATAAATAGAAAAGGGAACTTTTTTACTTGGTATTTTTTTAATAATTTTTTGAACTATGCTAACAACATCTTCAATATAAGTAAAATCTCTTATGTGATTGCCATTGTTATACAAGTCAATTTTTTTACCATGTAAAATATTTTTACTAAATTTATACAAAGACATATCTGGTCTACCATATGGTCCATATACTGTAAAAAATCTTAGTCCTGTTATAGGAATCTTATATATATTTGAAAATGCGTATGACATAGTTTCATTGGTTTTTTTTGATGCAGCATAAAAAGATAATGGCTGGTCAGTATTATCATCTTCCTTAAAAGGAATTTTATTATTGTTTCCATAAACAGAACTAGATGAAGCAAATACTAAATGTTTAATTCTGTTATCACGACAAATTTCTAAAATTTTATAAAACCCTTCAATATTTGATTTAAAATAAAGTTCAGGTTTTGTTACTGAGTCTCTTACACCCGCTTGTCCTGCTAAATGTACAATATATTTTATTTTAAATTTTTTAATAATGTTATCAATTTTTTTTTTTTGATTAATATCTATTTTATAAAAATAAAACTTAGTATGTTTTTTTAATATTTTGTTTCTAGATAATTTTAATTTTTTATCGTAGTAATTGTTCATGTTATCAATTCCATGAACTTCATTATTATTATTTAAAAGTAATAAACTTAAATGAAAGCCAATAAAGCCCGCACTTCCAGTTAATAAAATTTTCATTAATCAATTAACTGGAATTATGAATTCAGGACCATCATTGATGCTTTTTGGCCACCTACTTGTAACTGTTTTTAGTTTTGTATAAAAATTCACTCCTTCTACTCCATGCATAGCATTTGATCCAAACAATGAATCCTTCCATCCTCCAAAACTATGGAAGGCCATAGGTACAGGAATTGGCACATTAACTCCAACCATTCCTATTTTTGCGTTGGTAGTAAAGTGTCTAGATATTTCCCCATCTGAAGTATATATGCTTGTTCCATTTCCAAATTTATGATTATTAACAAGCTCTAGAGCTTTTTCATAAGTTTCAGCTCTAACTACAGATAAAACTGGTCCAAAAATTTCTTCTTTGTAAATTTTCATTTCTTCTTTTACATTGTCGAATAATGTTGGGCCAACAAAATAACCATTCTCATAACCTTGTATTTGATAATTCCTTCCATCTACAACAAGTTTTGCCCCTTCTTCAACTCCGTCAGTTATATATTGTTCCACTTTAGTTTTATGATCCTTAGATATTAGGGGGCCCATTTCTGAATTATTATCGAACCAAGGAGCAACCTTTAGAGATTGTATTTGATTTGATATTTTATCTACTAATTTATCAGCTATACTTCCTACAGCTACAGCCACCGAAACAGCCATACATCTTTCTCCAGCTGAACCATATGCTGCACCTATAATTCCATCAACAGCTTGTTGTAAATTAGCATCAGGCATTACAATTAAGTGATTTTTAGCACCACCTAAAGCCTGAACTCGTTTTCCAGTTGATGCAGATTTTTCATAAATGTATTTTGCTACTGGGGTTGAACCAACAAAACTAATAGATGATATTTCTGAGTTTTCAATTAATCTATCGACAGATGATTTATCTCCATTTAAAATATTAAATACTCCAGCAGGTAAGCCAGCATCTAGAAACATTTCAGCTAGTTTAATACTGCAAGAGGGATTTTTTTCTGAAGGTTTTAAAATAAATGAATTACCACAAGCTATAGAAATAGGGAACATCCACATTGGAACCATTGCAGGAAAATTAAATGGTGTTATTCCAGCACATATTCCTAATGGCTGTCTAATAGACCACGAGTCAATATTAGTACCAACGTTTTGGGAAAATTCACCTTTAAGCAAATGTGGTATACCACATGCAAATTCAACTACCTCTAATCCTCTTATTATTGACCCTTTAGCATCTTCAATTGTCTTACCATGCTCTTCTGAAACAATTGGAGCTAAAGTTGAAATATTTTTTTCAATAATACTTTTAAAATTTGACAAAACTCTTGATCTTTTCAGCGGTGTGAATTCTGACCATTCATTAAATCCTTTTTTTGCACTTTTTAAAATCTCTGCAAAATCTTTTTCATTTGAATTAACAACTTCGCCAATTTTTTCTCCTTTTGAAGGATCAAATATAGGCAAATAGTTTTGAGAAAAACATTTTATCTCTCCCGCAATAAAATTATTAACTTTTTTCATTTCACTTCTTATAAATTAAAATTAAATTTCTTAAATAGATAAATATACCAAAGCTTTGACCAACTATAATAACAGGATCTTTTCTAAAAATTGCATATGTCAATAAACCAATTCCTCCAAAAATACTTAAATACCAAAAAATTACTGGAATAAAACTTTCACCTTTTTTTTCAGAAGCAATCCATTGAAATACAAATCTCGAAGCAAACAATCCTTGGCCAATAAAACCAATACAAAGAAAAATAATTTCAATATTTGAAAGGCTATTTATATAATCAATCATTTTTTTTAGAATTTTTTATCAAATTATATACTTTATATAAATCTAGTATTCCTTTAAATAATCTTTTGAAAGTACCATATTTAGAAAATCCGTGTATTCTTAATCGATGATCAACAGGTATAAATAATGTTTTTTTACCATATCCCTTAAATAAAGCAGGTAAAAATCTGTGTATTCCATCAAAATAGGGAAATTTTAAAAAAGTATCTTTATCAAAAACTTTTAAAGCACAGCCAGTATCTGAGCAATTATCACTTAAAATATACTGCCGTATATTATTTGCAATCCTAGAAGTAATTTTTTTAGTGAATGTATCTTTTCTATTTAACCTCAATCCTCCAATTAAAAAAATATCTTTATTTTTATTATACAGTTCAATTAATTTTAAAATATCTTTTGTATTGTTTTGTAAATCCGCATCAATAGTAATAACTGTATTATCTTCACAAAAATTTACACCTCTACTGATTGAATAACTCTGACCAAAGTTTTTATTATTCTGAATTAATTTAACTTTTTTATCTTTATTAATTAATTCTTTTATATTCTTTACACTGAGATCATTACTAAAATCATCTACAAATATTATATGATTAATTTTATTATGAACATTATTCTTAATGATTTCATTATATAACAGGGGTATATTATGTTGTTCATTTAAAACAGGAATTATTATAGAGAAAGAATTCATAAAGAAAATTTTTATCGTAAAGTAAAAACATTTTTAGAATTACTTCTATTTTTCATCATATCATAAATCCATTTACATGTGATTTCCAATCCTTCCTTAAGTTTAAATTGAGGCTCCCAAGATAACTGTTCTTTTATTTTATCATTGTTACTTGATCTACCTCTTACTCCAAGCGGCTTACTTAAATCATAAATCTTATTTACTTTATATTCAGTTATTTCTTCAATTATACCTATCATTTGATTGATTGAAACTTGTTCTTCGCTACCAATATTAACTGGACCATTAAACTTTGAATCAAAAAATTTTAAAGTAGCATTAACACAATCATTTACAAATAAATATGAACGTGTTTGTTCTCCATCACCCCAAACCTCAATATCTTTAGTACCATTAATTTTTGCTGAAATTATTTTTCTACACATTGCTGCAGGAGATTTTTCTCTACCGCCATCATAAGTTCCGTATGGACCATATACATTATGATATCTTGCAACTTTTGTATCAATTGAGAAATCTTCCAAAAAATGTCTACACATTCTTTCACTAAACAACTTTTCCCAACCATAACCATCCTCAGGATTTGCAGGATATGCATCATCTTCTTTTAAACCATTTATGAACGTTTTTTCCTGAAGATCTTTATTGTAAGCACATGCTGAAGACGAAAAAAAATATTTTTTTATATTAAATTTTTTACAACACATTAAAAGATTAGTATTTATTAAAACAGATAACATACATTCAGCTTTGTTAAGCTCAATAAACCCAATCCCACCCATGTTACAAGCCATATTAATTACAAAATCATTATTTTTTACGACTTCTTCACAATTTTTAAGATCTTTAAGATCTAATGAATAATTTTTTGAAGATTTATTTTTTTGAAACCATAGTTCAAGTGGTTTGATATCAACACATGTTACATCATGATCTTGTTCTACTAATTTTTTAACTATATGCCCTCCAATAAAACCACCTGCACCTGCAACTAAATATTTCATTAAATTTTTTCTTTATATTTAATTTGATTCAACAACATTTTTGTCACTTTTTACAGTATCTATTTGCATATATTTTTTAAAATCTCTTCTATTTATTTTTGGAGATAAATCTTCAATTGGACTTCCAAATGTAAGTTTTGGAATTATTTTTTGATTTGGATGAATCATTACATTTACTATACAAGCACCCCGATGTGTAAAAGATTTTTTTATTTGAGTTTTAACTTGTTTATCATTTTTAATCTCAAGGTATTTAATATTATAAGCATCAGCAATCTTTTTGTAATTAGGAATTGAAACACCCTTTCCCGTAGCTAAAAGTCTATTATCAAGATAGAGGTTTTGAAATTGTTTTATTATTCCGTATCCATTATTGTTTAATATGAAAATTTTAATAGGAAGTTTTTCATTAACTACTGTTTGCAATTCCTGAATATTTATTTGAAAACTTCCATCTCCATCAATACAAACTACCCTTTTTTTGTTTAATGCTATTGAGGCACCAATAGAAGCGGGAAAGGAATATCCCATTGGTGAATTTCCATAGGCAGAAAATATCCTTTGACCAAGTTTATTTTTGTAAGATTGCATAAA
>CACMRK010000004.1:105000-106424 GCA_902616075.1 uncultured Alphaproteobacteria bacterium
ACCCAACATCTCACGACACGAGCTGACGACAGCCATGCAGCACCTGTGTGTGTGCCAGCCGAACTGAAGAATTACGATTCTGTAATTCAAACACACCATGTCAAGGTCTGGTAAGGTTCTTCGCGTTGCTTCGAATTAAACCACATGCTCCACCGCTTGTGCGGGCCCCCGTCAATTTATTTGAGTTTTAATCTTGCGACCGTACTTCCCAGGCGGAGTGCTTAATGCGTTAGCTTCGACACCGATACTATTGTACCAGCGACTAGCACTCATCGTTTACTGCGTGGACTACCAGGGTATCTAATCCTGTTTGCTACCCACGCTTTCGTATCTCAGCGTCAAAAATGGCCTAGTTAGTCGCCTTCGCTTCTGGTATTCTTTCCAATATCTACGAATTTCACCTCTACACTGGAAATTCTACTAACCTTTACCAAATTCTAGATCACTAGTTTTAAATGCAGTTCCTGGGTTGAGCCCAGGGATTTCACATCTAACTTTTTGATCCGCCTACATACGCTTTACGCCCAGTGATTCCGAACAACGCTAGCCCCCTTCGTATTACCGCGGCTGCTGGCACGAAGTTAGCCGGAGCTTCTTCTTCAATTAATGTCATTATCATCGTTGATGAAAGAGTTTTACAACCCTAAGGCCTTCTTCACTCACGCGGCATTGCTGGATCAGGGTTTCCCCCATTGTCCAATATTCCCTACTGCTGCCTCCCGTAGGAGTCTGGGCCGTGTCTCAGTCCCAGTGTGGCTGATCATCCTCTCAAATCAGCTATAGATCGTAGCCTTGGTGGAGCAGTTACCTCACCAACTAGCTAATCTAGTGCGGGCTCATCTGAAGGCGATAAATCTTTCTCTTTGCAGACACATCCGGTATTAGCTACAGTTTCCCGCAGTTATTCCGAACCTTCAGGTAGATTCCCACATGTTACTCACCCGTGCGCCACTAAATCCGAAGATTTCGTTCGACTTGCATGTATGAGGCATGCCGCCAGCGTTCGTTCTGAGCCATAATCAAACTCTTAAGTTGAGTAAATTTGACCGAAGTCAAAATTACGGAACGTCCGTTAAAGCGGAATACTTCTTGTATAAACAAAAGTATTTGTTGATACGTATTCCATTAACATTCGTAAAATTTAAATTACGAATTGTTGTCTACGTATCTCTTTTTAATCTTATTAACATTTTAAAGAGCATACAAAACCCTACAATTTACATAAAAAAAGTAGAGGATTGTTCTTTTCATAAGAAAAGAGTATGTGCCTATAATAGTATAAAAATTCCTTGTCAAATCATAAAAAATAAAAAAAAAGGGCTTATTTCTGGGGATATTTTTGTATAAATTAAAAATTTATAAATTTTTTCAAGAATCTTATCGTTTTTTTATTTTGGTTGCGGGAGTAGGATTTGAACCTACGA
>CACMRK010000005.1 GCA_902616075.1 uncultured Alphaproteobacteria bacterium
GAACATCAAGAAATTTTGAATAAAGCTGGTGCTTTAATGGCAGCTGCAGAGGATTCATACAAATTCGATATATGATATTACTGATAGATAATTACGATAGTTTTACTTACAATGTAAAACACTACTTATTGGATTTAAATCAGAAGGTTGTTGTTTTTAGAAATGACAAAATTTCGATAAATAAAATTCGTAAATTAAAACCTAAATCAATAGTTATTTCACCAGGTCCGTGCACACCAAATGAAGCTGGAATAAGTCTTAATATCGTTACAGAATTATCAAAACAATTTCCTATACTTGGCATTTGTTTAGGGCATCAAACTATTGGTCAAGCTTTTGGAGGTAAAATTATTAAATGCAAAGAAATCATGCACGGAAAAGTTGATACAATTAATCACTTTGGCCACTCTATATTTAAAAATGTAGAAAGAAAATTTAAAGCAACTAGATATCACTCTCTTATAATTGATAAAAAAACTATGCCTAAAGATTTTTTAATTACTGCTGAAACAAATAATAAGATTATAATGGGTATTGCGCATAAAAAATTACCAATTTTTGGAGTACAATTTCATCCAGAAAGTATAGGTACTGATATGGGTAAAATTATTTTAAAAAACTTTTTAAACTTAGCAAAATAATGGATCAAACTTTAATATTAAATAAAATTCTCGAACAACAAAATCTGAATATTGAAGAGAGTATGTATATATTCAATAAAATTATGAGTGGAGAATTAGATGATATTAAAATTACATCAATACTAATTGGTTTAAAATTAAAAGGTGAAACAAAAGAAGAAATTATCGGTGCAGCTAAAGTAATGAGAGAGAAATCTCTAAAAATAAATTCTCCGCAAAATACAATTGATACTTGTGGCACGGGTGGAGATATGAAAGACACATTAAATATATCAACAAGTGCAGCAATAGTTGCTGCAAGTGCTGGCGTTACTATAGCAAAGCATGGCAATCGTTCCGTTAGTTCAAAATCAGGCTCTGCAGATATGCTGGAAAAAATAGGGTATAAAATTACAAATAATGTAGAGGATTTAGAAAACTCATTATCCAATAAAAATTTTTGCTTTTTATTTGCTCAAAATCATCATTCTGCCATGAAGAATGTAATTAACGTTCGTAAGAACTTAGCTACACGTACAATTTTTAATTTATTAGGTCCTCTTACTAACCCTGCTAAAGCAAGTAAACAGCTTCTAGGTGTCTATTCAAGAGATTTAGTTTCAATGCATTGTAATTGCTTAAAAGAACTAGGCTCTGAAAAAGCTATGGTTGTTCATGGATTGGATGGTTTAGATGAAATAAGTTTATCAGACAATACTCTAATCAATGAATTGAAAGATAATAAAGTTCTGGAATATAGTTTTGATCCAAGAGACTATGGTTATGATTTAATTAAATTAGAAGATATAAAAGGTGGAGATCCAGAATATAATGCAAATTGTTTTAATAAAATGATTAACGGCAATTACAGAGAATTTCAAATGATTGTAGAAATAAATGCAGGAGCGGCAATATATTTATCCAATTTAAGAAATAATCTAAAAGATAGTTTTGAATTAGCAAAAAAAACAATTGAGGAAGGAATTACAAAAAATTTTGTAAACTCACTAATTAATGAGTAATATACTTCAAAAAATTTGTGAAGATAAATCTAAAGAATTAGAAGAAACAAAAAAGAGATGTTCTTTTAAAACATTAGAAAAATTAATTTCCTCGAAATTAGAGAAACGTGAATTTAAAGAACAATTAATTTCAGCGCAAAAAAATAAAAAAAATTTAATAATTGGTGAAGTAAAAAAACAAAGTCCAAGTGCGGGTGAAATAATTTCAGATTATATACCAGAAGACATTGCTATTTTATATGAAAGATCTGGTATCGGAGCGTTATCGATTTTAACAGAAAGTAAATATTTTTTAGGAAATATTGATCATTTATCTCTGGTAAAAAAGAAAACAAATTTACCTATTTTAAGAAAAGATTTTATTATTGATAAATATCAAATTTTAGAAAGTAAGATTTATCAAGCTGACTGTATATTATTAATTTTATCAATACTATCAGACGCTCAAGCAATAGAATTTATAAATTATGCCAATGAACTAAAATTAGATTGTATTATAGAGGTTCATGATGAAGATGAACTGAAAAGAGCAATCAAATTAGACTATCCTGTAATTGGAATTAATAATAGAAACCTTAAAAGTCTTGAAATTAATTTAAATAACTCAATAAATTTGAATAAAAATTTAACAAATGATTATATTTTAATTGCGGAGAGTGGAATTAAAAATTCTGACGACATAAAAAAATTTAATTCAACAGGTATATATAATTTTTTAATTGGAGAAAGTTTGTTAAAATCTAAAGATAAAGAAAAGAAAATTGGAGAATTACTTTTAAATGAGTCATATTAATAAAAAAGGAAATCCTTATATAATTGACGTATCAAATAAAGATATCACAGAAAGAGTTGCAGTTGCCTCTGGAGAAATTAAATTTGATAAAGAAACATATAAAAAAATAAAATCATTTGAGTCAAAAAAAGGGAACCTTGAAAAAACTGCTATCATTGGTGGTATTATGGGGGCAAAAGAAACTTCTAGATTAATACCGCTTTGTCATAATATTCCAATCAATCACATAAATATTGAAGTTATAAAAAATCATAAAAAATTTACTTTTATTGTCAAAAGTACAGTTAAAACAAATGCAAATACTGGTGTGGAAATGGAGGCATTAACTGCCGTTACAATTAGCTGTCTGACAATTTATGACATGTGTAAGTACTTAAATAAAAAAATTATAATTCAAAATATACACCTTGTTTCGAAAACAGGTGGTAAATCTAATATTTAAATAACTGAAAAATATAGATATTTATATTTGTTCTTGTTTTGATCTTAAAGAACATATATAGAACGCTATATGCTTACAAAAAAACAAAAAGAGCTATACGACTATTTAAAAAATTACATTTCAAGTAATGAGATCTCCCCTTCTTTTGAGGAAATGAAAAGTGCAGTTAATCTGAAATCAAAGTCAGGTATTCATAGATTAATTACAAGTTTAGAAGAAAGAGGTTTTATAAAAAGATTAAAGCACAAAGCAAGAGCAATGGAAATTATTAATAAAGAGAATATTGCTGATGAAAATTCTTTGTCAAATAGCATTAATATCCCATTAATCGGTGCAATAGCTGCAGGTGAAGCAATAGAAGCAATTGAAAATGCTGATGAATTTGTTTCTGTACCCTCTTCGATGACATCACCAAATGCTAAATATTTTGGATTAAAAGTAAAAGGTCTATCTATGATAGATAAAGGAATATTTGACGGTGATATTGCTGTGATAAAAAAGACAAATAATGTTGAAAATGGAAAGATTGCAGCTGTTATTACACAAGATAACGAAGTTACTCTAAAAACTATTAAATTTGATCGAAACAAAGTCTTGTTAATTCCTGCTAATCAAAGTTTTCAAACAAAGGAATATGAAGCAGGTGAAATCCAAGTCCAAGGGACTTTATCTGGTATTATAAGAAAATATAATTAATAGTTTATCTTAATTTTAAGATGACTATGTTAAAAACACGATTTGCACCCTCTCCTACTGGTAATCTTCATCTTGGAGGTGCTAGAACAGCTCTAATTAATTATATTATAAGTAAGAAATCAGCATCATCTAAATTCTACTTGAGAATCGAAGATACAGATCATGAAAGATCAAAACAAGAATACACCGATAACATAACTAATTCTTTAAAATGGCTTGGGTTTAATTGGGATGAGGAAATTCAAGTTCAATCTAAAAGATTATCAAGACATCAAGAAGTTGCCAGAGAGTTACTTCAAAAAAAGCGAGCATTTAAATGTATATGTTCTGAAGAAAAAATAGCTCACCAAAGAAAATTAATTAAAGAAAATAAAAATTATTCTAAAAAAATATGTACTGAATGTAAAAATGATAATGATATTCAAAGTAGAGATGAAGGTTTTGTAGTTAGATTAGATGTACCCGATGAAGGCAATTTAAAAATTAAAGATACAATTCAAGGAGACGTTACAGTAGCAAATTTAGAGTTAGATGATTTCATTTTACTAAGAAAAGATCAATCGCCTACTTATATGTTATCCGTCGTCGTTGATGATCATGATTTAGGAATTAATTACATTATTAGAGGCGATGATCATTTTATTAATACTTTTAGACAATACTACATATATAAATTTATGAATTGGGATATACCTCAATATGCTCATATTCCTCTTATTCATGGAGAAGATGGAACAAAATTATCAAAAAGACATGGGGCAGTTAATATTTTAGATTTGAAAAATGATGGATATTTAAAAGAAGCTATTATTAACAATCTTATTCTTTTAGGTTGGTCAAATAACAAAGAGAAATCAGAAACTATTGAATTAGATGAAATAATTGAAAATTTTGAAATATCAAATTTATCTAAATCATCTAGTATATTTAGTTTTGATAAATTAGATTTTTTTAATAATTTTTATTTAAGAAATGAAAACGGAATAGAAGAATTCATCAATTTTTGTGAAAGTAATATTGAATTAAATAAATATCTTCAAAAAGATGAGACAAAAATGAAAAATATTTTTAATGTTTATAAAAAAGATATCAAAAAACTAAGTGATTTGAATGATACAATTAAAGTTTATTTTGATGAAAATTATAAAATAAATAAAACAGAAAAACTGACCTCAGAATTTGGTAGTATTTTTCAAGAATTTTTAAATTTAATTAGAGAAATAAATGATTGGAATAGAGATAATATTCAAAATGTAATTAATGATTTTTTAAAAAATAATAAAATTAAATTCCCCATTTTAGGTAAACCAATTAGATTTTTATTAATAAATTCCTATCAAGGGCCTTCAATTTCTGATATTTTTGTAATATTAGGTAAAAAAGATACTATTGATAGATTAAATCAATATAGAGATAATTAAATATGGCTGATTACGAAGATAAAAAAGTTAACGATAAACAATTTACTCTATTCAATAATGAGAGTGGTAAATCATATCAAATTCCAGTTATTGAAAGTAAAGATGGCCCAAATGTTTTGGATATTCGAAAACTATATCAAGAAACTGGATTATTTACTTTTGATCCAGGTTTTACTTCTACAGCTTCATGTGAATCTGGAATAACATATATTGATGGTAATAAAGGAATTCTTCGTCATAGAGGCTATGATATCCACGATTTAGCATCTAAAAGTGAATTTCTTGAAGTCTGCTATCTTTTACTACATGGAGAATTACCATCTCCTGAAGATAAACAGAAATTTAAAGATGTAATCACTAATCATACAATGTTGCATGAGCAACTAGTTAATTTATATAGAGGTTTTCGAAGAGATGCCCACCCTATGGCAATTATGGTAGGTGTTGTTGGTGCTCTTTCAGCCTTTTATCATGACAGTACTGATTTTTCAGACATTAATCAAAGAATGATTGCATGTCATAGATTAATAGCAAAAATTCCAACAATAGGTGCAATGGCTTATAAATATTCCATAGGTCAACCATTTGTTTATCCAAGAAATGATCTTTCTTATGCTGAAAATTTTTTATACATGACATTTTCTGTGCCATCAGAAGATTACAAGGTGAGTCCAAAGATTGTTAGAGCAATGGATAGATTTTTTACGTTACATGCTGATCATGAACAAAATGCATCTACTTCAACAGTAAGGTTGGCAGGTTCTTCTGGTGCAAACCCTTTTGCGTGTATTGCTGCTGGTATTGCATCTTTATGGGGACCAGCTCATGGTGGAGCTAATGAAGCAGTAATTAAAATGTTAGAAGAGATTGGTGATGTATCAAATATACAAAAATTTATAGATAAAGCTAAAGATAAAAATGACTCTTTTAGATTAATGGGTTTCGGGCATAGAGTTTATAAAAACTATGATCCAAGAGCTACTGTGATGAAAGAAAGTGCGCATGAGGTTTTGGAAGAGTTAAATATGCAAGATGATCCATTGCTTAAAATTGCAATAGAATTAGAAAAAATAGCACTGAAAGATGAATATTTTATTAGTAAAAAGTTATTCCCAAATGTAGATTTCTATTCAGGAATAATTCTAAAAGCATTAGGTTTCCCTACAAGCATGTTTACGGTACTATTTGCAATAGGAAGAACTGTAGGATGGATATCACAATGGAAAGAAATGATAGAAGATCCTATTAATAAAATTGGTAGACCTCGTCAATTATACACCGGTTATAAAGCTAGACCTTATCAAGTTGAATCTTCTAGAGAAAAAAAATCAATTTTTAATTGGCTTTGGAAGAAGGATTAATTAACTTATTTATACGATTTACACTCACATCATAAGGGCTAAAATCATTAACAATTTCTTTAAGATACATATTAATTGAATCAATTTGATTTTCTTGTTTTTTTCTATCATTAAATAAATTTAGAAAAATATTTAATAACTTTTTTTCATTTAAATTTGAGTTAACAACTTCAGGAATAATCATTTGGTTACTTATAATATTTATAAGATTTGCATATTTCACTCTTACAAAAGGCTTAATTAAAATTTCTGTGAAATAATTAAGTTTATAGATTACTATTTGAGGAATATTCCTTTTGGCAATTTCTAAAGAGGCAGTACCAGAACAAGTTATACTTATGTAAACATCTTCATAATATTCATCAAATTTACTCATATCAGTTGAGATTATAGTCTCAGTTTTCCATTGCTTAGTATTTTCTTTAATTAAAGAGATAAGATGAGGCAAAGTTGGAATAAATATTTTATAATTAAGATTATTCTTAAATATGTATTTTTTCAATATAACTGAAATATTTTATAAGTTTTAATACTTCATTTTGTCTACTACCTGGTAAAAAAGAGATGTACTTGTATTTACCTTTATTCTCTCTTTTTTTTATATGAAAAATAGGATGCCCAATAAAAGTTTTATTTATATTATCAAAATTGAAATATTGTTTTTCAAAATTAAACAATAGAAAAATTTCATCAAAAATATTTGCAAATTTCCTTGCCCTATATAATCTCCAAGCCCAAACAGTTGGAGCGACTACATGTATTATTTTATTCTTATAATTTGATTTTCTTAATTGGTTTACAAGGTTATAATTAAAATCTGGTGAGTCTATAGTTAAAACTAAATCATAATCATTTTTAATTATATAGTTTTTTAATCTTCTTATCATTTTTAAATATTTTGAAATTGAAAGTATTATTTCAAAAAGCCCAATAGATTTAAATTCTGATAAATCATAAATTTTATTAGAAATATATTTTTCGGATTGTTTTCCACAAACTCCATCAAATTGATATTTATCTATATTCATTCTTGATAAAATATTTGAGCAAATATTTTCACCAGATTGTTCAGTACAACAAACAAAAATTTTTATTTTTTTCAATTTAGATCGACTGATGAGATAAATAAGTTATTTTGACTAGCATAATCAAAAATTTTTTTCTTATCTAAAATTAAACACTTATTTTTTTGCAAAAATACACCTTCATAATTATATTTTTTTAAATTTTTCATTGTATCTAAGCCAATTAAAGGAATATCAATTAAATTACTTTGGTTTTGTTTTGAAAATTTAAATAAAACACCATTATCATCTTTTCTTTTATATTCTTTACATCTTTTTAATAACTCATCTGTGCCTTCTATTGCTTCTAATCCTAAAACTAATTGATTTTGAATTATGATTGCCTGACCAACATCCAATTTTTTATAAATTTGATATATTGATTTTGCTTTTTTTAAATTTAGAATTGCGTTTTTGGAAGGTTTAATCTTTGTTAAATTTGTTTCAGTTGAAAATAATTCTTTACAATATTTAGTCCAATTAAAAAAAATATATCCTTTGGATTCAAAGTATTTTTTTAAGCTCGTTAAAAGATTATTATCCCCCTTTTTTTCTAATAAAAGATTTTTAGCAAGTAAAAACGTTGGTAAGTCAAACCCTAAATCTTTAATACCAGGCCTTTTTATACTTCCTGCAAAAATAATATGTTTTATTTTATTTGAATCTAAAACTTTAAAAATTTTTTTTATTGATAAAATATCTATATTTACAACATTATGATTGCTATAAAATTTTTTATTTTTATTATTTAAAGATAAAAAAATAACATCATATTTTTTACCTAAAAGTGTTTTGCCAATATAAAGAGGTAATTTACCATCACCAGCAATTATTCCTATTTTAGTCATTTTCAAAAGTAGTAATACCTCTTTTTGATTTTGAATTTAGAAATTCAACTACTTCTTTTATTTCTAAAAATTCAGAATTTACAATGATTCTTTTTTTAATATTTTTTTCAATTGCATCATTTTTATCAAAGATTTGCTTAATTAAATCTCTCATTTTATTAATTGCATTAGATGTTAATCCTTTTCTTTTTAATCCTATAAGGTTTAAACTTTTTAAATTTTCTCTAATTCCAGTGTATAGACCATATGGTATTATATCTTTTTCAACACCACTCATTCCACCAATCATTGCATATTTTCCTATTCTAACATATTGATGAATAGCTGAATTACCTCCTAATATAGCATTATTATCTATTTCTACATGTCCAGCAAGTGTGGCATTATTTGCCAAAATTACATTTGATCTGATTATGCAATCATGTGCAACATGAGAACCTACCATAAATAAACAATTATCACCTATAATTGTATTTAAACCTCCACCTGTTGTGCCAGTATTAACAGTCACATTTTCTCTAAACCTGTTATTACTTCCAATTTTTAAATAGGATTTTTCTTTATTATATTTTAAATCTTGAGGCTCTGAACCTATAGAACAAAATGGAAAGAAGGTATTATTATTCTCTATGGTTGTTTCACCTAAAATAGATACATGTGAAATTAAATTATTATTTTTCCCAATTTTAACCCCATCGCCAATAACACAAAAAGGTCCAATTTTTGCTGTTTCATTTATTTCAGCTTTTTTTGAAATTATTGCTGATGGATGTATCATTTATATCTGTCTATTAAATTAACATAATATAACTTCATATTAATTTTATATTTCTAATTATTACTTATATGTAATCATAGCTGAGAATTCAGCTTCACTAACTTTTACGCCTTCTTTAAAACAAATACCTTCAAATTTATAAACATCTCGAACACTATTTAAGAATTTTACTTCAATAGATACTTCTTCATTTGGCAAAATTGGTTTTCGAAACTTAGCCTTATTAACACTCATAAATAATACAGACTTTTCTTTAAATTCTCTAAGTTTATAGGATACAACAATACCAGCTGTTTGAGCCATAGCTTCTATTATTATTACACCTGGAACAATTGGATTATTAGGAAAATGGCCTTTAAAAAAATATTCATCTTTTTTAAATAATTTTAGAGATTTTCCATGTTCACCAGGAATTAAAATTTCACATGAATCAACAAAAAGAAAAGGATCTCTATGAGGTATTAACTGTTGAATTTCATTAATATAAATTTTCATTTTTTTAAACTGTTTCTAATTACTTCTTTTTTCCATAAATTAATATCTTTAGCAGGAAAACCTGCAACAATTTGATTACTTTGTATATTTTTTGTAACACCACTTTTTGCCGCAATTGTAACATTATCTCCAATAACTAAATGCCCAGAAATTCCTGCCTGTCCACCAATTTTAATATAATTGCCAATTTTAGTACTACCAGCTATTCCCACTTGTGCCGCTATAACAGCATAATCACCAATAATGACGTTATGGGCAATCTGAACTAAATTATCAATGTTTGAAAATTTACCAATAATAGTTGAATCAAAAACAGCTCTATCAATTGTAGTATTAGATCCAATAGAAGAATTTTGACCAATTAGTACATTGCCACTATGAGATATTTTTTGTTTTGATTTCATTTCAAAACCAAAACCAGTGCCTCCAATTCTTGTTCCAGATTTTACAGTACAATTTTCCATTATGATTGAATTTGATATAGATACATTATCATTTATAATTGAATTTTTTCCAATAACTACATTTGGTCCAATATTACAATTCGAACCAATATACACATTTTCTTTTATCTCAGTATTCTCTTTAATTGTTGAAAATGAATTAATCTGAATATTATTTTTTATCTTACTTAGGGAATGTATATTTGTATTTTTCGAAATAATTCCATTTGATTTAAGGACTTCGTCGTTAAATAAATTACTAACTAAAGCTAATGCAAGGTAAGAATCTGAAATAATTATAGGTTTACAATATTTAGGAAGATGATGTATGAATTGATTTTCAATTAAACAAGCTTTTGCATTTGTATTTTTTAAATCTTTTAGATATTTTAAATTTGAAAAAAAAGCTAAATCTTCATTAGTGGAATTTTTAATGGACTTTATGCTTGTAAAAATTTCATTATCAGGAATATCAGAAGTAACTTTTAATAAATTTTCTTCTAATATTTTTTTAATTTCTATGTATTTAATTTTTTTCAAAATTTTTATATTCCAAATTTAAATCAATATTATTCAACTCATTACTTATTTTGTTCGTTATATCTATAGAATTTGAAGCAATTAAATAACTTGTTGAATCTAAAATTAACTCAATATTATTTTCTATAGCGTATTTTTCTAATAGCACAATAATTTCCTTTAATATAGTTTCTCTATTCATTATAATTTGATTTTGATAATGTAAGTTAAATTCATCAACAAGTATTTGAAAATCTGCAAAATTTTGATTATAAATATTTATCTTATTATTTATTTCATTATCGTTGAGAATTAATTTTGAATTTTCAATTTCTAAAAGTTTTTTTTCTAATTCATTTTCTGTAATTTTAAAACTGTCTAAATAACTTTTTTGACTGATTTCTATCTGATTGATTAATTCAATATATTGATTATTTTTATCAATTATAAGTTGTATATTTAGTACTGCAATGGAATTAGCAATAACAATGTTGCAGATAAAATTAATACTTAAAATTATAATTAAATTTATTACCTTCAATCTATGTTTCCTATGGAAAAAATAAACATTCTGTTTATATCGTATGACTCATCTAATACAGGGAATCCCCAAGAAAATCCAATTGGACCAATTGCTGAATAATATCTTAAACCAAAACCTACAGAAGATCTCAAATTATTATCACTTTGTGTGGGTTTGGTTTTATTTTCCCAAATTAATCCATAGTCATTAAAAAAATTTAAATAAAATGGAAAATCAGAATTCCTAGTTATTTCATATGAATAATCAAATTTTGTAACAGCAATATTATTACCACCAACATATGAAGTTCGAGAATTACGAGGTCCAGCACCATAATTATCAAAACCCCTTAACCATCTTCCACCAAGAGCGAATTTATCATCTGTCAAAATATCATTATTATTTAGTGAAAATATGTTTCCAAGTTTGGTTTGTACCGAGAATATATTTTTATTTTTACTGAAGTATTGTTTGAACGTGATTAGATTCCTGACATAACCATTGCTAGAACTAGTAGGTGTTTCAATAGTGTTATTAAAATTGAATAATCGACCTTTTTTAGAAACAAAACCAGGATTTAAAGTTGAATATCTTAAATTATTTTTCAAAAGGAAACTGGCATTTCCACCAGATGAATTTAAAATTGACTCAGAAACAGTTGAGGTATTTGTAATTTTATAGTCTTTTAAAACATATTCTAGGTCAATATTATGAGAAAGATTTTTATTTATCTTATAACCAATACCAATTCCCGAAGAAAAAGTATCTAATTTGTATGAACTAGAAGAGGCAAAATCTTGCTGTTTGTAGTTTATACTATAACTAATATCTGCATCATTTTCATAAGATAATCTATCAGTGGTAATTAATTTAAATTGACTCCTGTCCTCAGAAGTATTTACAAGTACATCCAAAGATCTTCCTGTGCCGTAAAAGTTTGACTCTCTTAGTCCTGTAACAACTGAAAAACCATCTAAAGTACCTACTGAAACACCAGCATTAAATGTCCCAGTCTGTTTCTCTTCAACTTCTATTAATAAATTTATATTGTTATCATCAATAATTTCTTTTTTAATATTAACAGATTCAAATAATTTAAGTGAATTAAGTTTTTTTCTTATATTTTGGATTTGTGATTCATATACAGCATCCCCTTCAACTATTTCTAATTCTCTTCTAATAACGTAATCAAAAGTTCTTGTATTTCCAATTATATTTATTTGATTCGTATATTTTGGCTTTATTGGAATAATTTGTAAAAAAATTTCAACATCTGTCTCTTTTACTTGATCAGAAATTTTAATTTCAAAAAATTCAATTCCACTATCAATAATAATTGACGAAACTTTATTTCTTAAATCTTGAATTCTATCAGCTGAAAAAATTTCTTGAGTATCTAATAATTTACTTATTTCAAAATCAATTTTTTCTAAAGTATTTTTATCTAAAATATTTAGATTATCTGTAAATTGTATAGATTTTAATGAATAAATATCCCCTTCAATAATATTAAAATAAACATTAACTCTATTAGTTTCAAGGTATTCTATGTTAGTTTTTACATCTACATTAATATAGCCATTACTTTGATAATAATTTGTAATGATGAACTCATCTTTATAAATTTTTGAGGGTTTATAGTTATTATTTGCAAAAATATTTCTTAAAGATTTAGTTTTTGAAGTAATAATTTCTAAAATTTCTTGATCAAGTATATCATTGTTTCCTAAAATAATTATTTTATCTATTTTGGTTATTGTGCCTTCATTAATTTCAAAATATAAATCTACAGTATTTGAATCTTCATAAAAATTTTCTTTAAAGCTTATATCAACATTATTATAACCAAATGAAAAATATAATTTCTCTATTTCTTTTACAAATGAATTAATTGCGGTAGGATTGAAATTTGTAATATTTGTTAATGAAGCTATATTTTTTAGTTCTTCATCTTTTATTCTATCATTTCCATTAAAATATAATTTATTTATATTTGGATGTTCCTTGACATAGATAATATATTTATTTTCTAAAAACTTAACATTTACATCTGAAAATAAATTGGAATCATTTAAAGCTTTCAAAATATCATTACTATATTCCTTATCAACATTTTTGGGGATTTCATTCAATAAAGATAAAATTACATCATAATCAGTAAATTGATTACCTTCAATTTCAAATGTTATTTCATTTGAGAAAATAGATTTTGATATTAATAGAAGAAAAAATAAATTAATTATTAATTTTTTTAAATTTATGTAATTTCTTCTCGATCTGTTCATGATAAATAATTATATCTTTAATAGTGTTTACTGAAGAATACAAATTTAAAGATGTTACTTTTTTAATTATTTTGTAAATATCAGTATATTTAATTAATTTGTTTTTGTATAAATTTACAGCATATTCATTTCCAATATTAAATTTTATTAAATTTTCAGGTTTTTTTTTGTCTAATTTAATAAAAAAATTATAAATTGGGAAAACATCATTTTTAACATTTTGGAAATTTAAACTATTGTAATTACTAAGGAATAAATTTTCATCATAGGTTTTATTTATCTCTTTAGATTTAAGTAAAAAATTAAATATTGGTATTTTCATATCATTCTTGAATAAGTTAAATTGTGTAACAAAATTTTCATATTCTATGGCAGAATGCACAATTGCTTCTGGATGTATAAGTATTTTCATTTTATTAAAAGGTATGTCAAATAAATAATGAGCTTCAATTAATTCCAGGCATTTATTAACGAGTGTAGCTGAATCAATACTATTTTTATAACCCATTTTCCATTTAGGATGATTGATTGCTTGTGAAAATCGAATATTTTTTAAAGATCTAAATTTTCTTTTATAAAATGGCCCACCGGAAGCTGTGATTATAATATTTTTAATTTTGTTTTTATTTTTAGTTCTATTAAAATATTCAAAAATTGAAAAATGTTCTGAGTCTAATGGAAAAATATTTGTTTTTTTAAAGTATCTTTTCTTTTTAAATATATGACCAGCTGAAACAATTGCTTCTTTGCTAGCGATACCAAGATTATCTGTATTTGTAATTATATTATCAAGAAAATATAATGATTGATATCCAGAGATTGCTAGTATTGTAAGATTTGATTTACTAGATAATAAATAACTTAATAAATCATCATAATTTAAAATTATTGTACTTCCAATTTTGTAATTAAATTTTTCATATTTATATGAATTATAAAGAAAAGCATATTTCGGTTTATATTTATAAATTTGTTTTTTTAATAATGTCAAATTAGTTTTAGCACATAGTAAATTAATTTTTATTTTTGGAAAACTATTATCTATTAATTCTAAGGTTTTTTTGCCAATAGTTCCTGTGCTTCCAAATATATTGATATTCATATTAATAGATTGATAGATATAGAATAAAAAATAATTGAAAATAGAAAACTATCAAATCTATCAAATACACCGCCATGTCCTGGTATTAACTCACTTGAATTTTTTAAATTATTTTTTCTCTTATAAAATGACTCAATTATATCTCCTGCAAATGCAGAAAGAATAATTAAAATTAAAAATAAAATTGTATTAAAATCATTATTAATTTCAAAATAATAAACAAGACTAATACTTAAAATTAGTGAAGTTATAAATCCACCCAAAAAACCCTCGACTGTTTTGTTAGGACTAATTTTTAATAGTTTATTCTTTCCAAGAAACTTACCAATTAAATATGAAAAAATATCAAAAATAATTACACAAAATACAAATAGGTTAAATAATATGAAAGAATCATTTTCAAAATTTATCATACTGAAAAAAATAAAAGAAATTAAAACATAGATAATAGGAATAGATTTATATTTTATAAAATTTGAATTTATTTCGAAAATAATAATTATATAAATAAGCAAAATTAAATAATAAACGTAATTAAAGTTTATAAAAGAAATTAACAAATATATTAGCAAAAATAAAAAAGAAAAAACTGTACGTAGTATAAAATTTTTATAAACCATATTTTCTATTGATATTTAAAAACTTTGAAATAATTGAATTTAATTCATTTGATGAAAAATCAGGCCATAATGTCTCTGTAAAAAATAATTCAGTATATGTAAGATTAAACATTATAAAATTACTCAATCTTTGATAACCTCCTGTTCTAATTAGAATATCAGGATCTGGTGTTTCACCAAGAAAAAAAAGTTTTTTAATTTCGTTATCATTTTCTAAATCTATAGCAGATTTATAATTCTTAATAATTTTAAATATGTTTTTAATTTCATTCTTAAAACCGTAATTAAAAGCAATATTAAGATTAAGAATATTGTTATTAGATGATAATTTTTCTATTTTATCAAAAATTTCTATAATCTTAGTAGGTAAATTTTCTCTGTTACCAAATATTTTTATTTTAACTCCTTTTTTATTTACTAAATTTTCAAACACATTAGTAAAATTTTCATAAATTATTTTATAAATAATATTTATTGATGATCTATTATAATTTTCGGAAGATAACGCAAATATTGTAAGGTTCTTTAATTTTATAGATAAAGAATAATTAACTATATTTTCAATGTTTTCAAAACCTTTTGAATAACCATAAAAATTTGTAAAATTGTTTTTTTTTGCCCATCTTTTATTACCATCAAGTATTAATGCAATATGGTCTAAGTTATTGTTCAAACTTATACTTTCTTATACTTTCAAAATATCTTCTTTTTTTATTTCTAATATTTTGTCAATTTTATCTACATTATTATCGGTAATTTTTTGAATATCATTGATTTGTCTTTTAAGCTCATCCTCTGAAAGATTTGAATTCTTTTTTTCATTTTTTGAAATCTCAATAAAATCTCTTCTTATATTTCTAATAGTAACTTTTGAATTTTCTGCAAATTCAGATGCAATTTTAATAATTTCTTTTCTTCTCTCTTCACTTAATTTTGGAATTGGAAGTCTGATTAATTGTCCATCAGTTTGAGGATTGATACCAAGATTAGATTCAGTTATTGCGCTTTCTATAGATTTTATAAGAGATGAGTCCCATATTTGAATTGTTAAGGTGCTAGCATCTTGTACTGAAATATTACCAAGCTGATTTAAAGGTGTTTTGGAGCCATAAGCATCTACAAATATATTATCCAACATAGATGGATTTGCTCTTGAGGTTCTTAATGAGTTTAATTCTTTTTCAAAGTGTAAAACTGCAGTACTCATTTTACTTTCAAGATTACTCATATTTTAACTTATCTTACTATATGATCCTTTACGATTCAAAACATTAATTAAAGAATTTTTTTTAAAAATATTTGTTATAAAAATTGGTATTTTTGTATCTTTAGCTAAACTAATTGCAGTTAAATCCATAACATGTAAGTTTTTGTTTATTACTTCGTTATATGAAATATTTTTAATTAATTTAGCTTCTTTATATTTAACTGGATCTTTATTATAAATACCATTAACTTTTGTTGCCTTTATAATTAATTTACAGTCTAGTTCTGATGCCCTTAATGTTGCAGCAGTATCTGTAGAAAAAAAAGGATTGCCTGTACCAGCAGCAAATATAACTATTCGATTTCTTTCCAAATGTCTTATTGCTCTTCTTCTTATATAAGGTTCAGCTATTTGTGACATAGTTATGGCGGATTGAACTCTTGTTGGAACATTAATTTTTTCTAAGCTACTTTGAAGAGACAAAGCATTCATTACAGTTGCTAACATGCCCATGTAATCAGAAGTTGATCTATCAATACCCTCTGAAGCTCCTTTGATTCCTCTAAATATATTTCCACCTCCAATAATTAAACAAATTTGATATTTTTTTTTATAAACATTTTTAATTTCATTTGAAATTTTGTTTATTGTTGAAACATCAATTCCATAATTAGATGATCCCATTAATGATTCACCTGAAATTTTAAGTAAAATTCTATTTTTCATTTTATAAACTAATAAATTCAAAAGAAATTAGTTTAAAATTTAAATTAGAAAATTCTTCAATTACAGATTTAATTGTTTTATCTTGATCTAAAATATAAGATTGATTTAGTAGAGTGACTTCACTATAGAATTTCTTCATTTTACCATCTAAAATTTTATCAACTATATTAGATGGTTTCCCAGAGTTTAAAATTAATTCTTTTTGAATTTTTTCTTCTTTAGAGATTAAATTTTTATCTAAATCTTCAATATCCAAGGATTCTGGCTTCATAGCAGCAATATGCATACATAAATTTTTACATAAAGTTTCAATTTGTTCATTTTTATTACTCACAGTATATTCCAGCAAAGAAACCATCTTTCCAATATTATTTCTATAACTATTGTGAATGTAGTGTGAATAGCTTGAATTTTTATTTTCCTTAATTAATAAATCATTTAAAATTAAATTTTCTCCAATCTTTGCAATCATTGAATTAAAAAAATCTTTTACTGTACCATTTTCATATTTTAGATTGAGAAATTGATCTTTATCTAATTTAGTATTTTTTTCTAAAATGATTTTACCTAATGCGTCGAGAAAATCCAAAAAAGTTTCACTTTTTGCTGCAAAATCAGTTTCACTATTCACCTTTATTAAAACATTGATATCTTTATTAAAATATACTGCTACAGCTCCTTCATTAGCTGCACGATCACTTTTTTTTGAAGCTTTTGCCAAACCTTTTTTTCTAAGAGCTTCAATTGATTTTTCAACATCATTATTGTTTTCTTCTAAAGAATTTTTACAATCTAAAAAACCTGCGCCAGTTTTCTCTCTTAATTCCTTTATTAAAGTTGTAATATTTGACATTATTTTTTTTCCTTATCTTTAGTTTCTTCAATTTGATCATCTTTATTTTCTTCAATATTATTTTGAAAGTTTGTTGCATCTGTAATAGTTTCAGAAAAATATTTTTGGTAAAGATTTATTGATCTTAAAGCATCATCATTTCCTGGAATAATGTAATCAATATTTTCAGGATCTGCATTAGAATCTACTATAGCAACAACAGGAATATTAAGTTTATTTGCTTCTTTAACTGCAATTTTATCTTTTATAACGTCAAAAACTATTAAAAGATCTGGCTTTCCATTAAGTGTTCTAATACCTCCAATATTCAAATCAAGTTTTTGTTTTTCCCTTGAAATATCTAGTAATTCTTTTTTTGATAAATTTTTTGATAACTCATTATCTTTTAAAAATAACTCTATCTCTTCTAATCTTTTAATAGAGTTAGATATTGTTTTCCAATTAGTTAAAGTACCTCCCAACCATCTTTTATTTACATAAAAATTATTGTTAATCATTGCTAATTCTTTAACTACATCACTACATTGTTTTTTTGTACCCACAAAAAGTATTTTTCCTGATTTAGAAACAGTTTCATGTATTTTGACTAATGCAGTATTTAATAATTCTAGTGTAACTCTTAAATCAAAAATATGTATGTTATTTCTAACTCCATAAATATATTCTTTCATTTTAGGATTCCATCTTCTTACATTGTGTCCAAAGTGAACACCAGATTCAAGAAGATCTTCAATTTTAACTTCTGGTAAATTCATATTAACCCCCGGTTTAACCTCCACAGAAACAAAAACACCGGTTTTTTCTGTGTGCTAGATTTAATTGAAGGATGTATTATTACAATCCACTATTTTTTCAACATATTTCTAATGAATAATCTAAAGTTTTTGACTTATTTAATTCATCAAGTTTTTTATATGATTTGATTGAATATTTATTAAAATCAAAATTTACTAATTTTTGATCTACAGTAATAAAAAGCTCTACAATGTTTTCTGGGTAATTGTTCTGTTTTTTTTCAAAAATATCATCTTTTAAAGTAAATAAATTTTGTAAATTTGAATAGATATTAAATTTATATTTATTTTGAGTAAATGCCTTCTCAAGTTGAATAATATCACGAATTATAAAACGTGTATCTGTATTATTTTTAACAATGTCTATTGTAAAAATAAGTAAATTGCCTTCTTTTAATATGGGTCGATATTTATATAAATTTTCACTAAAAATTGTTAATTCAAATTGAAAATTAGTTTCAGATACAGTTATAAAAGCATATTTTTTTCCATCTTTGTTAGATCTTTCTTTAATATCTAAAATAGCACCACAAACTCTAGCAGTGTTTTGATTATTATTTGTTATACAATCTTTAAAAGAGATAATTTTTTCTAGTTCAAAAAATTTTCTTGGATAATGATTAAGAGGATGATCTGAAAAGTAAAAACCTATAACTTCTAATTCATTTGATAAAGTTTCAGAATTATTCCAGTTATTAATATTTTGATTAAACAAATTCATATCATTAAAAGAAATCTCATTTTCTTCAAAAAGCATATCTTGATTTATATCTTTATCTCCACCATATAATTCAACAAATTTTGGAACATTATTAAATAATTTTGATCTATTTGATTGTATACTATCAAATGCCCCAGCCTGAATAAGTTTTTCAAGTTGTCTTTTATTTACAACATCTTTAGAAACTCTATTCATGAAATCAATAATATTCTTAAATTTACCATTTTTATTTCTTTCCTCTACCATACTAGAGATAGATTTTAGCCCCACACCTTTAATTGCTCCAAGACCAAACCTAATTGATTTTAAATTTTCATTTGTTTCAATTGAAAATAAAGGCTCTGAATAATTAATATCAGGTTTTAAAAATTTTATATTTAGTCTTTCTATTTCTTGTTTTAGTAAAATAATTTTTTCTGTCCTATCAATGGAATAATTTAATGTTGCTGTAAGAAATTCGTGTGGAAAATTAGCTTTTAGAAAAGCCGTTTGATAAGATATCAAGGCATATGCTGCTGCATGGCTCTTATTAAAACCATATCCTGCAAATTTATCAACCAAATCAAAAATTTTTGAAGCTTCTTTTTTTTCAATATTATTTTTAATTGCACCTTCAATAAATCTGGATTTTTGCATATCCATTTCTTTTTGAATTTTTTTTCCCATTGCCCTTCTTAACAAGTCAGCCTCACCTAAAGAATAATTAGATAACACTTGTGCTATTTGCATTACTTGTTCTTGATAAACAATAATTCCGTAAGTTTCTTTTAAAACATCCTTTAGCATAGAATGAAGATATTTAATTTCTTCACGTCCATGTTTTCTATTACAAAAAGAAGGAATATTATCCATTGGACCCGGTCTAAACAAGGCAACTACAGCTATTATTTCTTCAAATCTATCAGGCTGCAACTGACGGAGAACACTTCCCATACCGTTACTTTCTAATTGGAATATTCCCACTGTATCTCCCTTACTTAACTGATCATAAGTTTTTGTGTCATTAAGAGGAATATTATTTATTGAAAAATTTTTATTTTCTTTAACTATTAATTTTGTGCAATCATCAATAATTGATAAAGTCGTTAATCCAAGAAAATCAAATTTTATTAAACCTGCTTCTTCTACATATTTCATAGAAAACTGTGTTGCATTAGTGTTAGTATTTTGATCTTTGTATAAAGGAACTACTTTTGATAATTTTTCGTGACCAATTACTACTCCAGCAGCATGAGTTGACGCGTGTCTATGAGTTCCTTCAATTTTAAGACTTATATCTATAATATTTGAAATTCTTTCATCACTCCTTATCCTTTCTTGCAAACTTCTTTCAGATTTTATAGACTCACTTAAAGTAAGTGGATTTGATGGATTAAAAGGTATTAGTTTAGCAAAAGAATCTACTTCTCCATACGGAACTTCCAAAACCCTACCAATATCTCTTACTGCAGCTCTTGATGCCAGAGTACCAAATGTAATTATATGAGCAACACATTCACTTCCATATTTATTATTAACATATTCAATAACTTCATCTCTTCTAGTTTGGCAAAAATCTATGTCAAAATCTGGCATTGACACTCTTTCTGGGTTGAGAAATCGTTCAAATAGTAAATCATATTCCAATGGATCTAAATCAGTAATTCCTAAACACCAAGCTACTAAACTGCCGGCACCTGACCCTCTTCCGGGACCAACAGGAATGAATTTCTCTTTAGCCCAATTAACAAAATCTGCTACTATTAAAAAGTATCCTGCGAACCCCATTCTAATAATTATTTCATTTTCATATTTCAACCTATCACTATAAATTTGTATATTCTTAATATTTTTTTCTTTTATTTTTTTTTCAAGCCCAAGTTCAGACGATTTTAATAAAAAATCTTCTGCTGATAAATTTAAATTATTTTTAAATTCAGGTAATTGTGGTTTTGTTGATTCAGGAAAATAATTACAAGATAGAGAAATATTTAAATTATTTTGTATTATCTCAGGGATATCTTCAAAATTTGAATACATTTCTTCATTTGACTTAAAATAAATATTTTCATTTGAAGTATTTCTTTGAGAATTATTAATAGTAGATTTTTGAGCAATACATAGTAATGCATCATGAGCTGAATAATCATCTTTATTAGCGTACTTAATATTATTTGAGCCAATAAGAGGTATGTCAAATTCTTTAGATAAATTAATAAATTCTTTTTCAAAAAAATTGATATTTTGATCATTTATTCTTTGAATTTCAAAAAGAAAATTTTGCTTAAAAACTTTTTTAAAATTACCTATTAATTGAATGATGTCTTTTTTTTTGTTTTCTTTGTTTAATAAAAGTAAAGGATTAAATTCACCACCTATATAACAAAATAAACCTTCAGAAAATTTCTCTAATTGCGAAAAGTATATACCAACATTATTTCCTTCCTTAAGATGAGAAAGTGAGCTTAATTCTAATAGATTTCTATATCCAATTTCATTTTTGACTAAAAATGTAACTTGGGAAATTTGATTATTTACAATAATATCTAATAAATTTATTGAAGTTCCAATTATAGGTTGAATATTATTTTTTACACATTCTTTTGAAAATTCAAAAACTCCAAACATATTATTATTATCTGTAATGGCAATTGCAGGCATGTCATTTTTTTTAGCAAGATCTACTAAATTAGTAATTTTTAGCGAACTTTCAGATAAAGAATATGAAGATAAAGATCGTAAATGAATAAAAGGATTATTCATTTGTTAAATGTATTTTCTTATTTTTAAAATAATAAATTTCATCAGCTAATAAAGAATAAGTTTTGTTATGAGTAACATATACTAAAGTTTTATTATTTTGTTCGATATAATTTATGAAAAATTTAAAAATATTGTTAGCAGTATCCTCATCAAGATTGCCAGTCATTTCATCAGCTAAAATTAAATCTGGATCATTTACCAAAGATCTAGCAATAGCGACTCTTTGTTGCTCTCCTCCTGATAATTTTAAAGGTTTATAATTTATTCTTTCATTTAAACCGAATTCAAGAAGTAGTTTTTTAGAAATTTCATAACTTTTCTTTTCATTTTTATTAATTAATAATGGTAGCATAACATTTTCGATCACAGTGAGTTCAGGAATTAGATGAAAAAATTGATGAATAAAACCAATGGATAATCCTCTAATTTTATTCGTTTCATCCTTAGAGCACAAAGAAATATCTTTATTCTTAAAATAAAAGTTTCCATCATATTCTGAGTCAAGTAAACCAATAATATTTAGAAAAGTTGTTTTGCCTGAACCTGAAGGTCCAACAATTGAAACTTTAGTGTTTTGTTTTAATTTAAAATTTAAATTTTTAATTATCTCAATTTTTGAATTATTTTCATTTGTATAATTTTTACAAAGATTGGTCATCTTTAATAAATATTTATTATTCACTTCTTAAACTTTCAACAGGGTCTATTCTAGCTGAACTTAAAGCTGGAAAGATAGTTGATATAATTGATATGATTATTGCTACACAAAGAACGTAAATTACCTCATTTATGCTAATTTTGGAAGGTAAAGATGATAAATAATAAACTTCTTCAGAAAACAGTTTTGTTCCAAGTAAATATTCTAAAAAACTTTGAATTGATTTAATATTTATTGTGAAAAGAATTCCAATTATTAATCCTATTAAAGATCCTATTAAACCAATTGAGATTCCAATAGTAAAAAATATTTTTATAATACTTTTATTACTCATTCCAATAGTTTTCAAAATTCCAATATCTTTGTTTTTTTCTTTTACAAATATAATTAATCCTGAAATTATATTTAATGATGCAACTAAGATAATTAAAGAAAGAATAATAAACATAACATTCTTTTCCACCTTAAGTGCATTTATTAAAGTTTTGTTTTGATCCTTCCAAGATATTGAATAAAAATTTAATAAAAGATTAGATGTTTCTAATTCTACTTTATTTTTAAATAATTCAATTTCATTAGGAGATGATGTAAAGAATTCAATTTTGTTATATGTATCTTCATCATACAAGAGTAATTTTCTAACAAGTTCTGAAGATAAAAAAATTAAATTTGAATCATATTCATATAAACCTAGATCAAATACACCTACTACCTCCAATGTTTTAAATCTTGGAATATTTCCTAATATTGTTTTATCAGTCTTTGGAATTGCAATTTTAACCATATCTCCCACGCTTAAATTCATTTCGTTCGCTAATGAGTCTCCAATTAATATTTCACTTTTTGGATTTTGAATTAATGCGCCCATATTAATTGAATTAAACAAATAATGATTTTTATCATATGTGTCATAGCCTTTGATCATTACACCTTTTGAGTTATTTAATTTTATAATTAATCCATTTGTTTCAATAGTTTTGTAGTGTTGGTAAAAAAAAGAATTATCAATATTTAATATGAGTTCATCAGCTTGTTTATTTGTTATCTCATTATCAAAACTATAAATATTAAGGTGTGAATTAAGTCCAATTATTCTGTTAGTTAGATCAATTCTAAAACCATTCATAACAGACATTACTATAATAATTGCTGCTACTCCTAAACTAATACCTATTATTGAAAACCAAGCGAAAATAGACACATAGCCATCAGATTTCTTAGAAAATAAAAACCTAAAAATCAGTAATCGTTCTGATTTAGAAATCATCTATTTTTTTAACTTATTATTAATAAAATCAATTACACTACTGGATGAAATTTTTTCACTTTCATTTTTTTGACGATTTTTTATTTCTACTAAATTATCTTTTAAATCTCTTTTGCCAATAATAATTTGATATGGTGTCCCAATTAACTCATTATCAGATAATTTTTTTCCTATACTGCAGATTCTATCATCTAAAATGACTTCAATATTATTTTTCATAAAATATTCATAATATTCTGATGATTTTGTGGCACAATCTTGATCTTCTGGCATTAAATTAACTATGGAAACCTTAAATGGAGCAACCTCTAATGGCCACCTAATTCCTTTTTCATCATGATAAGCTTCTATAATTGCACCCACAAGTCTTGAAACACCAATGCCATATGATCCCATATGCACTGGAACATTTTTCCCACTTTTATCTTGAACAAATGCGTTTAATTTCTCAGAATATTTTGTTCCAAAATAAAATATATGACCCACTTCAATACCCTTAGAAATTTTTAAATCTTCATTTGAAATTGGGCAATTTTTTTCATTATGTTGATCATCAACTGCAGCATAAAATGACTGTAACTCATTTGGGTCTATAGTTTCAGGGTTTAGTGTTTCTAATTTTTTATCATAATAAAGTGTACTTTCACCAGTCTTAGCTAGTATTTGAAATTCATGACTTAAGTTACCTCCAATTGGTCCTGTTTCTGCTCTTAAAGAAATTGGTGTTAAACCCATTCTAATAAAAGTTTTTATGTATGCTTTAAACATATTGTCATAAGATTTTTTTGCTTCGATTTCATCAAGATCAAATGAATAATTATCCTTCATTAAGAATTCTCTTCCACGCATTACTCCAAACCTAGGCCTAACCTCATCTCGGAATTTCCATTGAATATGATAAAGATTTTTTGGAAGATCTTTGTAAGAATTTATATGTGATTGAAATATATCTGTAATTAATTCTTCATTTGTTGGGCCGTAAAGCATTTCCCTTCCACTTCTATCTGTAATCCTTAACATTTCTTTTCCATAATCATCGTATCTTCCTGATTTAATCCATAAATCAGAAGATTGAATCGTAGGCATAAGCAGTTCTACTGCTCCTGCACTATTTTGTTCCTCTCTAACAATCTGTTCAATTTTTTTTAATACAAGCAGACCTAGAGGTAACCACGAATAAATACCGGCACTAGATTGTTTAATCATGCCAGCTCTGATCATTAATTTATGTGAAATTATTTCAGCATCTGATGGCGCATCTTTAATAGTGGGAAGAAAAAAGTTAGAATATTTCATTTATTAAATATATTTGATAAATCAAATCCAAATAAAATCAAAAAAAATAAAATTAAACCTGATATTAATGAAGTTGCTATAAATTTTATTAGAAGATATGGCTTACTTGGAGCACTTTTTGCATGTCCAGATTCTACTTTTTGGGGTACTTTTATCTTAATCGGTAGGAGTATGAAAAATAAAATCCACCAAACAAGGATAAAAATTAGAACATGGGTAAATAGTGCCATTAAGATCGTATTAAATGAACTTCAATTTCTGGTTTTTTTTGAATTGAATTTTTTATAATCTTTCTAAAACTACTTTTAACTAAGTCAGATACTATAAGATCTGATGATTTTTGATCTTTGTTAAGTTTTGTATAGTTTTCTATAAAAAGTATTTTAAAATCATTTTTAATATTTTCTTCATCTATTCCCGGCAATCCTTTTAAAGTAAGTAACATATTTTTATTAATTGAATAGTCATCATCATTGATAATTAAAGAAATTAAAACTAGCCCCTCAAATGAATATTTCCTTCTCTCTTTAATAAAAGCAGATTCAGAGTCGTAAAGATTTTTACCCTCAACAATTAACTTTCCAGTTTCAAATTTTTCTACAATTTTAGGTTCACCTGGTGCAATTTTGAGACATTTTCCATTTTCTAAAATTTTAGTAAATGGTACTTGAGATGAGTAAGATAATTGTTTATGTGCCTCTAGATGCATAGGTTCACCATGCACAGGAATAGATAAGTAAGGTTTTGTCCAATTATACATTTGTTTTATTTCATCTGCATAACCATGACCTGAAACATGTACTAAATCATCATCAGCAGTTACTATCTCAACTCTTTGTCTAATAAGTAAGTTCTTTAAATTATTTATTGATTTTTCATTACCAGGAATATCTCTAGAGCTAAAAATGACTACATCTTCAGGCTCTAAATGTAAATGTTGATGAGAATTATAAGCTATTCTGAAAAGCGCAGATCTTTTTTCACCCTGACTACCAGTACAAATTATGACTAAATTTTCTCTTGGTATATAAGAAGCTTCATCTTCACTGATAAAAATTTCATCATCTGCAACATAACCACATTTTCTTGCTACCTCGATATTTTTTTTCATACTTCTGCCAACAAGAGCGACCTTTCTTTTATTTTTTTTTGCTGCGTGAATAATATTTTTCATTCTTGCAATGTTTGAAGAAAAACATGTAACAACAATTCTATTAGAAAATCTTGAAAATACACTTGTCAGTTCATCCCTAACGTCATTTTCAGATTCTGATTTACCAGGTACATTTGCGTTAGTAGAGTCACCTATTAAGGCAAGTAATCCATCATTTCCTAATTTTTCAAATTTTTCTTTTGAAAATGAGTCTCCTAAAGTAGGTGAATGATCTATTTTCCAATCAGCAGTATGAAGTAATGATCCATATGTTGTTTTAATTACAATTGCAGTTGGTTCAGGAATTGAATGTGTAGTTGGAATAAAACTTATATCAAAATTATTGAGTATTAATTTCTTTTCTAGATTTATTTCTTCTAAAGTAAATCCTTCTACTTTATTGAATTCTTTTAGCCTATTTTCAATAAGAAATTTTGCAAATTTACTTGCATATACTGGACATTTAATTTTATTTGCTAAGAACGCAACAGCTCCTGCATGATCTTCATGACCATGGCTGATTATAATTGCCTCGAGATTATCTTCTAAACTTTCAATATGATCAATTTTTGGTACTAATAAATCTACACCAGGAAACTTTTCATCTGCAAATGAGAGACCTAAATCTATCATTATCCATTTTCCATCACATCCGTAAAGATAACAATTTGCACCTATTTCTCCAATACCTCCAAGAGATAAAAAGTGTAGTCCATCATTAAAATCATTTAGTTGTAAATTATTACTCATAAAAATGTTTGTTACCGATTTCTTTTATTCCTTCTAATGTCAAATGTTCCATATATATAGGTTTATAAATAATTTTATCCCTAAATATTTTACCTAGACCACCCGTAATATAGACTTTGGGCTTAAAGTTATTCTCCTTAATAATTTGCTTTAATATGCCATTAACTGCATGCAAATAACCAAAATAGAAACCTGATTGAATAGAAGCTGATGTATTATTATTAACAATTTTATTTGATTTTGAGATTTTTGAAGTTTTTATTAACTCAGCATTTTTTAAAAGTGTCTCCATTGAAAGATTTATACCTGGAAAAATTAATCCACCTAAATATTGATTATTTTTAATGACATCGAAAGTAGTAGCTGTACCAAAGTCGAGAATTATACAGTCTTTGATTTTCTTACTATATACATAGGCATAGTTTGCTATTCGATCACTCCCAATTTGATTTAAATTATAATTGATACTATTTCTAAATGATATTTTTTTGGGATTAATTACATAAAATTTGAATTTATTTTTTTGAAAAATATTTTTTAAAATTAAATTTAAAGAAGGTACAACAGAGGACAAGATACAAAATCTATCTTTAAGATTATTAATCAATTTTTTGTTAGATTTAAAAAATTTATTTATTTCTTTTTTTGTAATATTGATTTTTTTTTCTGTTTTTAATCTAATAATTTTAATTAATTTATTTTTTGTATAAAAACCTATAACTATATTCGTATTACCTACATCTATAACAATCATTAAATTATTCTAGCATTATATATATTTTCAAAATTAATATTATTTTTTAAAGTGATTGAACCATCTGGGTTAAGATTATGAAATATTCCTTGTTTTACATTTTGTTCATCAATTTTTAAATTAATGATACTTCCTAAATATAATAATCTACTTTTATATTCAGTCATAATTTTTTCGTGGTTATTTAGCAGTTGTTTAAAATTTTTAAAATACTCTTCCATAATTTCATATACAAAATAAAAATTGTTAATTTCTTTATTGTATTTATTAATATTAGTTGTTGGATAATTTTCAATTTTTGGAGAAGATACTATATTAACTCCAAAACCAGTATTGATATATTTATCACTTTTGATACTAAATATTTCAGAAATTATTCCAGAAATTTTTTCTTTATTAATTAAAATATCATTTGGCCATTTAATTTGAGTTTTAACATTACAAATATTTTCAATCACAGAACAGATCATATTAGTAATAAAAGCATTATTTAAAAAATGATTTTCTATTGGCAATATATTTTTAGATAAAATAGAAATATAGACATTATTTTTTGGACTTTCCCAAGTTGTGCCTCGTCTTCCAAATCCTTTTTTTTGTTCATTTGCCATCAAACATATATCTCTATTATCAATAAGTTTTTTAACCTCTGACATTGTAGAGTCTACAGATTCAATAAAATGAAAATCAAAATTGTTTTTATCTAATAGATTTTTAATTTTATCTAATGACATTAATCAAATGGTCAAACTTGCTGATATATTAATCAATAAAGACGGGTAAAATATAAAACAAATAATTACAAACAAACTTAAGGACAGAATAATTTTTGATTGAAAAGAAATTTGAAAATTAATTATTCCTTCACTTATACTTTCATCAAAATACATTATCTTAATAATTCTTAAATAATAAAAAGCAGAAATAACACTAGCTAGGACGCCAAGAACTGAAAGCACATATAATTCTTGTTCAATTGCAGCAATGAAAACATAAAACTTTCCAAAAAATCCTATAAAGGGTGGGATGCCGGCCATAGATAGCATTATTATTGAAATAGAAAGACTAACGATTGGATTACTTTTACTTAACCCTTTTAAATCACTTATATTAATTAAATATTCATTTTTAACTTTTAACGAAAGTAAAATAGCAAAAATAGCAACATTCATTATCATGTATGAAAACATATAAATTGATGCTGCTTTAATTCCATCATCATTTGCGGCAACTAAAGCTATTAAGATATAACCTATATGTCCAATAGAACTATAAGCTAATAATCTTTTGATATTTGACTGTGCTATAGCCGCTATAGCTCCAAGAAACATTGAGGCTATTGATAAAAATAAAATTATTTGACTCCATTCTAAGTAAAAATTTTCAAATGGAACTAAGCAAAAACGATAAATTAAAGCTACTGCAGCAATCTTAGGGACAATAGCAAAAAAACCTGTAATTGAGTTTGGAGCCCCTTCATAAACATCAGGAGTCCACATATGGAAAGGTACGGCTGAAACCTTAAAAGCCAAGCCTACCATCACAAATACAAGCCCAAATATTAGACCTAAATTTAAATTATCATATTTTGATAAATAGAAACTTATCTCATTAAAATTCATTGAACCAGTAAATCCATAAATTAAGGAGAAGCCGTATAAAAGTATACCCGAAGACAATGCTCCTAAAATAAAGTATTTTACTCCTGACTCAGCTGATGAGATTGAATCTCTTTTTATTGCTGCAGCAACGTATAGAGATAAACTTTGAAGTTCTATTGCTAGATACATGGACATAAGATTATTTGAAGCAATCATTAACATCATACCAAGTGTAGAAAATAAAAATAAAACAGGAATTTCAAAGTTTTTAAGCTTAATGCCTAAGAAATAATCTTTAGAAATGATGATACTAGCTATAGATCCTAATAGAGCTAAAATTTTAAAAAAATTTATAAAAGAAGAGTGACTAAATAAACTTTTATAATTTGCAAAATTTGATTCACTATCATAGTAAACAAGCAAAATGGTTAATAATAAAACGAAAACTGCTAGATTGGAAGTTTGTCTAAATGCATTCTTTTTTAAAAAAAGCCCAAAAAGTAAGCAAACAAAAGAAGAGCATGCTAAAAAAATTTCGGGTATAAAAAAAATATTGTAAATATTATTTAGCATTGGCTATTTCATAGTTTGTTATAATCAGTTCAAGTGATAATCTCATAGGATCTAAAAATAGATTTGGAAATATACCTAGTAATATTACTGAAATTGCTAAAGGAATTAATATGATTTTCTCTCTTGTGTTTATATCTAAAATATCTGCAAGTTTATTATTAGTTATGGTGCCAAAAATAATTCTTTTATAAAGGTATAGCATGTAAACAGCGGATAATATTATTCCAAAAGCCGCGCCAATAACAACATAACTTGAAAATTTAAATGCGCCAACAATGACTAAAAATTCTCCAATAAAACCACTAGTTCCAGGCAATCCAACTGATCCCAGCATAAAAATCATGAATACTGTTGCATAAAGTGGCATTCTTTGAACTAATCCTCCGTAAAATTCAATTTCTCTAGTATGCATTCGATCATAAATAACACCAACACATAAAAATAAAGCTGCTGAAACTAGTCCATGACTAATCATTTGCATCATTGCTCCTTCTAAGCCTTGTTGATTCACTAAGAAAATTCCAATTGTTACAATTCCCATATGAGCAACAGATGAATATGCAATTAGTTTTTTAATATCAGTTTGTGCTAGTGCTACTAAGGAAGTGTATACTATGGCAACTATACTTAATGTCATAATTAAAGGAATAAAAAACTCTGTTGCTTCTGGAAGCATGCCTAAAGAGAAACGGATAAAACCATATCCACCCATTTTTAAAAGTACTCCTGCTAAAATAACAGATCCAGCTGTTGGAGCTTCAACATGGGCATCGGGCAACCATGTATGAAACGGCCACATAGGAATTTTAACTGCAAAGGAAGCAAAGAAGGCGAGCCATAGAAACAACTGAGTATTATAGGAAAAATAGTTACCTTGTAAGAATTCAATACTCATTGAACTTGTATTTCTGTACATCACAATAATAGCAATCAACATGAGTACTGACCCCAAAAGAGTGTAGAGAAAGAATTTAAAAGAAGCATAGATTCTTCTATTACCTCCCCATATACCTATGATTAGATACATTGGTATTAATACAGCTTCAAAAAAAATATAAAATAAAAGTATGTCTATAGAAGCAAACATTCCAATCATTACAGTCTCTAAAAATAAAAAAGAAAGCATGTATTCCTTGACTCTTTTTTTTATATTATTCCAACTAGCTAAAATACAAAGTGGGGTCAAAAATGTACTTAGTAAAATCATAAAAAGTGAGATACCGTCAACTCCAACATGGTAGAAGAAATTAAAATCATCAAACCATCTAAATTTTTCTTCATATTGATAAGACGGATTGGAATAATCAAATTGTAACCATAGTATTAAACTTAAAATAAATGTTCCTAATGTTGCTAGTAAAGCAGCCCATTTAATATTAATTGATGTTAATTCATCTTCTTTAATAAAAAGAATAATTAAAGCACCAATTAAAGGTAAAAAAATTATTACTGATACTAATGGCCAGTCAATCATTTAGTAATATAAAAACCATGTTAAAATTATTACTAAGCCTCCAAGCATAGCAAAAGCATAATGAAACAAATACCCTGATTGAAACAAACTTACATAAGATGAAGATTTTGAAATAATCCAGGAGACCCCGTTTGGTCCTAAACCATCAATAGTTTTTTCATCTCCCTTTTTCCAGAAAAAGTTTGCCAATTTGAAAAAAGTTAAAACAAATACTTTATGATATAGCTCATCCACATACCATTTATTTTTAGAAAGAGAATATAAAGGATCTAAGTTATAGGAAAGATTTTTTGCTCTGTTTAAATTATTTGAATATATCAACACACAGACAAGGATTCCAATTGCAACAGCCGATTTTGATATTAGTGATTGCGTAAGAGGAAGATATTTATGAGAACTTTCTGTTAATAATATTGCATTATCCCAAAATTCTTTTTTGTAATATCCAATAAAATAATCAGCAAAGAATATTCCAGAAAAAATAGAACCAGTTGCAAGAATAAATAATGGAACTGTCATAACTAAAGGTGATTCATGGGCGTGATCATATGTTTTACTATTTGATCTATTTTCACCATGAAATGTTAGGAATAATAATCTCCATGAATAAAAAGCAGTAAGTAAAGCAGTTAAAATACCTACTAAATATGCAAAGTATGCTATTCCATTTGAAGCATAGAAAGCATTTTCTAAAATACTTTCTTTTGAATAGTAACCAGATAGATAAGGGAAACCAATAATTGCAAGAGATCCAATCCACATCATTGTAGCAGTAAAAGGTATTTTTTTATAAAGTCCCCCCATTTTTCTCATATCCTGTTCATGATGCATTGCGTGAATTACAGAACCTGCAGAAAGAAATAGAAGAGCTTTAAAAAAGGCATGAGTTGTTAAGTGAAATATTGATGCATTATAAGCGCCGACACCTGCTGCAAAAAACATATATCCTAATTGACTGCATGTTGAATATGCAATGACTCGTTTAATATCATTTTGCGTTAAGGCTATAGAGGCAGCAAAAATAGCTGTGGCCGCACCAATAAAAGTAATGAATAAATTAGTAAATGTCGCAAATTCATAAAGAGGACTCATTCTTGCAACTAAAAATACACCAGCAGTTACCATTGTTGCAGCATGTATTAGTGCAGATACAGGAGTAGGCCCCTCCATAGCATCTGGCAACCAGGTGTGTAAACCTAATTGGGCAGATTTACCCATTGCACCTATGAATAAAAGAAAACATAAAAAATCTAAAGTTGGAAAACTGAAAGAAAGGAATTGCATTTGATGCTCACTAAATTGATCTACTTGTGAAAATATACTGTCGAAACTTATCGTGCCAAAAATATAAAAAATTCCAGCAATTCCAATTGCGTATCCAAAATCTCCAACTCTGTTTACAACAAATGCTTTTATAGCAGCTTTATTTGCTGAATCTTTATGGTGCCAAAAACCAATTAATAAATATGAGGCTAGCCCAACACCTTCCCAACCAAAGAACATTTGCAACAAGTTATTACTTGATACAAGAACAAGCATAAAAAAAGTAAATAAGCTTAGATAACCCATAAATCTTATTTTTGATGGATCTTCTTCCATATAGCCTATTGAATATAAATGAACACAAGCAGAAACAGTTGTAACCACAATGAACATCACAGCAGTTAAAGTGTCTAATCTAATTGACCAATCAACAATAAAGTTTCCAGAAGTGATCCAGTTAAGAATAAAAATTATTTCAGTTTCCTTATTATTAATAAACTGAATGAATATTATCCAAGAAAATAAAGTACAAAGAAAAAGGATTGAAGTTGTTGATATTTGATAAACCTTATAGTTAAACTGTTTACCGAGTAAAAAACAAAAAAGAAAACCAAGTAGAGGTAAAAATATAATTGAGGTTGCCATCTACTATCCCTTAAGCTGATTAATTTTATTTACTTCTATTGATCCTAAATTTCTAAAAAATACTACAAGTATGGCGAGTCCAATTGCTGCTTCCGCGGCTGCAACAGTAAGTGTAAGCATTGCGAAGATCTGCCCTGAAATATCATTAATATACGCTGAGAAAGCAATAAAATTAATATTTACCGACAATAAGATGAGTTCTATAGACATTAAAATTATAATTAAATTTTTCTTATTTAAAAATATTCCTAAAACACCTAAGGTAAAAATAATTGCGCCAAGAAAAAGATAGTGTTCAAGAGTAATCATTAATTAAATTCCTTCGCCTATTTTTACTTTTTTCTTTTCTATAGCTGTTGATGCATCAACTGTATTTTGAGAAACTATATTTTGCCTTTTAACACCACCTTTATCTCTTAATGTAAGTGTAATAGAGCCAATCATTGCGACTAATAAAATTATCCCACATATTTGAAATAAATAAAAATATTCAGTGTAGAGTATTTGCCCAATCATTTTTGTATTTTCCACTTCATTAACTATAGGTTGTAGTGGTGTTTGATTGTTATAAATATTAGACGATCTATCTGTTAAAAAAAGTATTCCAAGTTCAATTACTAGAACTATACCTAATAATGCTCCAAAAGGTAAATATTGCAAAAAACCCTCTCTCAACTTTACAAAATTTATATCAAGCATCATTACAACAAATAGAAAGAGGACGGCAACAGCTCCAACGTACACAACGACAAGAATCATTGCCAAAAATTCAGCACCTAATAAAACAAAGAGTCCTGATGCGTTAACAAAGCTTAAAATTAAAAACAAAACTGAATGAACTGGATTTTTTGCACTTATTACCATTAGAGCAGAAAGAACTGCAACAGATGAAAAAAGATAAAATGTTAATGAATAAATAATCATTCTTATCTATATTTTCTATCGAGATGAATATTTTGAGCAATTTCTTGCTCCCATCTATCTCCATTTTCTAAAAGTTTATCTTTATTATAAATTAATTCTTCTCTTGTTTCAGTGGCAAATTCAAAATTTGGTCCTTCTACTATCGCATCAACTGGGCAAGATTCTTGACATAAACCACAGTAAATACATTTAGTCATATCTATATCATATCTTGTTGTTCTTCTGCTTCCATCCTCTCTTGGCTCTGCTTCAATTGTAATTGCCTGAGCAGGACATACTGCTTCACAAAGTTTACATGCGATACATCTCTCTTCCCCACTTGGATATCTTCTCAAAGCATGCTCGCCTCTAAAACGTGGGCTTAATGGACCTTTTTCGTGAGGATAATTTATTGTAACTTTAGATTTAAATATGTATTTGAAAGTTAAAAATAACCCTTGAAATAATTCAAATAAAGTAAAAGATTTAATTAATTTATACATATTAATTTGGCAGCATGTCAAAATATACTAAAAAACCAGAAGTTGCCACAACCCAAAACAAAGAAAACGGTAGAAAAACTTTCCATCCAAGTCTCATTAACTGATCATATCTATATCTTGGGAAAGTTCCTCTAACCCAAATAAATAAAAATAATATAAATATTACTTTCACAGTAAACCAGATTACTCCAGGAACAACATTTAATGGGTATACATCAAATGGAGGAAGCCATCCGCCTAAAAAAAGAATGACAGTCATAGAAGACATTAAAATCATACTCGCGTATTCACCTAAAAAAAATAATACAAATGAAGCAGATGAATATTCAGTAAAAAATCCTGCAACAAGTGTTGATTCATCTTCAGGAAGATCAAAAGGTAATCTATTTGTTTCAGCTAACGCAGAAATAAAAAAAATAATGAACATAGGTAATAATGGAATTGCAAACCATACAGTCTGCTGAGCTAAAACTATCTTTGATAAATTTAAAGAACCTACACATAATAATACTGTAATTATTACAAATCCAATAGATACTTCATATGAAACCATTTGAGCAGCTGATCTTAATGCTCCTAGAAAAGGATATTGAGAGTTACTAGCCCATCCAGCCATTATTATTCCGTATACTCCAAGAGATGATACTGCAAACAGATACATGATACCTACGTTAATATCAGAGACTACCCATCCTGGAGCAAAAGGTATTACTGCCCAACCTGCTAAGCTAAGTACCATTGTTATTATGGGTGCTAAAATAAAAACAATTTTATTTGATCCACTAGGTATAATATTTTCTTTAGTAATAAGTTTTAATGCATCAGCAAAGCTTTGTAATATACCAAAAGGCCCTACCATATTTGGACCTCTTCTTAATTGAATTAATGCTAAAACTTTTCTTTCAGCATAAACTAAAAAAGCTACAGATATTAAAACTGGCACAACAACAGCAAGTATTTGGGCAATGATTATTAACCCTGTAATTAATATATCATAAGTCATCTAATTATTATGCTGCCTTATTTAAAATATCTTTAGTACATTTTGCCATTGTTTCAGAAGATCTAGAAATAGAATCATTCATATAAAAATTTTCAATGTTATATTTAATTTTAATATTCTCAATTTTATTATTTTTAGCAAAAGTTATTTCGCCAATAGAATTAACTTCATTTAAGAGAGCAAATTGACTATAGGTACTTGTAAGCTCATTTCGAAGCTCCCCAAGATTATTAAAATTTAAATTTTTTTCAAATAAGTCACTTAAAACTCTAAAAATTTTCCACTCCTCTTTTGCTTCACCTATTGGATTATGACACTTAGTTGTTTGAATAACTCTACCTTCTATATTCATATAAGTAGAACTTTTCTCAGTATATGCAGGGGTTGGTAAAATTATATCAGCTATAGATGCTGAAACATCTCCATGATGACCAAGATAAACAACAAAAGCATTTTCAAATGTTGAAATATTTATCTCATCTAACCCCATTAAGAAAACTACAGGCTTTGTTTTATCAATATGTTTTTTTAATTGTTTATTGTAATCATTATCAAATTTTTTATTATAAAATTTCAAATCTAATGCTCCTACTCTAGAAATATCTTGGTTAAGAATATTTAATGGATTTGTATTTTTATTTTTTTGAATTTTTTTCGCAATTAATCCTGCAGTTTCTAATATTTTTTTTCCATGATCATTATTTATTGCTGAAGTACCTAATATTATAAGTGGGTTTTTTGCAGATTTTAAAACTTTATTGAATTCAGATTTATTATTAGATAATTTATTAAGGTAATCTAAAGAATCAGATAAATGATGATAATCGTAAGTCAGATCTAATTTAGGACCTATAAGACCAATTTTGCAATTATTTTCAATATATGCCTTTCTAATTCTAGCATTAAGTACCGCTGCTTCCCATCTAGGGTTTGATCCGATTAAAAGAATAGCATCAGCCTTTTCAATTTCTTGAATTGTTGAATTAAATTTATAACTAGAAGATGAATTATCGATAATTTGTGTATTATCAAATCTGCAATCATAGTTTTTTGATTTTAGTGAATTGCTAAATTTTTGTGCGGAATATAAAGTTTCAATATCGGTAAACTTACCAGATAGGAATACAGTATTTTCTTTACCTCTTTTTGTAATTTCTTTTTTTATTAATTCAAATGCATTATCCCATGAAGATTTTTGGAGTTTTTTATTTGATTTAGTATATACATTATCCAATCTCTGACTTGAGAGTCCATCAACTGCAAATCTAGATTTATCACTTATCCATTCTTCATTGGTTTCTTCATTTATTCTAGGAAGAGCTCTTAAAACTTTTTTTCCTCTTGTATCAATCCTTATACTTGAGCCTATACCATCGAACACATCAAATGTTTCTGTCTTGGTTAGCTCCCATGGTCTAGATTTAAATGCATATGGTTTACTTGTTAAAGCACCTACGGGGCATAAATCAATTACATTTCCAGATAACTCTGACTCAATAGTTTTTTCTAAGTACGTCGTGATCTCAGCATTTTCACCTCTGCCAAGTAATCCTATATCATCAACACCCGCAACTTCTGTAGAAAACCTTACGCATCTTGTACAATGTATACATCTTGTCATAATTGTTTTGACAAGTGGTCCCATATTTTTATTTTGAACTGCTCTTTTGTTTTCTTCATATCTAGTTTTATCAAAACCATAATACATCGCTTGATCTTGAAGATCACATTCTCCTCCTTGATCACAAATAGGGCAATCCAATGGATGATTAATGAGAAGAAACTCCATTACACCTTTTCGAGCTTTTTTAACTGTTTCTGTTTTTGTTTTTATAACCATTCCATCTGCAGCTGGCATGGCACATGATGCAATAGGTTTTGGAGCTTTTTCCATTTCTACTAAACACATTCTACAGTTTCCTGCTATTGAGAGTTTTTCATGATAACAAAATCTTGGAATTTCAGTTCCTGCTTGTTCACAAGCTTGCATTACGGTCATGCCGTTTTCAAATTCGTATTCTTTATTATCAATTGTTATCTTTGGCACTAGGCTACTCTTCTATTTCTTTCTTGAATTCTTTTTTCAATTTCAGGTCTAAAGTGTCTAAACAAACCTTGAATAGGCCACGCAGCAGCATCACCTAAGGCACAAATAGTATGACCTTCAATTTGCTTAGTCACATCTAAAATTTTATCAATATCTTGATGTTCAACATTTCCATGAACCATTTTTTCCATCATTCTGTACATCCATCCAGTACCTTCTCTGCAAGGTGTACATTGACCGCAGCTTTCATGTTTATAAAAATGTGATAATCTAGCTATTGCTTCAACAATATCTGTTGATTTATTCATTACAATAACAGCAGCAGTTCCTAATCCACTTTGAACTTCTTTTAGGCTATCAAAATCCATTTTAACAGTATCGCAAATAGACTTAGGTAACAAAGGCACACTTGCACCTCCAGGAATTACAGCTAATAAATTTTCCCAACCACCAATTACACCACCTGCATGTTTTTCAATCAGTTCTTTTAATGGTATCCCCATTTCCTCTTCTACATTGCATGGGTTATTAACGTGTCCTGAAATACTAAAAATTTTTGTACCTGTATTGTTGGCACTTCCTAAGTCAGCGAACCATTTTGAACCACGTCTTAAAATAGTTGGTGAAACGGCAACTGTTTCAACATTTGTAACTGTTGTTGGACATCCATATAAACCTGCGCCAGCGGGAAACGGAGGTTTTAATCGAGGTTGGCCTTTTTTACCCTCTAAACTTTCAAGTAAAGCAGTTTCTTCACCACAAATATATGCTCCTGCTCCTCTATGAAGATAAATATCAAAATCCCACCCTGTACCACATGCATTTTTACCAATTAAATTATTTGCGTAGGCTTCATCTATTGCTTTTTGTAAATTAGAAGATTCAGAATAATATTCACCCCTTATATAAATATAACAAGTATGTGCATGCATAGCAAAGGCAGCAACTAAACAACCTTCTAAAAGAAGATGTGGGTCGTTTCTCATAATCTCTCGATCTTTACATGTGCCTGGCTCTGACTCATCTGCATTAACAACTAGGTAATGATCTTTTCCAGAGTCTTTTGGCATAAATGACCACTTTAGTCCGGCAGGGAAACCTGCTCCTCCCCTTCCTCTTAATTGACTATTTTTAATTTCCTCAACAATTTTTTCACTACCCATTTTAATAAGTTCTTTAGTATTTGACCAAATACCTCTTTTTTTGGCACCTTCTAATTTCCAGTCTTCAAAACCGTATAAATTTTTAAAAATTTTATCTTTTTCCTTAAGCATCAAATTTTCTTTCAGGTTGTGATGATTTTCTACCAATTTGTGAACCTACTTTTATTGATTTATTATCTTTTAAATCTTGAAGTATTTTTTTAAAACTCTCTTCATCTAAATCTTCATAATAATCATCATTGATCTGGACCATAGGAGCATTGCAACATGCACCTAAGCATTCAACTTCAACAACTGTAAATATTTCATCATCACTTGTCTCACCAATATTAGTTTCACAAACTTCTTGCGCAACTTTAGACAGTTTATCACTCCCTCTTAACCAACAAGGTGTTGTTCTACAAATTTGGACAAAATTTTTACCAATAGGTTCTAAATTAAACATAGAATAAAAAGTGGCAACTTCCAACACTCTTATATAAGACATACTTAGCGTTTCAGCTACTTTTTCCATTGAGTTTTTACTTAGCCATCCATTATTTTGTCTTTGCGCTAAATCAAGTAAAGGGATAACAGCGCTTTGAATACGGTTTGATGGATATTTTTTTATTATTTCAGAAATTTTTTTAAAATTTTCTGATGACCATTCAAAGTTATCATTAATTTTTTTATATACTTTATTATTTGTACCAGGATGATGCATTATCTATCTATCTCTCCAAAAACAATATCTAAGCTACCTAATATAGCGGCTATGTCAGCCATTAAGTGGCCTTTAGATAAATGATCCAATGTTTGAAGGTGTGCAAAACCTGGTGCTCTTATTTTACATCTATATGGTTTACTAGATCCATCAGAAACAAGGTAAACGCCAAATTCACCCTTTGGAGCTTCTACTGCACTATAAACTTGACCAGCGGGAACACGGTAACCTTCAGTGAAAAGTTTAAAATGATGAATTAAAGCTTCCATTGATTTTTTCATTTGATTTCTTTTAGGAGGTGTAATTTTATTATCCTCAATTGATATTGGACCTGGTTTGATTTTATTTAAACATTGGTTAATAATACTAATGCTTTGTCTCATTTCCTCTATGCGAACCAAATATCGATCAAAACAATCACCATTTTTTCCAACAGGAACTTCAAAATCAACTTGATCATAGGCGTCATAAGGTTGAGATCTTCTTAAATCCCATGCTACACCTGCACTTCTTAATACAGGACCCGAACACCCCCATTCAATTGCTTCTGACTTTGAAATTATTCCTATATCAACTGATCTTTGTCTTAAAATTCTGTTATTAGTCAGCAAGCTTTCAAGATCATCAATAAATTTTGGAAGAGTTTTAAAATGGTCAAATAATTTTTCATCCATTCCTTCTGGCATATCCTGATGAACGCCACCAGGTCTAAAATAGGCTGCATGAAATCTTGCCCCAGATACTGCTTCATGAAACTCCAAAAGCTTTTCCCTTTCTTCAAAACACCATAAAAAAGGTGTCACTGCACCAATGTCAGCAGCATAGGCAGGTATATTTAATAAATGATTTAGTATTCTAGTAATTTCAGCAAAAATAACTCGAATATATTTAGCTCTTTCAGGAACATTGATACCTAGGAGATTTTCAGTTGCCAATGCAAAAGCATGTTCTTGACACATTGGTGAAACGTAATCAAGTCTATCAAAATAAGGGACAGCTTGAAGATAAGTTTTATATTCAATTAATTTTTCTGTCCCCCTATGTAACAATCCGATGTGTGGTTCTGCTCTTTGAACTACTTCACCTTCAAGCTCAACTACTAAACGTAAAACACCATGCGCAGCTGGATGTTGGGGACCAAAGTTAATTGTAGTTGTATTAAGCTCTACTTCTTTCATTTAATTTTCACCAGTAGATTTCTCATCACCAAAAAGTTTGTTTTCCATTCCTTCCCAAGGAGATTCACTATCGAAATTTCTAAATTCTTGAGTTAACTTAACAGGCTCATATATTACTTTTTTTTCAAGGTCATCGTAGCGAACTTCTGTATGTCCTGTTAAAGGAAAATCTTTGCGCAACGGATAACCTTCAAAATTGTAATCCGTCATTATCCTTCTTAAATCAGGATGGTTAATAAATTCAATTCCAAATAAATCATAACATTCTCTTTCATACCAATCAGCAGATTTGTGAATATTTGTTATTGATTCTATGTTTTCATTTTCTTTAATAAAAGTTTTAAGAATAATTTTTTTATTTTTTGTTAAACTTTGCAAAATATAAATCAAATCAAATCTAAATTCTCTTGAAGGATAGTCTACAGCTGTAATATCTAATAATTGATTAAAATAAAGCTCAGTGTTATCTCTTAATTCGTTAAAAATTTTTATAATATTATTTTTTTCAAATTCTATTTCTAACAAATTATTATTCTCTAAAACATTATTTATGCCATCTATTTTAGTTAGAAATTTAATCATATAAAATTATCTTTTAAATTTATTTTCTCTTCTAATTTTTTTTTGTAATTGCAATATACCGTAAACTAATGCTTCTGCTGTTGGGGGACATCCTGGTACGTAAACATCAACGGGAACTATCCTATCGCACCCTCTAACTACTGAATACGAGTAGTGATAATATCCACCACCATTTGCACATGAACCCATTGATATTACCCAACGAGGTTCAGGCATTTGATCATAAACTTTTCTTAAAGCCGGTGCCATTTTATTTGTTAGTGTTCCAGCAACAATCATTACATCCGATTGTCTAGGGCTACCTCTTGGGATTACCCCATAACGATCTAGATCATATCTTGCCATATAAGAATGTATCATTTCTACTCCACAACATGCCAATCCGAATGTCATTGGCCATAAGGAACCAGTTCTAGCCCAAGTAAGAACTTTATCATAACTAGCAACTAAGAAACCTTTAGAGGATAATTCTGTGTTTAGAGTATCATCAACAATTTTTTTTGCTTTATCTACTCCCATTCTAAAGCTCCTTTTTTCCATTCATAAATAAAACCAATAGTTAAAACAGTCAGGAAAATCATCATTGACCAAAAACCAAACAATCCAATTTTACCAAGTGTTATTGCCCACGGAAACAAGAAAGCAACTTCCAAATCAAAGATAATAAATAAGATTGCTACTAAATAAAATCTAACGTCAAATCTTCCACGAGCATCGTCAAAAGCCTCAAATCCACACTCATAAGCAGACAATTTTTCTTGATCTGGCTGAGAGTCTCCAACTACAAAAGATAATAAAGTCATTCCAACAGCCAATGCTAAAGCTATGAAAATAAAAATTAATATTGGTAAATATTCAAATAGAAACTCTGACACTATAATCTCACAATTAAATTAGTAATGTATTTAACGATTTATTCAATAATAACAATGTGTCTCGTTGCGACTTTAGTACACAAAAAACACTGAAATAAGTGGCGCGAGAGACGGGATTCGAACCCGCGGCCTCTGCCGTGACAGGGCAGCGTTCTAACCAGCTGAACTACTCCCGCGCATGGTGGGTGTTGAGAGACTTGAACTCCCGACCCTCTCGGTGTAAACGAGATGCTCTACCAACTGAGCTAAACACCCAAATAAAAACGGCTGTTAAATTTATTTAACAGCCGGTGCAAGAAAAAAAATAATTAATTGTTTACTGAGTCTTTTAAAGCTTTTCCTACAGTAAATTTTGGTCTTTTAGATGCTGGTATTTGAATTGATTCTCCTGTTCTAGGATTTCTACCAGTAGTTGCTTTTCTGTGGCTTACACTAAAATTACCAAATCCTACAATACTAACCTTTTCATCTCTTTTTAAAGCATTAGTAATTGCATCTAGAAAGCTCTCAATTGCTCTAGTTGCGTCAGATTTTGATAGTCCTGCTGATGATGCTACAGATGCGATAAGATCATTTTTGTTCACTTTTAATCTCCTTTATTAAATTTAATTAATAATTGTCTGTTTTCCAAACAAGTCAACATTATTATGAAAATTTTCCCGGAAATAAGGGAAATTATCACTTAATTGGCTAAATAGCTGAATTTTTTATTTTTAAATATTAATGTGTACTTGTAGTGTTTTGATTATTTTTTAATTGAGATTCGCTTAAATTTAGTGGCAAAACAGCTTTTGTTAAAGAGTGTTCAAGAATTGAAAATGCATCGGAGACTGGGACAATCTTGATACCCTTTATAACCTCCTTATCAAATTCAGATACCTCTCTAAAATTTTCTTGAGGTATCAGAACTTTTTTTATACCTGCCCTTCCAGCAGCATATATTTTTTCTTTTAAGCCTCCAATTGGAAGGACTCGGCCTCTGAGTGTAATTTCGCCAGTCATTGCAACATCTCTTCTTATTTTATTGTTTGTTAAGGAGGATACTAGAGAATTAAATATAGCAATGCCTGCACTTGGGCCATCTTTTGGCGTAGCTCCCTCAGGTACATGTATATGAATATCATAATTTTCAAAATCTTTGGGATTTATTCCTAAACTAATAGATTTTGACTTTACATAAGAAGTAGCTGCTTGAATAGATTCTCTCATTACCTCGCCTAATTTACCAGTTATAGTTAGCTTCCCTTTACCTATAGACAAAATAACCTCAACAGATAAAATTTCACCACCTACTTCAGTCCAAGCCAAACCATTTGTGACTCCAACCAAATTCTTTTTTTCTATTTCACTTGATCTAAATTTTGCAATACCAAGAAGATCTTGTAAAGACTTATCATCTAGTTTAACCTTTTTCATCCTAGTAGTTTCTAATTTTTTTACAGTTTTTCTGCAAACTTTAGAAATTTCTTTTTCAAGATTTCTTACCCCAGCTTCTCTAGTATAATTTCTAATTATGGAATTTAAAACTTTTGAATTGAATGAAACTTCAGATTTCTTAATACCATGATTTTTTATCTGTTTTGGCACTAAGTATCTTTTTGCTATTTGGTTTTTCTCTTTTTCTGTATATCCTGGAATTCTTATAACTTCCATTCTATCAAGAAGAGCTGGAGGAATGTTAAGAGTATTTGCAGTACATACAAACATAACATCTGAAAGATCATAATCAAGTTCTAAATAATGATCATTAAACTTACTATTTTGTTCTGGATCTAGAACCTCTAAAAGTGCAGAAGATGGATCTCCTCTCCAATCAGAACCAAGCTTATCAATTTCATCTAATAAAATTAAGGGATTGGATGATTTAGATTTTTTCATCGCTTGAATAAACCTACCGGGCATAGACCCAATGTATGTCTTTCTGTGACCCCTGATTTCAGCCTCATCTCTAACACCTCCAAGAGACATTCTCACAAAGCTTCTTCCTGTTGAATTTGCTATGGATTTGCCAAGAGAGGTTTTTCCAACACCAGGTGGCCCCACTAAACATAAAATAGGACCTTTAAGTTTATTGGTCCTTTTTTGTACTGCAAGATATTCAAGAATTCTTTCTTTAACTTTTTCTAAACCATAGTGATCGTTTTCTAAAATTTTTGTTGCTTTATTAATATTTTGAGAAATTTGATCAGGATTATTCCATGGTATAGACATGACCCAATCTAAATAATTTCTTATTACAGTTGCCTCAGCTGACATTGGACTCATATTTTTAAGTTTTTTAATTTCAGATGTACATTTCTCTTTAGCTTCTTTAGATAAATTGAATTGATGAATTTTTTTCTCTAGCTCGGCAATTTCATCAAGGTCTTCGTTTTCTCCTAATTCTTTTTGAATTGCTTTCATTTGCTCATTTAAATAATATTCTTTCTGTGTCTTCTCCATTTGTCTTTTTACACGACCCTTTATTTTTTTCTCTACTTGAAATGAATCTATTTCAGAAACTAAATATCCATATATTTTATTAAGCCTGTCTTCTGTATTTATAATTTCTAGCATTTCTTGTTTTTGATGAAGAGTAATTGAAATATTAGATACTATTATATCAATTATCTTATCAGGATCATTTAATGTTTTAACATTGTTAATAACATCTAGTGAGACTTTCTTATTAATTTTTTGAAATTCAACAAATTGCTCTATAATGAGTTTTTGTAAAGCTTTTATATTTGTATTTTTTTTTGTTTTTTGTTTAACTTCTATAATTGATGCTACAATAAAATCCTTATTAAAATTTATTTTATTAACTTTAGCTCTTTGTATACCTTCAACTAAAACCTTAAGAGTTCCATCTGGAAGTTTCAATAATTGAATAATTTTTGCTATAGTACCAAAAGAATAAAGGTTTTCCTTATTAGGATTATCAATTTTAGAATTTTTTTGAGATAGTAAAAAGATTTTTTTGTCACCTGCCATCACATGGTTAAGAGCATTAACCGATTGCTCTCTTCCGACAAATAGTGGGGCAACCATGTTAGGAAAAACGACAATGTCTCTTAATGGAAGGACTGGAATAAAATTCTTATTCATAGTATATAAATGTCTATATATTAATTAAAATCAAGAGTTGTTTGACATTAATTTTTGAGTGTTATCCTTATTTGAATAAATTAAAATTGGATCAGATTTTTTTGAAATTACATCTTTATTTATAACAACTTTATATAAATCTTTTTGATCTGGAACTTTATACATAAGGTCCATTAATGAATCTTCAATTATTGACCTTAGACCTCTAGCTCCAGTATTTTGAGAAACTGCTAACTTTGCAATTTCCGTCAATGCGTCATCTTTAATTTCTAATTTAACTCCATCCATTTTCATTAGAGTTTCAAATTGTTTAACAATAGCATTTTTTGGCTGAGTCATTATTTTAATTAACATTTCTTCGTCTAATTCACTCAAAGTAGTAATTACAGGAAGCCTGCCAATAAATTCTGGGATCATTCCAAATTTAAGTAAGTCTTGATTTTCTAATTTTTTAAGTGAAGCACCGACAGTTTTCTTTGGCTCTAAATCTAATTTAGAGTTAAATCCTATTGCGGTTCCTTTTAATCTATAATTAATAATTTCTTCTAAACCTGAAAAGGCTCCTCCACATATGAAAAGTATATTTGAAGTATCTACTTGTAAAAATTCTTGCTGAGGGTGTTTTCTTCCTCCTTGGGGTGGAACGCTAGCAATAGTTCCTTCCATAATTTTAAGAAGTGCTTGTTGAACACCTTCTCCAGAAACATCTCTTGTTATAGAGGGGTTATCACTTTTCCTTCCAATTTTATCAATTTCATCAATGTAAACTATGCCCTTTTGAGCTCTTTCTACATTATAATCAGACGCTTGTAGTAATTTAAGAATTATATTTTCTACATCTTCTCCTACATACCCTGCTTCAGTTAAACTCGTAGCATCAGCAACTGTAAATGGAACATCTAATATTTTTGCTAAAGTTTGTGCAAGTAATGTTTTGCCAGTACCTGTTGGACCTACTAAAAGAATATTTGATTTTGAAATTTCAATGTTATCATTATCTAAGCTGGATGAGAGTCTTTTATAGTGATTATAAACAGCTACTGAAAGTATTTTTTTTGAATCTTTCTGACCTATTACGTAATCATTCAAAAATTTATTAATCTCTGAAGGTTTTGGTATATCCTTTTTGATCTTAAATTTATTATTTTTATTATCCTCTTTGATAATATCCATGCATAACTCAACACATTCATCACATACAAAAACCGTTGGGCCAGCAATTAATTTTTTTACCTCTTTCTGATTTTTTCCACAAAAAGAGCAAAATAATGAATCTTTATCATTTTTTTTATTCATTACTTCCTCCCCTTAACAACTTTATCTATTAAACCAAATTTTATAGCTTCATCAGCAGAGAAATACTTATCTCTTTCCATGATACTGGAAATCTCTGATATTTTTTTTCCTGTATGTTTTGAATAAATTTCATTTAATTTTAACTTTGCTCTCTTTATTTCATTAGTTTGAATTTCAATATCAGTTACTTGACCTTGATAACCTCCACTAGGTTGGTGAACCATAATTCGAGAATTAGGTAACGAGAATCTCATACCTTTTTCACCAGCTGTCAAAAGAAGTGAACCAGCAGAAGCAGCTTGACCTATGCAGATAGTCATAATTTTAGAGGAAACATATTGCATAGTATCATAAATGGCTAATCCGGACCATACGATACCACCGGGTGAATTAATGTAAAAAGAAATTTCTTTTTTTGGATTTTCTGACTCTAGAAATAAAATTTGAGCACAAATTAAACTAGCAACATTATCATCGATAGGCCCTGTGAGAAAAATGATTCTTTCTTTTAACAGTCTTGAATAGATGTCATAAGATCTTTCACCTCTTGAAGATTGCTCAACAACCATTGGAATAAGATTATTAGTAATATTATCTATTGGATCTTTCATTTTTTTGTATCTTTAATATCAAATGTTTTAACTTCAAGTTTTTTATATTCATCTTCATTTAATTTTATAATATTTGTCTTCGATTTGGAAATAATTGAATCAATTACTTTTTGTTCGATTAGAGGTGCTCGAATCGTATCAAGTGATGATGGATTTTTTTCAAAATATTCCATAATCTGCTTTTCTTGACCAGGGTATTGCCTAGTATATTCTAATATCCCATTGTTAATTTCATCTTCAGATACAACAACTTTTTCTTCTGAAGCTATATGTTGCATTAATAAACCAAGCTTAACCCTTCTTTCTGAAATTTTTTTATATCTTTTTTTAAGTTCATCTTCTTTTAATAGCTTATCATCTTCATCTAAACTACCTTCTTTTTTAGCTTGCTCTAAACGATTCCATATTTGATTAAAATCGTCTTCGAGTACGCCATCAGGTAATTCAAATTTATAATTATTATCTAAAAGATCCATTAATTCTTTTTTTTCTATTTGTTTTATACCTTGCTCATATTGAGTTTTCATATTACTTACTAAGAAATCCTTAAGATCTTTTTCTGTTTTGAAGCCATTCTTATCTAAAAACTCTTTTGTAAGTTCAAATTTAATTTTTTCTTCAATTGAAATAATTTCAAAATGAAAAGTCGTTTTTTTAAATTTATCATCTTTAAGAATTTTAGATAAGTTAATTTTAAATTGAATTTTATCTCCAACTTTTACTTTTCTTTCTATCAATTCTTTATTTAAACCTGGAAGTATTGCATCCTCAAAACCCAAATCAACGGGAAAATTTTTTTGAGATTTTAAATATTCTGGAAGATCTTCTTGAGAGGATTCAAAATTAACAATAACCTTGTCAGAATTTTTAACTTGTCTTGAACTTTCAATTTTTTTAAAATTTTTTTGCGAGTCAATAAAATTCTTAAATTGATTTTCTTCTGCTTTTTTACCTAATTCAATTTCATACTTATTAATTTTAAGATCTTTAAAATCTTTGAGTTTAATTTCAGGTTTTAAATCAAATTTTAGATTAATATTTAATGGTTTATTTTTTTCATACTTACTAAGCTCAACTTTAGGAGCTCTAAAAAGAGTAAACTTTTTTTCATCAATTAATTTTTTTGTATTTTTATCTATTACTTTTTGAATTACTTCATTTAAGACATTATCTTCATATTTTTTTTTAACAATATTTAATGGAGCTTTTCCTTTTCTGAAACCAGGAATATTTACAGTAGGTAGTATTTGATTTATTTTATTATCTACTTCGATATCAATTTCTTCATAAGGAATTTCTAATGAGTATTCTTTATACAGCTTTTTAGATTTTAATTCTTTTGCATTCATAATTTTTCAAACCTAGTGGTAGGCCGGAAAGGACTTGAACCTTCACACCTTTCGGCACTAGAACCTAAATCTAGCGTGTCTACCAATTCCACCACCGGCCCTATTATTATTAGCCTTTTATGTACTATAAATTAAAAAACAATAGAGAAAATTGATTAAATTTAAATTGGGGCGAACGATGGGATTCGAACCCACGGCATCAGGCACCACAAGCCTGCGCTCTAACCAACTGAGCTACGTTCGCCATATATCTCAATTAAAAGTTTAATTTTTATATTAAATCGCTATATCAAAAATATGAAAGTTTCAAAAAGAATATTTAATTTAGAAACAGAAACAGCATTTTCTATTCTTGCTAAAGCCAACGAACTTTCAGCTAAAGGCAAAGATATTATTAATTTAGGAATAGGACAACCTGACTTTCCAACACCAATAAATATTCAGGAAGCTGCTATTAAAGCAATCAAAGATGGCTATCATGGATATACTCCATCAAATGGAATTCCTGAATTAAGAGAGTCAATTTCAGAATATGTATTAAGTAAATACAAAGCAAATATAAACCCAGAGAATATTTTAATAACCCCAGGAGGTAAACCGGTAATTTTCATTTCAGCATTATTACTAGGTAGTGAAGATAGGGAAATAATTTTTCCTGATCCAGGATTTCCAATTTATAGATCTATGATTAAATATAGTGGAGCAAAACCTGTGCCATTAAAACTTTCAGAAAAAGATAATTTTGAAATTAACATAGAAAAACTTAAAGAATTAATTTCAGATAAAACAAGCTTGATAATAATAAATAATCCAAACAATCCAACAGGATCATTTATGGACAAAAAAAAGATTAATGATCTTGTCAATTTATTAGAACAATACCCAAACATCTCCATCTTAAGCGATGAAATTTATAGCAATATTATTTTTAATAATGAACAAATGCCATCTTTTTTAGAATACGAAAGTATAAAAAATAGATTGATAGTTCTAGAGGGATGGAGCAAAACATATTGCATGACAGGATGGAGATTAGGATGGAGTATATGGCCAGATACTTTAATCGAACATGCAAATAAAATATGTGTTAATTACAATTCATGCGCTACCTCTATTTCACAGTATGCTGGCCTGGAAGCAATAAATGGCTCACAAAAAGAAATAACAAAAATTGTTGGTGAATTTCAAAAGAGAAAAGAATATGTTTTCAGTGAATTGAATAAATTAGATAAAATATCATGTTTTGAGCCAGGCGGTGCTTTCTATGCTTTTCCAAATATTAAAAAAACTGGATTAAGTGGAAATAAATTTTCGGAAGTAGCTCTTGAAGAAAAAGGTGTTGCTTTAGTTCCAGGGTCAAGTTTTGGTGACAATGCGAATGAATTTGTGAGAATAAGTTTTGCTAATTCTATAGAAAACATTAAAGAAGCAATTGAGAGATTATCTACAATATGAAAAAAATTGAAGCAATCATTAAACCATTTAAACTTTCTCAGGTTAAAGAAGCTCTCCATGAAATTGGAATATCTGGAATGACTTTAATTGATGTTAAAGGTTTTGGTAGACAAAGAGGGTCTACAGGAGGAATGGATGCTAGTGATCCTTATGATGATGAATTTTTGGCTAAAATGAAATTAGAAGTAATTGTAGAGGACAAGCAAGTTGATGATGTGTTAGAATCAATAAAAACTAGTGCTTATTCTGGGAAAATTGGCGATGGTAAGATTTTTGTATCAAATATAGAGCAAGTAATAAGAATAAGAACTGGTGAAAAAGACAGTGATGCTGTCTAATTTTTCTTTACTTTTTTATAAAAGCTAGTAATTAAATAATAATCGTTCAACTCTTTTAGAGTCGGAAGTAGGCATTGTGCCGAAGGAACGCATGCAAAAGTTATAAATCGTTCAACCTACATTTGTAGGTCGGAAGTAAGCTTTAAGCTGAAGGAACGCGCATCAAAAGCAGATTTCATAACTAGAGCATGATTTAACCGGGTTACGCTGGATAGCATACCCTATTGTTGAAGTAAGGAGATAGATATGAAATTAAAAAGCTCGACTCCAAAAGATTTGATGTCTGAAATTAAAGATATGGACATTAAAATGGTTGATATGCGCTTTACTGATATACCAGGAACAACTCAACATTTTACAATACCAATTAAATTTTTAGACGAAGATATATTTGCTGACGGACTCGGTTTTGATGGATCTTCAGTAAGAGGTTTCCAAGAAATTCAAGACAGTGATATGATTGTTTTGCCAGATGCAACAACTGCATATATTGATCCATTTTTTTCAGAAAAAACTTTAGCATTACATTGTAATATTAAAGATCCTGTAACTTTGGTTGATTATAGTCGTGATCCAAGAAATATTGCAAAAAAAGCAGAAGCATATTTAAAATCATCTGGTATTGGTGACACAGCATTTTTTGGACCAGAAGCAGAATTTTTTGTGTTTAATAATGTTCAGTTTGATTCTGGATCAAACTTTGCGTTTCACGAAGTTGATTCTGTTGAAGGTACTTGGAATAGTGGTGCCGATGAAAATCCAAACTTAGGGCATAAACCTAGACATAAAGAAGGTTATTTTCCTTTACCACCAGTTGATACACTTCAAGATGTACGAACTGAAATGGTAATGACAATGCAAGACATTGGTCTTACTGTTGAAGCACATCACCATGAAGTTGCAACAGGCGGACAGTGTGAAATTGATTTAGAATTTTCACCACTTTTGAAGATGGCTGATGATATGATGAAATATAAGTACGTAGTTAAAAATGTTGCTAGACAACATGGTATGACTGCTACTTTTATGCCTAAACCTTTATTCGAAGATAATGGTTCAGGTATGCACGTACATCAAAGTGTTTGGAAAGACGGTGACACACTAATGTATAAAGAAGGTAACTATGCTAACCTTAGTGATTTAGCTCTGAACTATATTGGAGGTATTCTTAAGCATGCACCAGCTCTTTTAGCTTTCTGTGCACCTACTACTAACTCTTATAAAAGATTGGTACCAGGCTTTGAAGCTCCAGTGAATATTGTTTACTCTCAAAGAAATAGAACTGCATCTGTCAGAATTCCTGCTTATTCTCAAAGCCCTAAGGCAAAAAGAATGGAATTTAGATGTCCAGATCCAAGCGCAAACCCATACCTAGCATTCTCCGCAATGTTAATGGCAGGATTAGATGGAATTAAAAATAAAATTAATCCTGGTGATCCAACAGATATAAATCTCTACGCTGCTAGCGATGAAGTTTTATCTAAAATTCAATCTACGCCTGGATCTTTAGCTGAATCTCTTGAAGCTCTTGAAAAAGATCATGCATTTTTATTAGAGGGTGATGTATTCACCAAAGATGTAATTGAAACTTATATTAGCTATAAAAAAGAGAGTGAGGTTGACCCTATTAATATTAGACCTCATCCACACGAGTTCAAATTATATTACGACGTTTAAAATTAAACTTATTTCTATAAAAACCGCCTTATGGCGGTTTTTTTCATGTTTTTAGAACAACACTTTTGATATGAAATATTAGTGGCTAAAAAATCTACTTATAATGCCAAGGATATTGAAGTACTAGAAGGACTCGAACCTGTTCGTAAAAGACCAGGAATGTATATTGGAAGCACAAACCAAGATGGCCTTCATCATTTAGTTAATGAGGTATTAGATAATAGTATAGATGAAGTTTTAGCAGGTCATGCAACTGAAATAAGTTTTAAATATAAAAAAGATGGTTGGATAAAAATAAAAGATAATGGAAGAGGTATTCCTATTGATTTTCATCCGAAATATAAAAATAAAAGAGCGCTTGAGGTAGTTTTAACTACACTTCACGCGGGTGGTAAGTTTAACAGCAATGCCTACAAAACTTCTGGCGGATTACACGGTGTTGGGATTTCTGTTGTAAATGCACTAAGCTCTTTATTAAAAGTTCAAGTCTTCAAAGATGGAAAAGTATATCAACAAGATTATTCGAAAGGGAAAGTTAAAACAAAAATAAAAATTGAAAAATGTAGCAAAAAATTAAAAGGTACAGAAATTTCTTTTATCCCAGATGAAAGTATATTTGAAGAAACACAATTTGTTCCAAAAAAATTATATAATTTTATAAATATGAAATCAGTATTAGTTGGAGGCACAACCATCAACTTTGAAATTGATAAAGAATTAATTAAAGATAAAACCCCTAACAAAATAAGTTTTTTTTATAAAAAAGGGATTGAAGATTATTTTCAATTAGAATACGCAAACAACTCTAAATTATTTGAAAAAAATTTTTTATTGAAATCAATAATTAAAGATAATGAAAATTTTGAAACATTAATTTCATTTAATTCTAATGAAACTTCAAGTTTAATGTCATATTGTAACACTATTGAAACACCAGATGGTGGCTCTCACGAAAATGGTATTCGTAATGGAATTTTAAAAGCTGTAAAACTTTATGGTCAAAAAAATCAATTTTCAAAAGTAGGTAATATCAATCACAGTGATATTTTTGATTATTCTAACGTTATTATTTCTATCTTTATTAATGAACCAAGTTTTGAAGGTCAAACTAAAAAAAGAATAATAATGCCAAATTTACAAAAAGAAATTGAAACAAAAACACAACAAGAATTTTTATTATGGTTAAATGCTAATAAGAAAAATTCAAAAATACTTTTAGATAATTTAATTGAAAGAGCGCTTCAGAGAACTGATTTATCAAAAATTAAAGAGTTAGATAGAAAAAGTATTAAAGAGAGAAATCGTCTTCCAGGTAAATTGGTAGATTGTTCAAGTAAATCTATAAAAGATTCAGAGATTTTTATTGTTGAAGGCGACAGTGCTGGAGGGTCTGCTAAGCAAGCAAGAAATAGAGAATTTCAAGCAATACTTCCTTTGAGAGGTAAAATATTAAATGTTTATAATGTTGGGTTATCTAAAATTGCTGATAACAATGAAATACAAAATCTTATTCAATCGTTAGGTTGTGGTATTGGAAAAAATTTTGAAATTTCAAAACTTAGGTATGAGAAAATAATTTTAATGACTGATGCGGACGTAGATGGTTCACATATTGCAACTCTACTTATTACTTTTTTTTATAAATATATGAAAAGTTTAATTGATGAAAATAAACTATATCTAGCAATGCCTCCCTTATTTAAAATTTATAACAAAAATAAATCTTTTTACGCATATGATGAAAAAGAGAAAGATAAATTAATTGAAAAAGAATTTAAGTCTGACAATTATAACATTACAAGATTTAAAGGTTTGGGTGAAATGCCAGCTGATCAATTGAAAGAGACTACAATGGATCAAAACAAAAGAAATCTAATATTGATTAACTCTGAAAAAGCTAAGAAAGATATGAAGAATACCGAAAGTTTATTCGAAACCTTAATGGGAAAACAAGCAGAGTTACGTTTTAAATTTATTCAAAATAATGCTAACTTTATTAAAAATTTAGACGTCTAATTTATGAAAAAATATTTTTTGGTAATAGATCAAGGAACAACAAGCTCAAGAATTGTACTGTATAATAAAAAATTTGAAATATTCGATATTGTCCAAAAAGAATTTAAACAATATTTTCCCAATGAAGGATGGGTAGAACATAATGCAATAGAAATTTGGGATGATGTTAGAAATTTAATTTCAAAAATATTAAGAAAAAATAAGTTAAATTCAAAAAATATAATTTCAATTGGAATTACCAATCAAAGAGAAACAACAGTTTTGTGGAATAAGAAAACTGGGAAACCAGTTTACAGAGCAATAGTCTGGCAAGATAGAAGAACAGCTAATCTTTGTGAAAATTTAAAAAGAAAAGGGATTGATAAAAAAATTCAAAAAATAACTGGACTAGAGCTTGATCCATATTTTTCAGCTACTAAAATTAAATGGATTATTGATAATGTAAAGGAAGTAAATAAGAATTTAAAAAATAATAATTTACTTTTTGGAACAATAGACACCTGGCTATTATGGAAATTAACCAAGGGAAAATCTCACCTAACAGATATATCAAATGCCTCAAGAACCATGATTTTTGATTCTCAAAAAGAGCAGTGGTCTGACAAAATTTTAAAAATATTTAATATTCCAAAAAATATCTTACCAACTGTAGTTGAAAATGCATATGATTTTGGCTCTACTAAATTATTTGGTAATTCAATACCAATTGGAGGTATGGCTGGAGACCAACAGTCAGCAACAATTGGTCAAGCTTGTTTTAAAAAAGGGCAATCAAAAAGTACATATGGTACAGGCTGTTTTCTTCTTATGAATATTGGAGAAAAATTTAAATTATCTAAAAATAGATTACTAACAACTATTGCTTTTAAAATAAATGGTAAAAAAATGTTTTGCTATGAAGGAAGTATATTTGTAGCAGGCTCTGCCATACAATGGCTTCGCGATAATTTAAAATTTATAAAAGATTCTAGTGAAACTGATAAATTGTATAAAAAAGCTAATAAAGATGAAAGTTTATTTTTTGTCCCAGCCTTAACTGGACTTGGCGCCCCATATTGGAACCCTAATGCAAGAGGAACATTTTTTGGCATCACTAGAAATACGTCTAAAGAAGATATCATCAAAGCAACTTTGGACAGCCTATCTTTTCAAACTTATGAATTAATTGAGTGTATGGAAAAAGATTCTAAGACAAAGATTAGTGAAATAAGAGTTGATGGAGGTATGGTTAAAAATAATAGTTTTCTACAAAGTTTAGCTAATATTTCTCAAATTAAAATTATTAGACCTAGTAATGTTGAGACTACTTCACTTGGTGCAGCATATCTTGCAGCAATTCAATCTGGATATTTAAAAAATACAAGCCAAATAAGTAAACTTTGGAAAAAAGATAAAACAGTAAAAGCAAATATTAACAAATCCATTTCAACTTCTAGTATTAGTAAGTGGAAATCAATTATAAATGTAGTCAATAATTTTTATTAAGATTTAACCAATTTGAAAGTTCTAAAGAATGGATTTCTTCATCAACTACATCATCATATATATGTAATTCTTTTTTCTCAAGATTATCAGGGTTTTGTAAAATCATTTTTTCGTTTTCAAATTCTGATAAATTTTCATATACTTTTTGTTCCAACAAAATATCTTTTCTCATTTCCATAAGTCCGGCCATCCATTTTGAATTAAATTCTGGATGGTATTGCACTGCCCAAACACTTGATTGATTTACTTCAAAACTTATAGATTGGAATTGACTGATCTTATTTGAGGCTAGTACCTTAGTTTCTTTTGGAAGCTTTTCTGCTTCATCATAATGCCAACATAGTGCATTAAATGATTTTTTTTTGTTTTTGTACATAGGATGAATTTCACCATCTTGATTTAATGTAATATTCTTAGCTAAAACTGCTTCAAGGCCATTTGGATTTTTTCTTACTTTACCTCCTGCAGCAGTTACTAAAACCTGAAGCCCCCAACAACTTCCAAATATTTTATTTTTTCTTTTAAATAATTCTTTAGCTAGCTCTATTTGATTTGTTATGGATTTTGTCATGTTATATATATTAAGTAAGCTTCCTGTCCAAGCAACCGCTTCGAAATCGTCAAGACTTATGCCTAAAGGAAGATAATTATTATGAACAGCAGGATGAATTGTTGTAATATTGATAGATGTACTAGAATATTTTTTTAAAATTTTTTCATATACTTGAAATTGAGTATCCATACCCAATTTTGTATATCGATCAGAAGCTTCTTTTTCATTTCCATCGACTAATAATATGTTCATATTTATCTTTATTTTTCATCTATCATGAAATATGTAAAACTTCATGAAAATTAAACTTGGTATCGCGCCTATTGCTTGGAGCAATGATGATATGCCAGAACTAGGAGGTGACACTCCTATTGAAAAGTGTTTAGAGGATGCAAGCACATCTGGATTTTCAGGTATTGAATTAGGTGGAAAATTTCCGAGAAATCCTGGAATAACAAAATATCTTTTAGGAAAATTTAGTTTAAAAATGCCAGGTGGTTGGTATGGCGCAATGCTTAGAGAAAGAAGTGTAAAAGAAGAATGGATAGCACTCCAAGATCATTTAAATTTATTAAAGTTAATTAATGCGGATGTTTTTGTTTTTGCTGATGTATCTGGATCAATCCAAGGCGATCAATCAAAAGCTCTTAGTAAAAGACCGATACTTGAAAAAGATGAATGGAATAGCTATTGCAAAAAAATCAGTGAATTATCTGATATGCTGATGGATGAAGGAATGCCAATGTCGTATCATGAGCATATGGGAACTATTATACAGTCCGAGGAAGATGTAGATCGATTTATGGATATGACAAATCAAAATACATTTTTGCTTTACGATACTGGACACTTAATGTTTGCCGAAGCAAATTACGAAAGAGTATTAAAAAATTATATTTCTCGAATTAACCATGTTCATTGTAAAGATATTAGAAAAGATGTTTTTTTAAAATCTATTAAAGATGACTTAAGTTTTAGAGAGTCTTTTTTAGACGGTGTTTTCACTGTTCCTGGAGATGGATGCATCGATTATGAACCATTAATTAAAATATTATTTGAAGAAAAGTATCAAAAATGGCTTATAATTGAAGCTGAACAGGATCCTAAAAAAGCTAACCCACTTGAATATGCTAAAATTGGATATAATTACCTTTCATCTACATTAAAAAAAAATGGTTACACGCTTTAAAATTATACTCATAGTACTAACGTTGATTACGCCTACTATTTTGATGGGTCATAAAGTAACTTTAGAAGATAAATCTCTTGAAGAGATTGTTAATAATAGAATGGCTTTAATGCAACAAGTTAAAAGCACGTCATCTCAAATATTTAGATTGTTAAAAACTAATGATTATGAAGCAATTCTTGAATTAAACGAAACTTTGTTACACGCAGCATCGGATTTTAAAGATCACTATCCCGAAGGAAGTCAGCACAAAGGAGCTAGTGAAGAAATATGGAATGATAGAGAAACTTTTAATGAATTAAACGATAAGTTTGTTAGTGATATTGAAATGATTTCACTTAGTGCTGAACTAGAAGATAGTGAAATGTTAAATGATGCTTTTAAAGTAATGTCAGCAAATTGTGGGGCATGCCATAAAAAATTTAGAAATTAATTATTTAATCTTAAGTGTGGATTATATTTCCATTCTAAATATTTAACGAATTGTACCATTAAAAAATTTAAAAATAGATAAAGTATACCTGCAGCAATAAATGCTTCTACTGGCGCAAATGTTTTAGCCATTATCTTTCTGGCGATACCTGTCATTTCCATGTAGGTTGTCAGACTAACTAAAGAGGTTGCTTTAACCATTAGTATTAACTCATTACCGTAAGATGGTAAAACTTTTCGTATAGCTATAGGTAGTATAATTTTTCTTAAAAGTAAAAATTTTCCAAATCCTAGTGATAGACCAGATTCAACCTGACTTTTCTCAATTGATTGAATGCCGCCGCGAAAAATTTCTGCTCCATATGCAACAGTATTAATTGTAAGTGCTATTACCCCGCACCAAAAAGGTTCTTTTAATGCATACCACAAAAAACTTTCTCGAATAAGTTTTACAGAACCTAAACCGAAATAAATTAAATATATTTGAACAAGTAAAGGGGTTCCTCTAATGACAAAAATATAACTAGCAATTGTTCTTGATAATAATGTAATTTTAGAAACTCTTCCTAGAGCAAATAATAATGCTAAAACAAAACCAAGTGGTAGTGAAATTAATAATAATAAAATTGTATTATCTAAGCCAGATAGGACCAAAAAGAAATTTTTATAAATAAGAGAATTTTGAATACTATTTAAAAATTCAATCATGTAGAAAATCCTTTTGAATAATTTACTTCTAGCGTTTTAAAAACCCTGCCAGAGATTGTTGTTAAACATAAATACAATATTGCAGCTGTTATTAAGAAAGTTAAAGGTGAATGCTCAACGTTAGAAGATATTCTAGATTGACGCATAATTTCAACAAGACCAGTTACAGAAATGAGGGAAGTATCTTTAAGAGTTATTTGCCATACATTCCCTATTCCTGGTAAAGCATGTCTTATAACTTGAGGCGAAATAACTTTAAAAAAAATACTAAATTTATTCATACCCAGTGCTCTAGCAGCTTCTATTTGACCCTTAGATATAGCCAAATAAGAAGCTCTTAAAACTTCACTGGAATATGTAGCTGATATTACTGCAATGGCAATTGTCGCAATTGTAAGTGCGTTTAGTTCTATATATTTATTATATCCAAATACTTTAGCTATACTCATAACAACAGCATTGCCGCCAAAGAAAATTAGATAAATAACTAATAATTCAGGAACACCTCTTATTACTGTTGTATAAAAATTTGCAATAAATCTTGTTATTCTGTTTTGTATTATCTTTGCCCAAACTGTAATAATTGCTAAAAAAAGACCTAAACCCATTGATAAAATACTTACTAGTAGAGTCATGAGTGTTGCTATAAGAAATTCATCGCCCCACCCTGCATCGCCAAATACAAGCTTATCAAATTTAAACATATAAAAGTAAACAAGTAATGATGAAAAATATACTTGTCTACCTTCTAATATATGAAATTTTAAATCAGAACTTTTTCTATTTCTTCAATCACTCTAGAGACAGGTATTTTATTGATATTTTTTGAGTTAAAATCACTTGAAGATATGGAAAATAGATTTGGATTTACAGGAGTAAATTTTGTAGAATCTTTTGGACCAAATAGTTTAATTAATGGGCAATATCCAGTGGACAACATATGACTAACACCGCTATCATTCGAAATGGCTAGTTGTAAAAATTTGGTTGTAGCCATAATAATTTCTATATTTTGAAATCCAGTAATATGATCCTCAATAAATATTGAGTCAGGATAAAGATTTTTTAATTTTTCTTTTAAATTAAGTTCATCAGGTCCAATAAAAAAAACTATAGTCTTATTATTTACTTGAAGGTAGTTACATAACTCGATGTATTTTTCTAAAGACCAAATCTTATTTTTTTCACCTGCACCAGGTGCAATTCCTACATAGCTTTTATGTTTTAATAAAATATTACTTATTATTCCTTCGAGATTTTCGCTTATTGGAATTTTAAAATCACTTCTATTTTTTTTAAAAACTATTAAATCTAATAAATCTAAAATGTAGTTTAAATAATACTTTCTTTTCTTGTTGCTTTTAAATTTTTTAGAAGAAAAAAAACCATTAGCTGACCCAGAAATAAAATTTTTATGCTTTATTCGTTTTAATGCTATAGTTCTTATTAATGATTTTTGTGTATCTAAAATATAATCAAAATAATCACTCTCTAAATTATATTTTTTTGATATTTTATTCCAAAAAAATGGACTAAGATTTGCTTGATCAAGAATCTCATCAATATAATTACTTGCAATGAATTTCAGAGTACTTGAATAAACAGTTTTACCCTTATTAGTAAGCCAGTATAATTTATAGTCTGGAAGTCTTGTTTTAATTTCGTGAAGAAGTTGTAATTTAATTATTCCATCTCCAATTTTTTCACCATTTGAAAAAACTAAAATTTTTTTAGTCATATTAGAACACTTTAACACAAATTTTTTAAGAGTCTAATTTTCAAGAATTGTAGGATTAAATAGCGTAAATAAAACAAAACATTTCGAGGGTAATAAAAGGTAACATTTACGACCTAATTAACTAACCAAAAATTATCAAAACTTAGACTTTTCTCTAATAAAAGCTGTGTAGTTTATCTTTGAAAAAGCAAAAAAGTTACCCTCAAAAAAAAAGTGGTGCCCAAGGGCGGAATCGAACCACCGACACGAGGATTTTCAGTCCTCTGCTCTACCAACTGAGCTACCTGGGCACAAATCATCAGATAAAGTATTTATAATTAAATTCAATTAAAAATAGGATAATTAATCAGATTTTATTTGCAGCCCATGTTCATCAGTGAGCCATTTCATCAAATCAAGACTAGCGCATTTTTTTGAACAAAAAGGTATAAATGGTTCCTTAGAAACCTTTTTACATGTTGGGCATTTAGATTTTTTTTTTAATGAAATAATATTATTTTTTTTGGATTTTTTTACTTCCATCTAAAAGTAATTCTGCCTTTTGTTAAATCATAAGGTGTCATTTCTACTGTCACTTTATCACCAGCTAATACTCTTATTCTATTTTTTCTCATTTTTCCTGATGAGTGAGCTAGAATTTCATGATCATTTTCTAATTTTACTTTAAACATTGCATTTGGAAGAAGTTCTAATACAACTCCTTGAAATTCAATCGATCCTTCTTTTGGCATATTTGTATAAGCTTATAGTAAAAATTATTTCTTTTGTCTAATTTTAACTGACAATTTGTGTCCATCTAGACCTTCAAGTCCTGACATTTTTTCAGTATCTTCCGAAAGAGCATTAAAAGATTTTTTATTCATATCAACAACAGAGGTTCTTTTCATAAAATCTAAAACACCTAGACCTGATGAAAATTTTGCCGCTCCTGATGTCGGCAATACATGGTTAGTTCCTACAATATAATCACCAAAAGCTTCGACAGAGTATTCACCTAAAAATATACCGCCAGCATTATTTATATTCGATAATAATTTTTTATTATTAGAAATGTGAATATGTAAATGTTCTGGTGCAACAAAATTTATGATTTCTGAAGCAAGTTCTATATTATCGACCAAAGCTATAATTCCATTATTATTTAAACTTTTTTCAATTATTTTCTTTTTTGATAAATCTTTTTTAATTTTTTTAATTGAACTTAAGACTTTAGTTGCAAAATCTTTACTATCCGTAATTAAAATTGCTTGTGCATTTTCATCATGTTCTGCTTGAGCTATTAGATCTGAAGCTACCCAATCTGGATTATTATTGTTATTTGCAACAACTATTATTTCAGATGGTCCTGCTAGCAAATCTATACCTACTTTTCCATACAATTGTTTTTTTGCCTCTGCTACATAAGCATTACCAGGTCCAAATATTTTATTGACTGGCTTAATAGTTTGAGTGCCAAACGTTAGTGCACTAATAGCTTGAGCTCCTCCTACAAAATATGTTTCTTTAATACCTAATTCCCTTATTAATTTTATAAAATATGGATTAATTGATTTAGTTGGTGGTGTGATACAAACAATTCTTTTTACTCCAGCTATGATTGCAGGTACTGCATTCATAATTAAAGATGAGGGATAAAAAGCCCTTCCTCCAGGTACGTACAAGCCAACTGAATCAATAGGCTTCCATACAGATTTCAATGTTGCACCATTATTAGTATAGTTAATATTTTTAGGTAATTGTTTTTTGTGAAATGATGAAATATTTTTTATAGCTTTTTTAAAACTATTAAATATTTGTGGCTCAACTTTAGGTTGTATTTTTATTTTAGATAAATCTAAACTAAGATCTTGTTTACTAATTTTAACTTTATCAAATTTTGCTGCATACTTAATTAGAGATTTATTGCCATTTTTTTTTACATCATAAATAATTTTTTTTACATCTTCTTGAATTGATTTACTTGATAATGAATTTCTGTTTTCAATCTTTGTCTGAAATTGATTATAAAAATTTTTATTAAATTTTATTATTTTCATTTAACAAAAGTACCTATTTCAGAAATAATTTTTGAAACCTCATTCATATTTGTCTTATAAGCTGATCTATTGACAATTAATTTAGATTGAATTTTCATTATTTCTTCAATTTCAGTCAAACCATTTTCTTTCAATGTTTTTCCTGTAGAAACTAAATCTACAATTCTTTTACACATATTTAAAGAAGGGGCTAATTCCATAGATCCACTTAGTTTTATAATTTCTACTTGTATCCCCTTATTATAAAAAAATTTTTTAGTAATATTTGGGTATTTAGTAGCAATTCTAATATTACTCCAAGTTTCTGGATCCTCTTTTTTTAATAAAGATTTCAAAGCAGCTACAGAAATTCGACAATGCCCAATATTTAAATCAAGCGGAGCATATATTTCTGAGTAATCAAATTCATTAATTACATCCTCACCAGCTATTCCTATTTGAGCAGCTCCAAATGCAACAAATGTACATGCATCAAAGGCTCTTACTTTGATATACTCAATGTTTCTTTTTTTAGATTTAAAAGTTAACTTTCTTGTATCTTTATCAAATAGTAAAGGATCAGGGGCAAAACTTGTTTTAAGTAACAAGTTTTTACATTCTTTTGTTATTCTGCCTCTTGGTACTGCAATAACTATTTTGCTCATAAATTGCAGGCTTTTATATTGTGATCAAAGAAAAAACTAGAAAAAGTTAGTTTTTCTGTCTTTTTATTTTTGCTCCCAAACTACCTAATGTTTTTTCAATATTTTCATAGCCTCTATCAAGATGATAGACACGATTTAGTGTCGTTTGACCATTCGCATTCATAGCAGCTAACACTAAACTTATACTAGCTCGTAAATCACTAGCCATTACCTGCGCTCCTTTAAATGTTTGATTGCCTATTATTGTAGCGGTATCTTTTTCTACTGTAATATTCGCACCTAATCGATTCAGTTCAGGAACATGCATGAATCTATTTTCAAAAATTGTTTCTTTAATTTTTGACTTCCCATCAGAGATACACATAAGAGACATTAACTGAGCTTGTAAATCGGTGGGAAAACCTGGATATGGACTAGTTGAAAGACTAGTAGATTTTAGTTTTGATCCTTTAGAGACTTTTATCGAATTTTTACTTACTTTTAATTTTGCACCCATTTTTTTTAAAATATCAATTAAGGAATTTAAATAAATAGTATTAAAGTTATTTATTTCTAAAGCTGAATTTAACATTAAAGCTGCAATTATATATGTGCCAGCTACAATTCTATCAGCAATTATCTCATGCTCTGCTTTTTTTAAATTTGTTACACCTTGTACAAGAATAGTTTTTGTTCCATGACCTTCAATTTTTGCACCCATTTTTATAAGACATTTTGACAAATCTTCTATTTCTGGTTCTCTTGCAGCATTAGAAATTTTAGTTTCACCTTTTGCCAATACTGAGGCCATTAGTATATTTTCAGTTGCTCCTACACTTGGAAATGGTAATTTAATTTTATTTCCAATTAATTGTGATTTAACACTACCAACAACAAAACCATTTTGAATTTCAAAATTAGCTCCCAATTTTGATAAACCAGCAAGATGTATATCTATTGGCCTAGTTCCAATAGCACATCCTCCTGGTAAAGATATTCTAGCCTCACCAAATCGAGAAAGTAATGGACCTAGAATCAATATGGAGGCTCTCATTTTTCGCACAACATCATAATCTGCTGATAGATTCTTAATTTTTGATGGGTTTATTTTTAATTTATTTTTTTTGTGTTCAATTTTTACACCATAATTTTTCAGTAATTTTATTAAATTTAAAACATCAACCACATTAGGTACATTTGAGAGTTTTAAAGTTTTTTTAGATAAAAGAGAAGATACTATAATCGGTAGTGCAGAATTTTTTGAACCGTGAACATTAACTGCCCCAGAAATTTTTGAACCTCCTTTTATTATTAATTTATCCATTTTTGCTAATAGCTTGTTTTCTTTTTAAAATATTTGATTTCAGTTTTTTTTCTAACCTTTTTAATCTCGTTAAGCGTATGTCTTTTTTAGAATCATCTTTTGCTTGATGTGTATCTTTTTCTTTATTTAATTTATCTGTCATAAATAAGATTTAATTATTATTATTTTTTTTTAATCCATTTTTAGAGCATTTCTTAGAACAATATAAAACATTCTTCCAATCTCTTTCCCATTTTTTTCTCCAAGAGAATGGCTTATTGCAAACAATACAAACTTTTGATGGTAAGTTTTTCTTCAAGATTTTACTCAAATAGGTAAAAATATCCGTAGGCAACAACTAATGCAGGAATTGCACTATAAAGGGTTGCTAAAATCGCAGCTTTTGGGGCAAGAGCAATTGCTGGGAATAAAGCATCACCATCATTTGAAATAGCATTACCAAGCTCAGCAGAAAGAGGAATAAAGCCATTTAGATAAAACGTTGCTACAACAACTTGCGGTCCACAACCAGGTAAAAAACCAAATAGAATTGCTACCAATGGAACAAACGGTAGCCATAAATCAAAAAATATTTTTAAATCTAAACTTGTAAAGTACATAAATATTTCAAAGACAAGAAAACCACTGATGACCCAGGTGGTTACAAAATTAGTTGTATCTACTACTCTTGATAATAATCCTCTACTTTTGTCAGTTGAGCATTGAAAATCACTTAATGGATTTAAAGACCACATAAATATTGAAAGTATTGCTCCAGCAGATGCTACAAAAACTAAAAGTGAGTTGTAAGCTGGTGAAAATTCTATCTGGAATGCAACTAGAATACCTAAAATAAAACCAGGGATAAATAAAAAAAGCCAAAAGAAATTAAAATTCGATACAAAAGTTTTATTTATTTTTTCAAATTCAACTTTTATTTTTGTCTCTGATTGCATAAAATTTATGCCATGAATAAAATCAATTATATAACCTGAAATTGATCCAACAATTATTCCAATACCAAATATTAAAAGTCCTGTTGTGGGCTCAATAGCAAGTATTAAAAAAGCTGCATCACCCATTGTCGCTGTTAACACAGCAACTAAGGATCCGAAAGAAATACGGCCCTGGATATATTGCGTTACAACTATTATAGCTCCACCACATCCAGGTATTGCACCTAAAAAAGCAGCTATACCGACATGGAACTTTTGTGTCTTAGATAAAAAATATTTAACATCAAATTTTGTTAAACTATCCAAGCCAATAAAAACAAATAGAGTAAATCCAACAAAAACAGATACCTGGATATAAGCATCTATCATTGATGATCGTATAACTTCTCCAAACTCTCCTCCTTGAAAAACAAGAGAAAGTAATAATAAACCAAAGAAAGATTTCTTTAATAACCTTCCATCATTCTCAAGAATGACCTTTGTTTTTTCATTAATAGCGTTAATTAGAGCATTCATTGAATGTATATATAGCTAATAAATATAGCTATGGCTACATTTTCTGTTAATTTTTGTTGATTATTATGCTAAAAAAAAGGATGTCTTTCAGCAAAGTCCGAAATGCTCATAAAACAGAAAATACTGAAGATTATTTAGAACTAATTGCAGAACTTTTAAATTCAAAAGGTGAAGCCCGTATTGTTGATATTGCTGAAAGCTTGGGTATTGCACAAGCCACAGCCAATAAAACAATACAAAGATTACAAACACAGGGTTTCATTAAAAGAGAACCTTATCGATCAATTTTTTTAACTTTTAAAGGTCAAAAAATAGCAAGTGAGTCAAAAAAAAGGCATAATATTGTATACAATTTTTTACTAAATCTTGGTTTAGACAAGAATACAGCTTCAGAAGATGCTGAAGGAATAGAGCATCATGTTAGTGAAAAGACACTTCGAAAAATGGATAATTTTAACTCGAAAAAATAAATTTAATTTATTGCCAAATCAATTTTATCTAGTGTATAAAAAAGAAGGGACACGGCGAATATCCCTTCTTTTCATCGTTGGTTTATGGATAGAAAATAAACCTAAGTAATAAATACCCGATTCTCGGTTTTGGCTCAAATTTTTTAATTAAAAAGCCTAAATTTTAATATTTTTGTAATAAAACAATTTTTATTTTTATTTTATTTTTGAAATCATTGTTCAAAGGTAGATAATTTAATGGTCTAGAAATTTTATTGATTTTTAATGACTTTTGATGTTTTTTTAAAATACTTAAAAAATCCTGTTTCTCCCATAAATCTATTCTATGGGTAAATAGTACAAAGCCTTTTTCTTTAATATTTTTATTAATATTAGCAAAAAATTTGTCAAAGTTTTTGCAATACGTCATGGAGCCAATCAGGGAAATGAGATCAAATTTTATTTTATAATGATGTAATTGTTCAAAATTTTTTATTTGTAATTTTTTATAAATTTTTTTTCCTGATGAAATTTTCAGGCTTTTTTTTGAAATATCTGAACCATAAATATGACTTTTTGGATAAACTTTTTTTAATTCAGCACCAAATAAACCAGTTCCACATGCTAAGTCTAAGATATTTTTTGGCTTGATATTAATCGTTTCTTTTAAAAATTTAATGCTCTTTTTAGGTGCTTGATAATTCCATAACTTGAGTGTTGCATCATAATTTTCTGACCAATCATCATAATATTTTGTTGTTTTACTCAAATTGCCAACGCCAGAAACTAGTGATTTAAAATTACTCATATTTTAAAGAAGGAATTTTTTTTCTTATTTTATTTACATCAGAAATATTAATAGTTGAGTTAATGACTGCAGGTTTATTTTTGGTACTATTTATAATCTTCCCCCATGGATCTACCAAAAGAGAATGCCCATAAGTCTCTCTTTTCATATGATGATTTCCACACATACCTGTTGCCACAATAAATACATTATTCTCTATAGCCCTTGATCTATTCAAAACCTCCCAATGATCTTTCCCAGTTGGTCTAGTAAAAGCAGCAGGAACTAAAATAATTGAACAATCTTTTTTAGCAAGTTGCCTATATAAATTAGGAAATCGTAAATCATAACAAATTGTCATTCCTAATTTAATATTATTAATTTTTGTAAAAATTATTTTATTACCAGCTTTGAACAAAGATGATTCCTGATGTTTTTCTTTGTTATTAATTTCAACATCAAACATATGTATCTTATCATATGTTTTTTTTATGACTCCATAATTGTTTATAAAAAAAGATCTATTAACCAATTTGCTTTTGTTTTTAATTCTTAAAAGTAAAGAACCTAGATTTATATTTACTTTATTTTTCTTAGCAAAATCTTTTGCCATCTTCAAAACTGGGCATGTATTTTGGTATGGTGCGTTAAAAATTAAATAACTTTTATCATTAGTAATGATGTTCGAGCATTCTGGTGTGCAAATTAAGTGCGGTTTAAATTTTAATGTATTATTAAAACTTTTTTCAATAATTTTTGCATTTAAAGCTGGGACGTGACTTGCTTGGAATTGAACTTGAGATATTTTTAATTTATTCATTTAAATTTATTTAAACTTTAGTAAAAAAACAACTCCAGAAGTAAAGACTATAATACACAATAAATACATATTTAAAGTAAGCGAAAAGGTTTCAGCTAAAAAGCCAATTGCTGCTGGCATAATCATTGTTGAGGATAATCCAATTGTAATAAGATTGGTAACTGTCATAGGAATACTCTCTGAGGACTGTTTGACTGCTTGTCTAATCACAATTGGAACTAAATTAGCTATGGCAAATCCATAAAGACTTAGAACTGCAAGAATAATATAAAAATTATTAGTTAATAAGGATAAAAACATTATTGATGCTCCAATCATTACAAAATGGCAACCAACAACTTTTTCTGTAAATAATTTAATCAAAGAATTTGAAAATAGATTAGCAAAAATACCTCCAATACTGAAAAATATTAATCCCATACTAGCTAAGTAAAGAGGAGCATTTAAATCTTTTGATAACCATAATGTTGACCAATCCATAATTATTCCACCTGAACCGAACACAAAAAATAATAAAAATCCAAATAAAAGAACATTAGTCTCTGGAATTTTGAATTTTTCTCCTTCACCTCTAAAATCTAAATTTCGAGGTAATCCGAACAAATATACAAAAATAGAAACAAATAGTGATAGAAAAGATAAAATTCCAAAAAATAAATAAGGCTCATAATTATTTCTCATAATTATACCTGCTAATGAACCGCCAACTAAAATACCTAAATTGAAACCCATAGCATAGTAAGGTGTAATAATTTTTTTAAAATGTTTTTCAATTAATTGACTATGTATTCCTCCTATTGGTCCAGATGCTCCCCATCCAATTCCAGCCGGTATAAATGTTAATAAAAAATAAAAATATGAAGAAGAAATAATAGCTAAAAAGGTAGAAAAGGTAACCAATGGAAAAGCTAGAGACATAATTAATTTTGTTCCATACTTTGGCACAAGTATACGACCTGCTATCTGATTAGAAATAATAAAGAAGATACCAAAAAGCAGTATCGCAAAACTGAAATCAGATTCATCTATGGATAATCTATTAAAAATCCAAGGCGTTACACCAAAATAACAGCCAACAACTATCATGGGATAAGTTGAAGTGATTACTGAAGCAAGCGTTGCCCTTCTAAATATTTTAATTTCCTCTGACACAAATATTTTTACCAACGATGATGAACATCATCAAAAAAATATTTTGTGTAAACACTATTTATTTCATTCATTAAAGAAGAAATAGTATCTAATTCTGAAGAAGAAGTATTCAGACCTACATGATCTTTATTTTTAGCACCAGGAATGACAATACTAACAGCATCATGCATTAGAATCCATTTAAGTGATAACTGTGATAACGTAATACCTTCTGGTAATATGTTTTTTAATTCATCAACAGCTTCTAATGCCTTATTAAAATTTACGCCTGAAAATGTTTCACCTACATCAAACGCATCTCCATTAATATTGTAATTACGATGATCATCAGGAGCAAATGATGAATCTTTATTAAACTTTCCAGTTAATAATCCACTTGCAAGGGGTACTCTCACAATAATTGCAACTTTTTTTTCTTTTGCAATTTTAAATAATTTTTCAGCAGGTTTTTGTCTGAAAATATTGAATATAACCTGAATAGATTTTGTATTTGGTCGTTTGATGCATTCAAGAGCCTCGTCAACTGTTTGAACACTAAAACCATAATTTTGAATTTTACCTTTACTCACTAAATAATCTAACATTTCAAATGTGTTGTCAGATGAATACACTTCTGTTGGAGGACAATGCATTTGTAAAAGATCAATCGTTTCCACATTAAGGTTTAATAAAGATTGATCTACGTAAGACTCCATTAAAGCTTTATCATAGTATCCCTCAGCAACATGGGGATTTATTTGTCTTCCTGCTTTTGTTGCTACATAAATTCTATCAGATACTGATTTAAGGAAATCGCCTACAAATTTTTCACTTCTACCCATTCCGTAGACATCAGCTGTATCGAAGAAGTTTACACCATTTTCATACGATGATTTTAAAATTTCTTGAGCACTGTCTTCAGTTACATTACCCCAATCAGCTCCTATTTGCCAACAACCTAAACCAACTTCGGAAACATTCCAATCCAGTGAGCCAAATTTTCTATATTTCATAACTTATTCTACAATGACTTCATCAGTCACCATAGTTCCATCTTCAACAATTAATCCCATAGCTCCATTTTCAAGCACATCAGAATTATCAGTGAACTCTAAAACAACTTTGTTATCAAGATAACCAGACAATTTATTATCCTGGACTTTAAGAGATAATTTGTAATCTTTATAATATTCAAGATCAAAATCTATTTCTTTTAACACTTTTGGCTCATTAATTACTTTTATTAATTGAAGTTTATTTGATGCACTAATCACTAAACCATAATATCTATTTAATCCTTGCACTCTCGCAGCAAGACCGCCTGTTTTTACTCGCTGAATTGCAATATCGGAAGTAACTTTATAGTTTTTCCATAAATCAGTTCCTGTAATTAACATTCCTCTACCACTATCTTTACAGACTCTAAAAGTTCTCTCTCCACTATCCCATTTATCTAGAGCATCGACCCAACTAGCTTTCCACATTTTAGCATTTGAAAATTTAACACCCCTTTTATGTTTTCCAATATGGTTAGGTTTAGAAAATTTACAATTTGGCTCACCAGTGAAAGTTAAATAATTTAAAATTAAACTTCCAGAATTTGCTTCATCTGATTCTATAGAAAAACCAACTTGTGTAATAGGATTGCCTTCAGTTGAAGGAATTTTCCATTTAAGTTTTTGTGATTTATCAGGAAAAAGCACAACGCTTTCAGAATTTATTCTTTCATAATTATCCTCTTCTCCAAAAACATTGATAAAACATGTAACCGTAATTGGTTTTTGAGAATTCGACTTAAAAATGATTTCACTTTCTATATTTTGTCCTGAATATAAAAGTGGACAGGAAATAAAGTTATAACTTTGAAAAAATCTTTCTCTTGCAGACCCTGTTAACTCATACAATTCCTGAGGAAAAAAAGTATCAACAACAGCCTCAGAACAAACACCAGGCGCGACTCTGTCAAATTTAATTTCTAATGCTCTTTTTCCTATACTACTCTCATACTCAGTATTTTGGACAATAGTTGAAATATTTTTGTTATTTTTAAAACTTGATCTCCAACCTTGAACAGAACCAGGCATTTCAAAATGAAATCTTGAACCATTTTTAGGCTCAACAGTTTCTTCTTTATTCATTTTTTTAGCAGTATTAATAACCTTATAAGCTTCTGTTAAGGCATCAGTTTGCGTTTCACCTCCATTAGCAGTCGGACAATACATCCTATCTTGTATAGGTGTTAAATAATCTGGACCATTCCTTAAGCCTTCAAGACCATTTTTAATGCCCATAATGCAACCAACGTTACCAGAATTACAATCAGTGTCATGACCAGCGGTATTTACTATCATAAGAGTTTTTTGAAGATCATCATCACCAAATAATAGTGACAGTATAATTATTGCATGATTAGGTATCATATGACATCCACCAAGATATTTGTCATATCCATATGTTTCAGCTTGAAACTCTCTTGCCTGCATCCAATCATTATTACCAGCTCTCATATTTTGAAGTTCACCAATCAGTTTATAAATAAGAGAACTATTTGGGATATATTTTTTTGACTCATCAATAATTTTGTTAATATCAGTCTCAACAAATGCTAGTGACTCCATAGCTGCAACCATCTGAGCACCATAGATTGCTTCCCCGTCATGACTGACACTTCCTGCTCTTCTTGCAAGATCTGCTGCTTTTTCTGGATCACCAGGAGTGACTAAAGCCCAACCGTCAATAAATATTTGCGCACCTATTTGTTCCGCAACTACTTTACCATTTGTTTCTATTGATCCACTCATAGGAGCTTCTATTCCAGCTTTTAAATTTTGATATGCAGTATCTTCAGCTGAATGACCTCTTCCTCCCCACCATAAAACTGTTTTGTTCTCAATTAAATTATTAAGCCAAGACTGACCAATTTGTTTTGGACTTATATTAGGGTCATAATTATTTTCTCTTAGAGCACGGAGAAATGTAAATGTTCCAGTTATATCATCATCTGTTACAACTAATGGGACATTTAATTGCTCATTAACATAGTAATTAATTTCACCTAGCTCTTCCATAATCCTTTCATGTGACCACTGCTCAAAAGGACGGCCTAAATACACACCAATTAATTTACCGAGCACTCCAGCGTATACTTTTTCTTCATAAGTCTTATCTAGTTTCATAACGCATCCTTTTTTAAATTAAAATTTATTCTATTGAAATTGATTCACTCTGAATAGCTCCATTTTCAGTTATGAAACCAATCATCCCTTGTTCAAATGAATTTTCATTATCTTCAACCTCAATCATTAAATTATCATCGACAAAACCTTGTAAATGATTGCCTTTAACTTTGAATTTTAAATTGTAATCTTTAAAAAATTCTAAATCAAAATCTATTTCTTTTAGAGTTTTTAATTCATACTCCATTTTATTTATTTTTAACTTTTTGTCAGAAGTGAGCTCAAGAGAATAATATCTTTTTAAGCCTTGAGATCTTAGTATCAGACCAGCAGCAGATGCAAGTGGAATGGATATCTTTGATGAGATTGTATAATCTTTCCATGTCTCACTTCCAGTCATAATGTGGCCCCTTCCAATACCTCTTACAATTTTAAAAGCTTCTTGCCATCTAAATTGCCATTTATCTACATCATTCACCCAAGCCCTTTTCCATAATTGACCGTAAGGCTGTTCTTTATAAAAAATACCTCTTGTATATTCATCAATGTGATCAGGTCTTTTGAATGTCATTTTAGGTGTTCCAGAAATATCTAAATAATTCATTAGAATTTTGCCATTATTATTATTATCTGAGTTAATACTAATACCAATCTGACCAATTGGATTTGATAAAGTATCAGGTACAATCCATTCTATAATTTTACTTTCTTTATTCTTAATATTAAAATCATCAGATGATACTTTAATGAGCTTATCATCAGCACCCCAATATTTGATAAATAAATTAATTTTTAAATCTTTATCAGTATCTGAGATCAATTCTGTCTTAATTTTTTGACCGCTATATACGGTTGGGCAAGCTACATAATCATAATGAAAGTATCTTTGGAATTGATAACCTTCTAACTTTGTAAACCATTCAGGAAAAAAACTTTCTACATAAATTTCACTTGATAAACCAAAAGATAAGTCAGTAAAATTTATCTCTAGAGCTCTCTGTCCAATATTAGATTTATAATCAACATTTGAAATTTTAGTGTTTAAATTATTATCATTTGATTTATCTACCATCCAACCTTGTGTCGATGTTTCCATTTCAAAATTATATCTTGCGTTATTTTTTATAGACTTACTTTCTAGTCCATTCATTCTTCTCGTAATATTAATAATATTCTGACTTTCTATTAAGGCATCGGTCATTGTTTCCGAGCCATATGCGGTAGGTAGATATATTATATCGTTAACAGGCGTAATATAGTCTGGACCATCTTTAATACCCTCTAGGCCATTTTTGATTCCTAAAATACATCCAACATTACCCGAGTTACAATCAGTATCCCAACCAGCAGTATTTACAATCATTAAAGATTTTTGAAAATTATCATCACCAAAAAGTAGTGCGAGAATAATTAAAGCATGATTGGGAACGATATGACAATTACCTGGAAATTTTGCATAACCATATTTATCTTCAATTTTAGTTCTTGCTTGCTCCCAGTCTAAATTACCTAAACTCCAATCTTGAATATCAGAAATAAGTTTGTAAATTGTCGAGTCAGAAGGGACAAACTTTTTACTGTTTTCAATTATTTTTTTGATATCATTTTCAATAAAAGAATATGCTTCCATTGCAGCTACCACTTGAGCACCGTAAACAGATTCACCATCATGACTTACACTGCCAGCTTTTTTTGCTAATTCAACTGCTTGCTCAGGATCTCCTGGCGAGACCATTCCCCATCCATCAATAAATATTTGAGCACCTATTTGCTCAGCAATTACTTTTCCATTCATTTTAATAGAACCACTTTCAGGAGCATGAATACCTTGTTTCAAATTCATGAAAGCACTTTCTTCAGTTAAGATACCTTTTCCAGCCCATGCAAGTACAGTCTGATTTTCCAAACAATAATTTAACCAGGTTTGACCAATTTGTTTTGCGGTAATATTTTTATCAAAATTAAAATGCTTCAAAGCATTAATAAATCTAAATGTTCCTGTTAAATCATCATCTGTTACATGAATGGGAAAATCTAATTTATCATTTACATAATAATTAATAGGACCAAGTTCTTTCATTATTCGGTCGTAATACCAACCTTCAAAAGGACGGCCTAAGTAAACGCCAATGATTTTTCCTAATACACCTGCGTATACTTTATCTTCAAAAGTCTTATTTAGGTCCATTTAATTACTCCCGTTTTAAATATTAACCTTTAGTTGCTCCACTCGTTAAACCAGCAATAAACCTTCTTTGGAAAAACATAAATAAAATAGCAATTGGTGCAGCCATTAAAATTGAAGCTGCGCTTACCAACCCATAATCATTTGCAAATCTACTTTGGAAAGCAAATAATATTGATGAAATAGGTTTGTAATCATCCGTTATAATAAATGTGATTGCAAATAAAAATTCGTTCCAAACATTTAATGATACAATTAAAGCTGTAGTTAAAAATACAGGCCAAGATAACGGTAACGCTACTCGCGTAAATAATTGCATTGTTGAAGCTCCATCTAGTTTCGCAGCTTCAAAAAGTTCAGTTGGTAATTGAAGCATATAGGATCGAATTAAAAAAGTTGCAAAGGGTGCATTTAGGGCACTATAAATAATAATTAACCCAATCCTTGTGTCGAGAAGATACAAGCTTTTCCACATAAGAAATAATGGTAAAATATATAATTGTGCGGGTATACTAATTCCAACTAATAGATATAAACCAACAACAACTGTTTGAATACCTCTAGGATTTAAAGCGGCTAAACTAAATGCAGCAAGACCAGAAACTGTTAAATTTAAAATTAACGTTCCCACAACAAGAGTCATTGAGTTAAAAAATATTTGAGTATAGTTTCCATTTACCCAAGCATCATAATAATTCATTAATCTTATTTCAGATGGGAAACCTAAAGGATTAGTACCAAATTCCTCAACAGGTTTAATAGAGTTAAAAATTAAAACTAATAATGGCAATATAATAGTTAAGGCCATAAAAAATAAAATGGAATGGTTTATATAACTTGACCTTTGTCTAAATTTTGCAGTTGCCATTTATAATTTTTATACCTCCCAACCCAAACGCCTTAGGAGTGCAAAGAAGCCAACTATTATACCGACATAGAAGAACATCATAACACCTATAGTAGATGCATAGCCAACATTCATTCGCTGAAACGCTTGAGAGTATAGATGATTAGCTACAACTTCTGAGCTATAAGCTGGGCCTCCCATTGTTAAAATGTAAACATAATCAAATGTTGGAACAGACCAAATAATTATAATGATTAAAGATAATATAAAAATTGGTCTTATCATTGGTATAGTGATGTATCTAAATTTTTGAAATTTCGTTGCGCCTTCAATATCTGCAGCTTCATAAAGAGACTCATCTACTTGATACATTCCAGTTAAATAAATGATAACTAAGAAACCCCAGAAGTGCCACATGTCAACCCAGGCAACGGCGTATAACGCTGTCTCTTTCATAGCAAAAGGTGATTTTGAGAGAAAATCAATACCTTGGTTTTCAAACCATCCGCCCAATCCATGTTTTGGATGAAAAATATATCTCCAAATTAAACAATTAACTATACTTGCTAAAATATAAGGGAAAAAATAAACAAGTCTGTAAAAAAGTTGCCCTCTTTTAATTCCAGTTAAGAGATAAGCTATGATCAAAGCAACAATTACTGGAATAGTTAAAAACATTATTGTCCATATGAAATTGTGATAGACAGCCTTTTTGAAAATTCTATCCCTAAATAATTCTTCAAAATTTTCTAAACCTACATAGTTTATTTTTCCAAAACCATTCCAATCAGTTAAACATAAGAGTAAACTGAGTATAGATGGAAATGCTATAACAAAGAAATGTATGAACAATACTGGCATTAAAAAATACCATGAAATCGCATTTATGTTAGTCAAAAACTTTGGCATATTTTTTATATTTTTAAAATAAGGGGAATAAAATTCCCCTTATTGAAAATAAATTGGAATTATCTTTTTCCAACTGGAACTAATGCATCGTCTTCACGTGCTTTGTCCCATAGTCTTTGTGATTCTTCCATGAACTCAAGCGGAGTAATATCCCCTGCCCAAACAACTTCCATATCTTTCCAAATATGAACACCTGGATCATTAGGATAGAAAGTCCATGTCGTATAACCATAGTTTCCAGTTCCTGTAGCTTCAGCAAATTCTGTTAAGAATCTTTTTTGTCTTGGATCTATATTTGGATCAAAGTCACTGTCCTCATAATGAAGTGGCATCAACCATGCACCGTAGCCTAATTGACCAGTAACATTAAGAACTCTTGCTCTATCTGATAGAATCCAATCAATAACTTTTGCAGCAGCTTCAGGATTTTTAGATGCAGCATTTACAGACATTGTTCCACCTGTTGCTAGTTGATAATTTGGCTTATCTCCTGCTTGAGGATGAAGTATAGGCAAAGCAGCCCAATCCCAATCATCAGAACTTTCAGCAAAGTTTGTAGCAGTTACATTGAAACCCCAAGTTCCAATCATTAACATTGCAGATTCTCTATTAACAAATTCACCATTGAAGTCATCCCAACCTAGAGAGTAATATGTCTCTAAACCACCAGACCAATAACCATCATCGACCATGTGTTTTCTTAAAAGTTCAATTGACTCTACAAATTCTGGATCAGTCCATTTTTTTTCACCAATTAATGCTTTGTAAACATTATCTGGTCCAGCGTAAGTGTTAAAATAGTTACCTACTAAGTGCTCATGTGTTGGCTGCCAACCAGTAGATCCATAAGCATAAGGGTTCATACCTTTAGCTTTAATTTTTGCAGCTAATGCCTCAACCTCTTCTAAATTATTAGGTAGACTCCATCCGTTTTCTTCGAACAACGTTTTATTATAAAAATAAATCATTGTTTCATAGTTTTTTGGAATTGAGTATAATTCACCATTGAACACACCTGAATTGTAAGCCCATTCTAAAAGTTTATCTTGCCAACCAAATTGATCAGCATACTCTTGCAATGATTTTACAAGTCCAGCATCTTGATAAATTTTTATATAAGATGCACCAGGTGTATCAAAAATATCAGGACCACTTCCAGAAAGAAGAGCTGGTCTAATAGTATCATTGATATCTTCTTTAAAAACAACTTCTAATTCAATATCATCATGTTCAGCATTAAATGCGTCAACAAAGAATTCTTGTACTACTGGGTCAGTTGTTGCGTCACTTTCCATCCACCAGACTACTTTTGTAGCAGCAAACGTTGAAGTTGCAAAAAATGCAGTAAGAACAAAAGATAAGAAAAAATTAAAAATTTTATTCATCATTCCCTCCATTAATAGAAAAAATTATACCCTAAATATGAACCCTGTAAATCTATTTATGCAAGATAATGAATAAAAAAATCAAGGAATATATATGTTTGCGACAGTTTTTTTATAGCAAAAATATCATTTGCTCCCTAATTAAATCAAAAAAATAGTTAAAAGAAAAATAAAAAACTAAAACAAAAAAAATTATTATAATTGACCAAATTAAAAACTTATTCATTTTTTCGTTTTTTATAAAATAGATATTATTTAAGTATAATAAATATAAATTTTAATATATGAACAAATTTCAACTGTAATTATGAAAAATAAATTATTTGATATTTGGAAGCAAGATAAGGCCTCAATAAATGCTTGGTTATCAATACCGAATTCTTTTACTGCCGAAGCCTTTGGTAAAATGGGTTGGGATTCAGTTACCATCGATATGCAGCATGGCCAGAATGATTATTCAAGTTCAATTGCAATGATTCAAGGATTAACAAATAGTGATACTGTACCTATGACAAGAGTTCCATGGAACGAACCTGGTATTATTATGAAAATGTTAGATTTAGGTGTTCAAGGAATTATTGCACCAATGATTAATACTAAAGAGGACTGTGAAAAATTTGTTTCATATTGTTATTATCCTCCCATAGGTCAAAGAAGTTTTGGCCCTATGAGAGCTCAAGTAGTTTATGGTTCAGATTACTATCAACACGCAAATGATAATATTGTAAGTTTAGCAATGATCGAAACAAAACAAGCAGTGGAGAACTTAGATGCCATTCTCTCGGTTCCAAACTTAACTGGCATTTATATTGGGCCTGCAGATATGAGTTCTTCGTATGGTTTGCCGCCTAAATTTGATGTTCGTGAAGATCCAGTATTTTCAAATATTAAAATGATTGCAAAAAAAGCAAAAGAAAAAGGAAAGATTGCAGGTATCCATAATGGATCAGTAAAGTATATGAAAGAAATGATGGACTACGGTTTTCAATTTACCACTTTACTTTCTGATTTTAGAATGATGACATCACATGCTGAAAGTTTATTAAAAGAATTGAAAGATGTAGATACTAAGTCTGATAATACTAGCGCGTATTAATAGTCGCTTAATTACTAATTAAATCTTCTTCCATTTTAATTAATTCATACCATCTATTTTCTTTTATATTGAGATCGCTATTAAGAACTTCCATTTGAGAAGTTATTTCTTGATAGCGTTCATAATTTTCTAAATATAAATTTGTATCCTTCAATTCATTTTTAATATCTTCTAATTCTTGTTGGATATTTTTTATTTGGTTTGGTAATTGATCTAATTCATATTGAAACTTATAGGATAATTTTTGTTTTGAACTTTTTACTTTGTTGTTTTCTGAAAGAGATTTTTTAGTTTCTTTATTTTTAGTAACTTGTTGATTTTCAGATTTTAAAAAATCACTATATCCTCCAAAAAACAATGATACATTTCCATCCTCTTTGAAATGTAGAATTTTATTTACAGTTTGATCTAAAAAATCTCGATCATGCGATACTATTAATAAAGTTCCATTATAATTGGATAGCATTTCAGTTAATAGATCTAACGTTTCTAAATCTAGATCATTTGTTGGCTCATCTAATATAAGTCCAGTCTTCGGATTAGCTAAAACTTTTGCTAAAAGTAACCTATTTTGCTCTCCACCTGATAATGTTTGTATCGTATGATTGACATTTTTAGGATCAAACTGAAAATCTTTCACGTAACTGCAAACATGCCTATCTCTTCCCTGAACTTTTAAATAATCTCCTCCAGAGGGCACTAAGATATCTTTAATAGATTTTCTGCCATTAAGATCATTACGCATTTGATCAAAATAAGAAAATTCTAAATTTTTTTTCAGTTTGATTTTACCTTTAGAAATTTTTATTTCATTGAGGATTGTTCGAAGAAAAGTTGATTTACCACTTCCATTATTACCTAACAGACCGATACGATCATTTTTTGAAATTTTAATAGATAGGTTTTTAAAAACAAATTCACTTTGATTTGGATATTTCACAAAAACTTCTTGAAGTTCAGCAATAAATTTAGATTGATCAGTAGATTTTTTAGAAACTTGCGGTCTTAATGATTTAATTGCACTTCTATAAGAAGCTTCATCTTTTTCTAATTGCGCTTTTAATTCTTTCGCTCTTTTTAATCTTTTTTCATTTCGCTTAACTCTCGCCTTTACTCCTTTATTTGCCCACTCAAGTTCAATATTAACAAATTGCTTTCTATTTCTTAATTCTCTATATTCTTGATCTAGTAACTCCTCTGACCATTTATCAAAATCTTTAAATCCTCTAGGGCTTACTCGTAATTTTCCTCTATCTATCCAAAAAACTTTGTTAGTAAAATTACTGAGAAAAGTTCGATCATGACTCACACATATAATTGTCTTATTTAAATTGCGTAAATAACTTTCTAGCCATTCGATGCATTGCAAATCTAGATGATTGGTTGGCTCATCTAATAACAAAACATCAGAGTCTTTTAATAAAGACCTAATTAAATAAACTTTTCTTTTTTGACCTCCTGAAAGATCTTCAACATTAGCAAATTTGTCTAAATTGAGTTTATTGCAAAATATATCAACAAAATGTTTATTTTGTTCGTTAAGTAAATCTGAAAAATTCTCTTCAATGGTTTTATTATCTAGTTTTTCAAATTTCTGATTAAAATATCCAACTTTAAGACCAGGGTAATTCCATAATTCTCCTGCATCTAAATCTTGATCACCATAAATAGTCTTCATTAAGGTAGTTTTGCCAACACCATTTTTGCCAACAAGCGCAATCATATCGCCCTTGTGTAAATTTAAGTTTAGATCTTGGAAAATAACTTTTTTGCCAAATTTGATTTCTACATCTCTTAGAGAAAATAATAAATCACTAGCCACTAATTTAAGTCTTATATAATTTTGTAATAAACAACAATAAAATCAAGGATCATAAATATTATAAATAGTATTGCCACTCTAGTTAATGACCATTGACCTTTTGGAAAAATAAAATTTAGGAACTTCATATTAATTTACTTACCCTTTAACCTAATCCATTTAATGCAATCTTCAAGTCTGTCATCTCCCCAAAATACTTCTTTGCCATCATATACAAATGTAGGACTTCCAAAAACTCCTTTTTTGTAGGCATATTCAGTATTGCTTAGATATTTATCTTTTATTTCCTGTTCATTAGCTTTCTTTATCGTAGTATCAGGATCCAAGTTTAATTCTTGAAAGATTTCATTTAAATTTGGTTGTGTAGCTGGTTCTTTCCCTTGCTGAAACCATCTTTGATATGTTTTGTAAACATAATCGACTCCCCATCCTTCATTCATTCCAAGAATTGCTATTTGATTTGCCAAATCAAACTCTTTTAATGGGTATGGTGCAGGAACCTTTGCTTCAAATCCATAAAATTTTGCGCGTCTTTCAATATCTCTCCACATGTAATCTGATTTTATTTTTTTAGCTGGTGGAGTGAATGGAATGTTGTCCATATCCATCATAATTTTTCTTACACTAAAGGGATGCCAATTAAATTTAATATTTTCTTTTTTTGCAACTTCATGCAACCTATTAACTGTCAGGTAAGTATAAGTACTGCCAATTGAAAACCAAAAATTTATTTCTTCCATAATTATAGTTTTATCAACTTAATTTTATCATTCAATAATAATCTCATCAGGTGTTGAATCTATTTCTTTTTTATGATCCCAAGTAATACCATTTTTACCAGATCCAAACTTAGCGGATTTATTTGTGAAAGGAAAATGATATAACATTGAATTAAAATATTTTTG
>CACMRK010000006.1 GCA_902616075.1 uncultured Alphaproteobacteria bacterium
TTAAATAAAAGTATTTCAATTTTTCATGGGTTAGAAAAAATAAAAAATGATAACAAAATTGATACTTTTGCAATTAAGTGTTGGCCTGAAATGTTTACTCAATTTGGATGTGCATCATGCGGTCCAATGGCTATGATGAATGAAAAGGGAGTTAGCAGTGCATGTGAAGCTGATGTATTAGGAAGTATAAGTTGCGATATTTTAAATAAGATAAATAACAGACCGTCACTTTTAGTAGATGTTGTTGATTGTGATCCCAAAACTGATACTTTAGTTTTTTGGCATTGTGGATTAGCTCCAATTAGTATGGCAAAAAAAAATACAGCAAGTGCAACTGTACATTCTAATAGAAGGAAAGCATTGCTACATGATTTTGCATTTAGACCTGGAAAAATAACAATATTTAGAGTTTCAAAATCAGAAAATAAATTAAAATTTATTGTTATTAAAGGTGAAGTTTTAGATAAAAAAAATTCATTTTCGGGTACTTCGGGTGTTGTGAGATTTCAAACAAATACCTATCAAAAATTAGTTAGATTATTCACGTCTGGTATCGAACATCATCTAGCATTCACATATGGAGATGTATATTCAGAAATAAAAAAACTAAGTGCACAACTAAATATTCCAATTTACACAACATGAAAACGAAAATTAAATATGGAATTGTGGGAAGTGGACTAATGGGTTGTGAGCATATTTCAAATATTAATCTTATAGATTCAGCTGAAGTAGTTGCCATCTCAGACAGTAATGAAAATTCAATAAATAAAGCTAAAAATCTTATCTCAAATGATATTAAAATCTATTCAAATAATAATGAAATTTTTAAAAATAATGAAGTGGATGCTTTTATTATTTCGACTCCCAATTTTACCCATCATGATATTATTAAAGAAGCGTTAAAAACAAAAAAACATTTATTAATTGAAAAACCCTTATGTACAAAATTAGAAGATTGTCTTGAAATTAAAAAATTATCAACTTCATATCCATCAGTAATATGGGTGGCTATGGAGTATAGGTACATGCCACCTGTTCAAAAAATGATCCAAGAAATAGATACTAATAAAATTGGTAAGCTTAAAATGCTTTCAATTCGTGAACATAGATTTCCATTTCTTAAAAAAGTAGATGATTGGAATAGATTCAAAATAAACACCGGTGGAACATTAGTAGAAAAATGCTGTCATTTTTTTGATTTAATGCGCCTAATTACAAATAGTGAAGTTACACAAGTATATGCAAGTGGTGACCAAAGTGTAAATCATCTTAATGAAAATTATAATGGAAAAGTTCCTGATATATTGGACAATGCATTTGTAATTTTAGATTTTAAAAATGGAATAAGAAGTTCTTTAGAACTTTGTATGTTTGCAGAAAATTCAGAAATGCAAGAAGAGCTATGTGTTGTTGGAGATAAGGGTAAAATAGAAACAGGTGTGCCAGCTGATGCATCTGGAAAAAACTCTTCAGAAGTTAGAATAGGTTTAAGAAACTCTAAAAATGCAATTAAAGAATTAGTTGAGGTAGATAAAAAAATTTTATCAGCTGGGCAACATCATGGATCGACTTATTATCAACATTTAGAATTTATTAGAGCAATTAATAATAATTTAAAACCACAGGTTTCTATAAACGATGGTCTTCACGCAGTGGCTATTGGAGAAGCAGCAGAGAAATCAATAAAAGAAAATCGTGTGGTTAAGATGAGTGAATTTAATCTTTAAAATTTTCAAAAAATTTATTTGTTTTATCAATTATAAAATTACTTACTCTAACGTTTGATTCAGCAGTTACACCTGCAATATGAGGTGTTAAGATGCAATTCATATCATTTGTAATATTGTTATAAAATGCTTCATTTACTGGTTCATTTTCAAAAACATCTAATGCGAAACCAGAGATATATTTATTTTTATAAGCATCAATTAAGTCTTTCTCATTGATGACGCCACCCCTAGAAGAATTAATTATAATTGGTTGTTTTTTCATTTTAATAAAAGCTTGTCTGTCAAATAGATACTTTGTTTCATTATTTAATGGGACATGAATAGAAATTATGTCGGCCAAATTAAGAATTTCATCGAATGAAACTTTCTTAACATTTTCTGCCTCCATTTGTTTCGAAGTTATAAAAGGATCATATGCAATACAGCTAACATCAAAAACATTTACAAGATTTAAAACTTTTTTTGAAATATCCCCAAAACCTATTAGACCAAGTGTCTTTCCTCTAAGTTCTTTTGTAACAATTGATGTCCTTGGCCATTTTCCTTGTAGAGTTTGTTCTTTAATAATGTGAGTTTTTTTTAATAATGTAAGAGAAGAATTCAAAACGTATTCTGCAACAGAGTCAGAATTCATGCCTGTTGCTGGCTGAACAATGATATTATTTTTTTTACAGTATTCTGTATCTATATTATCAAGACCAACACCTAATCTTCCTATAAACTTTAAATTTGATGCATTTATTAAAATTCTCTTATCTAAACTTGTTTTATTCCTTACGATGATGCCATCAAATTTCTGAATTTCTCTCTCTAAAAAATCTTTATTTTGCCAGGCATCTTTTTTATAAATTACATCAAATTTTTTATTTATATTTTGCAATGATTGTGAATCTATAAATTCTGTAATTAAAATTTTTGTCATTTAATTTTTCTAATTTTTAATTTTTTTAAAAACTTTTTTACGTTATTTAAATTTGGTATTGAATATATGCCTCCAGCTTTCATGCATTTTAAAGTTGCAGTAGCTGCTGCCAATTGAATACTTTGAGAGTTTGATTTATTTAATGATAGAGCTGTTGCAAAAGCACCATGAAAAACATCTCCTGCACAATTCGTTTCAACTGTTTTTACTTTTGGAACATTGCAATGATATAATGAGTTATTTTCAACCCAATAAACACCTTTTGATCCCATAGTAACTGCAACAAATTTATTTGTTTCATTGAATATTTGAAAAAGAGCCTTTTGCATATTGATGTTTTTTTTATAAGTTTTCAAACCTTCTTCAGAAAATATAGGGTGCGAAGCTTTGTGAACAATTTCAGAAATTTTATTAGAATTTTTAAAATTATCTAGATCAGCAACACATTTAATATTTTTTTTATTGGTATTAATAGCAATATAAGAGGCCATATCTATCCATCTCATATCTATTGAATAAATATCCTTTTTTTTAAAATTTAATTTGGGTATTTTCTTATAATCAAGTAATTTTATATCATTGTATGCTGCTAGCAATCTTTCACCTTTTGTATCCTCAATTACAAAGCTTTGCGAAGACTGACATTTTTTAATAAAAATTGATTTACTAGTATTTATAGAAAATTTTTTTAATTCATTTTTTAGAAAGACTGATGAATCATCATCTCCAAATTTTCCTATGAATTTTGAATCAGATCCCAAAATTTTTGCAGTAAATGCCGATACTGCTGCTGAACCACCTAATCTTTTATCAATACCTCTAGATAAAACTTTAATTGGTTTTTTTGGAAATTTATTAATCCTACTTATGTAATCTGTAAATATTGATCCTGCGCAAATGATCATAAAATATTAATTAAAGGTATTTAACTTTACCAATAAACTTTCTAAACCTATCTCTTATAGTTATAGGATTGAGTGGAATGGGATCAATTTTAACATTTCCAGAATTGATCTTTGAAATTATTACATATGAATTATCTTTATCATCAATGGCTTTGTTTAATTCATTAACTGTTTCCTCGCCATAACATTCAATCACATTTTTGCAGCCAGCTCCTAATGCAACATCCTTTAAGGAAGTTTTCTCATCAGTAAATGTTCGTTGATCTCCTGTTGATCCATAAGAACCATTATCGATTATCAATAAAGTATAATTTGATGGCGCTCTATTACCTATTGTTGCTAGGGTGTTCATATTCATTAAAACTGATCCATCACCATCTATACTAATGACGTGTTTATTTTGGGATAGTGCCAAGCCTAAGCCAATAGAAGATGATAAGCCCATACTGCCTAACATATAAAAAAAATTTGGTTGATCACTAATTTTATATAATTCTTGAGATGGAAGACCTATATTACAAATAACTAAGTTATCTTTAAGAATATTTTGTACCTTATTTAATAAATCAAAACGGTTCATTTATCATCTTTCATTAAATTGAAATCACATAAAATAGCTACTGGTGATTCAACAACTTTGGCATGTTTGCTAAATGTTGAAATTTTATCTAATTCTTTTTCAGAAGAGCAATGCAACATAGGTATTCTCAACGTTTGTAAAATATCTTCAGTAATTTTAGCCATTCCACCTTGCGCTCCTACTGGCTCACCAGGTGTACCCCTGTAACTAATTAAAAAAACAACAGGCATTTGATATAATTGTAATAGAGAAACAATTGCATTCACTGAATTTCCAATCCCTGTATTCTGCATCATTATACACGGGAATTTATTTCCTAAATAAGCTCCAGCACAAATACCCATACCTTCTTCCTCTCTTGGTACAGCCGAATAATAAACATCTTTATCATTTTCAAGAATATCAATCATGTTGGCTAATAACTTACAAGGAACACTTAAGTAAAAATCTACTCCACCTTTTTTTAAATTATCTATGATTTTTTTACTGATTTTCATTTATGCGGATGTCTATAGATATAAAATTATAAAACAATAAATTAATTTATTTAAAATCATTTCTTAATTTTATTTTTGTATTTGAATTATATGTTTCGCCTACTTTTAATATAGTTGATGGAAAATTTGGTTGATTAATAGCATCTGGAAAAATTTGCGTCTCTAGACACATACCATATTGTAATCCATAATTTCGATTATGTTTGCCATGATATGAATCTTTCATCATATTACCAGTATAAAATTGTATTCCAGGTTGATCAGTCGAGTATTCAACTCCCATACCAGTAATATTACTGTAGATGGAAGCTATAGGTTGATCAATAGAATGATCTTTGAGAACATAATTGTGATCAATACCACCGCCATCTAAAAAAGATTTATTTATTTCAAATGAATTATTAAGATCATATTTTGTATTAACTACATCGAATAGTTTACCAGTAGGAATTGATCCCTCATCAGTTTCGCAAATTTGATTAGATAATATTCTTACAACATGGTCAGTAATATTTTTATAATTATCTTTATGGCCATGGAAATTCCAATAGTTATGATTAGTCATATTAACAATAGTATCTTGATCTGTTGTAGCATTAAAGGAAATTAGAATTTCGTTATTATTATTAAGTTCGTAAATAGTTTTACAATTTAGGTTGCCTGGATAATTTTCTTCTAAATGTTTAGACTGGTAAGTGAGCTCTACTTTAATACTTTGGCTTGTTTTTTTAATATCGGCTATTTTCCAAATCTTTTTATTGAAACCTTCCTCTCCACCATGAAGATGATCAGGTTCAGTATTTGAATATAAATTATATTTTTTCCCATTAAGAGTAAATTTACTTTGCCCTATTCTATTACAAACTCTTCCAATAATTGAATTGAAATATCCATGAGCTTCCAGGCAATCATCTAAATTACCATAACCTAATAAAACATCCTCTGTTTCAGAAACATTCGAAGAAATTGGAATACAAACTTCACTCATATAACCACCATAAGTATAAAAACTAAAACTATAATTGTTTGAGTTAATAATATTAACTATGTCAATATCTAAACCTTTATCATTTTGAAGTTTGGTAATTTTATATTCCATTATGTTTTCCTTAATCTTTGAAAATTATTTTTTCTTTGTTGAAGATAAATGATTAATCCACCTAAAACTATGAAAAAAGCACCTGGGAAAAGTTGATCAACTGGCCATTCTGCAAAAAATATCCAACCTAAAATGAGTGCAAAAAATATCTCGATATAATCAAATGGCATAATTTTACTAAGTTCTGCTTTTCTAGCACCATATATTAAAAGTAAAGTTCCAGATCCTCCTGCAATCCCCATTACACAAACTACTAAGAAATCATTTATACTTTTGAAATTTTCCCACATGCCAAAAAACACCACTAACATACATGCAACTATGATTGTCCCTGTTTGACCATACAAGTTGATAAGTGGTGAAGGAACATGATCCTCAAAACTTAAGGATGTTACCCTTGCTAATGAATATCCAAATGCAGCAAGTATAGGAAGTAATAACATATAATTAAAGTCTGATGACCAAGGTTGCATAATTAAAACGATACCTACAAAACCAGAAATTACTGCACTCATTTTGTACCAACCAAATTTTTCACCTAATAAAGGAATAGCAAGAAGGGTTACCATCATGGGCCCAGTGTATTCCATTGTAGCGACTAAAGCAAAAGGTAAGTAAGCATAAGAAGTATAGAGACATAATTGAGCCAATGCTACAAATACTCCGCGGAATAATCCTAACTTCCATTGCGTTATTTTTATTTGTCTACCATTTCGATGCCATTCATGTGAAAAATATAAAGCGATAACACATGGGATCATTCCAAATAAATTTCTAAAAACAGAAAGTTGAGCTGCTGGATATTCGTTTCGTAAAAACTTTATCGCAATCCCCATACAATCCAATAAAAACAAACCTGAAAGTGATAATATAACAGCTAAAAATAAATTATTTTTCATTAATCATAATCTGTTATTCTAAAATAATTTCTTTTCCTACTTCTTGACTTTTATAAATTCCATCTAAAATTTTCATTACTTGTAGAGAGTGTTCAGCCGGAATAGCAACTGGTTGATCATTTGCAATAAACTCTGCAAACTCGATACATTCTTTTGCATGAGGTTCAATAGTGTCTTTTAAATTTCCTTCAATTTTTTTAGTTATGTGAGTTTGAGAATTGATATCATTTTTTATAATCTCACAATTAGGCCAATGCAAACCAGCTTCTCTTCCGTATAACCATACCTGCATATCTTCAATTTTATCTACTGGTAGTTTATGATGAAGCATCCATGATACTTCAAGCATCAAAGTTGCACCATTTTTAAACCTAACAAAAGCAGCTGCAAAATCTTCAACATTCATTGCTTCCTTATCATACTCTCCATTATAACTGAAAGAATTTGGCTGCTTTGCTAATTCTGTTTTTGACACACCCGTCACAGAAAGTGGTTCTGGATTGTTCATAAACCAAAGAGTTAAATCTAATACGTGCACCCCTATATCAATACAAGGCCCTCCTCCTGAATTTTCTTTTTTTAAAAAACCAAGTGAGACTGGTAAAAAATTTCTTCTAAGCATCCAAGAACGTGCATGATATATCGAACCAATTGATGTGGATTGATCTTTTATTAATTGAGAATCTTTTCTGAATCTAAAGTGTTGAGCACACATTAATTTTTTTTTCGTTTGATCTCTTACTTCAATCATTTTTTTTATTTGTGAGGCATTTGGAGCTAAGGGTTTTTCACATAAAACATCTTTGCCTGCTTGCATTGCTTTAATTACTAAATCACAATGATAGTTATTAGGCGCACAAATATCTATTACATCTATATCTGGATCATTAATCATATCTAAGGGATCAAGATATAATTTTTTTATTTGGTTTATATTACCCCAATCTTCAAGAATAGAATTATTTATATCGGAACCTGCTATTAATTCTGCATGTTCTGACATGTGCCAACCAGGTACATGTAACTTCGCAATACCCCCTACTCCAATAATACCAACTTTTATTTTACTCATATTTATATTTTTTAATTTAGATATTTATCCATTTTTTTTCTTTTTCTGACTGGTAAATTGATTCCATTATACTACTTCTCAATGCTGCTTCTGTAGGAGTAACTAGATTTTTAGTATTGTTATCAATTAATGAATTGAGAAACAAATCAAATGCATGAGGCAATGTTTCTGGTAAATTTTCTTCTATTCTTTCTATTTTTTTACCTTCCTTATTTTCGTTTATAATTAATTGCTCATTCGTTGTTCTTGCGTGAGCTTTCGTTCCACTTACAAAAATAGTATAAGGCTGCGCTATATCTATCCATCCCGCAGCAATACTAGCTATCAACCCGCTTTTAAATTTTATTAAAGCTTCTCCACTTTCTTCACAATCTGGATATTGATTATATACTTTTGTAAAGGTTGCGCTCACTGACTCAACATCAGAAAAAAACCATAAAAGAAGATCTAAAACATGTGTTCCTAAATCACCAAAAGCTCCAACGCCTGCAACTTTAGGATCTGTCATCCATTGATAGTTTTTAAAAATATTCCGCATAATACCATCGTGACAATTAATAAGTCGAATTCTTGAAATTTCACCAAAATAATTATCAGTAATTAATTGTTTAAGCTTTATGTAAACAGGATTACTTCTCATGAAATATCCAGTTTGAAAAATAATTTTTGAAGACTCAATAAGATTTGCCATTTCAAAAGAGTCTTTTTTTCCTATACCCAAAGGTTTTTCTATAAAACAGTGTTTTTTATTCTTGGTAATTTTTTTAACTAATTCATAGTGCAAATTAGTTTCTGAACATACTATAACACCATCTAAATTAGGTTCTTTCAATAAATCAACATAGTTATCATAATTCTTACATTGCAGTTTATCAGAGTCAATTTTTGACCTATTCTTGTCTTTGTCCCAAACACCAATACAATTAATTTTAATGTTTGAAATTACCTTAGAAATAAAATTTGGTGTATGAATATGAGAAGTTCCAATAAATGCTATATTTTTCATTACAGTTATAAAAACTACTTATAGAGCACAACACTGATCGACCCAGTGACCTGGTTCAACTTCAATAAGGCCCATTTTTATTTCTCCACCTTTGCAATCTACTCCAGGATTAGGACATCTGGTTCTAAACACACAACCTGGAGGCGGATTTAATGCACTAGGAATTTCTCCCTTTAGTTCTATAGCTTCAGATCTTTTCTCTGGATCAATTGATGGAATAGAAGATAATAGTGCCTTTGTGTAAGAATGTTTTGGGTTCTTAAATAATTCTCTTGAGGGTCCCATTTCAACTATGTGCCCCAAATACATAACTGCAACAACATCACATACATGAGCTACTACACTTAAATCATGACTTATGAATAAATAAGTTAGGTTAAGCTCAGTTTGAAGTTGTTTTAAAAGATTTAATATATCTGCTTGTATTGATACATCTAAAGCAGCAACACTTTCATCTGCTACTATAAATTTTGGATTACTTACTAAGGCTCTTGCAATTGATATTCTTTGTCTTTGTCCTCCAGAAAATGCATGAGGAAATCTTCTTAAATGCTCAATATTTAATCTACATTTTGAAGCAATGTCTCTTACTCTTTCATCAGTTTCTTGTCTTGAGTTTGTTATTTTCATCACTTCTAAAGGCTCTGCAATAATATCCCTCACTGTCATTCTTGGACTTAAAGCAGCATAAGGATCTTGAAAAATTAATTGAGCTTTTTTTCTATATTCTTTTAAATCTTGTTTGTTCATATCTGTTAAATCATAATCTCTTTCATCGTCATGAAAAATAACATTTCCAGAACTAATTTTGTTAGCTCCAAGTATTGCTCTACCAAGAGTAGTTTTTCCTGAACCAGATTCACCCACTAAACCAAAAAAAGATCCTTTTTTAATTTTGATATTGATATTGTTTACAGCGTGTATTTTTTGTTTTTTTGAAATAAAATTTTCTTGATAATCAAAATTTACTGAAACATTATTTACTGAAATTAAATTATCACCCATTTTGACCACACTTAATTCCACATTGATCAACCCAGTGACCTGGTTCAACTTCAATTAATTTCATTTCTATTTTACCATCTTTTCCTTCTGGATTATGATGGGGGCATCTAGTTCTAAATACACACCCTGTTGGTCTATCTAATGGACTTGGAATATTTCCAGGTATTGGAGATAACGGTGCGTCTAAGTTATTTATGTCAGGTAAAGCTTGTAATAGCCCTTTTGTATAAGGATGTTTTGGGTTTTTAAGGATCTCATTTACTGGACCTTTCTCAACTACACTTCCCAAATACATAACCGCTACATGATCAGCTACCTGTGCAATAACACCTAGATCGTGAGTAATAAATATTACTCCCATTTGATATTCTTTAATAATATCTTTAATTAGGTTAATTACTTGAGCTTGAATTGTTACATCTAAAGCAGTTGTTGGCTCATCTGCTAATAAAAGTTTAGGCATTGTTGATAGTGCCATAGCTATCATTGCTCTTTGACGCATTCCCCCAGATAATTCAAATGCATATTGATTAAACCGTTTTTCTGCATCTGCTATGCCTACTCTTTTTAGCATGTTTATGGATATTGATTTTGCTTCCTCTTTATTAATATTTTTATGAATTAGTAATTGCTCAACCATTTGTGCGCCAATTTTTATTGCTGGAGCAAAACTTGCCATAGGCTCCTGAAAAATCATTGATACTTTACCACCTCTTATTTTTTTTAAGTCTTGCTTAGAGGTAAATTGAAGAACATTTTCGTTATCTAAAATTATTTCTGCGTCTTCATTATAAGAAGTATTACCTGGATTTAATTTCATAATCGATTTAGCAGTCACAGATTTACCTGATCCGGATTCACCAACTATACCAAGTACTTCACCTTGATCTACAGAAAGAGAGATATTTTCAACTGCAGTAATTCTACCTTCATCAGTATCAAATTTTACATCCAAATTTTTTACTTCTAATAAATGGCTCATATTACTTTACCTTATGAGGATCTGCTGCATCACGTAATCCATCCCCTACATAGACAAATGTTAAAATTAATACGACTAAGAAAAACACAGGGATAAAATACCATTGATAGTTAAGAAGTACGTCAGCCTTAGTTGCATTTTGCAAAAGTACACCAAGAGAATTTACTGGTTCTCTCAAACCAAGTCCTATAAAACTTAAAGCAGTTTCAGATAATAACATGTATGGAAAACTAATGACTAAATCGACAATAATATAACTCGTGAAACTTGGTAATAAGTGTCTTACAATAATGTGAGTAGATGATGCTCCACAAAGTTTTGCAGCAAGAATATATTCTTGGCTTCTTTCACTAAGTAAATGTGTTCTTACTCTTCTTGCAAGAGTTGGCCATGAAATTAATCCTAGCAAACAGGAAATAAAAAAGAACCGTAATTCAGAACTCCATTCTAATGGTGCAAAGGCAGCAAGACACATAAATAAAGGTATTGGTGGAACCGTTCGAATTGCATCAGTAAACATTTGTAATACGCTATCAATCCAACCACCATAGTAACCTGAGATTCCACCTATTATTAGGGAAAGAACAAAAGATATAAATACACCAAGTGTTCCAACAGCCAGTGAAATGTAAATTGCACTTAAGGTTCTACTGAATAAATCTTTTCCTGCCTTATCTGTTCCAAATATATGGATACCACCTTCTTCAACTCCAAATAAATGAGTATTAAATGTAAAACCTGGAATTTTAAAATCTAAAATTTTTCCTGGAAGATTTATATTAAAATCAAAAACTTTATATTCCCACCCTTCAACAAAAAAATAAACGTATCTTCTTTTTTCAGTATCAACTTTATAAACCCATCTAAAATTTGTATCTGCTCCTCTATATTTTTCTAATGTGTGTAAAAACGGCCTTGCAGAAAATCCATTATCATCCCAAAACATTGGAATTTGAGGTGCTCCATTTTCATAATCTTTATCTCTCCCTTTAATTGTTGGATCATAAGGTGATAAAAAATCAGCAAAGAGACTACAAATAATCATAAACAATAAAATAGAACCAGCAATCATAGCTGATCTATTTCCAAAAAAGCGTGTTCTTACTAACTGCATCTGCGTTGCAGTGTAATAAGCTTCTTTTTTTTTGATTACTAACCTCCACCCATAACTCCTTTTCTTATTCTTGGATCAATTATAGCTAAAATAATATCCGTTATAAAATTCACAAAAACAATTGTTGCTGTTAGAAGAAAAATAATTGCACCTGCTAATTGCTGATCATTTGATCTTGCTAGAGCTTCAATCAACAATGCCCCAGCTTCAGTAAGAATTAAAATTAAGGCTACAATCGGCAATGCACTAAATATACGATTAAGGTCGAAACCTATAGAATTGATTACTGGACCTAAAGAATGTTTTGCGGGATATCTCCACAACAAACTCATTCCTGATATTCCTCTAGCCCTTGCAGCCATTACATATAGTTTATCATTTTCATCTAGCATTAGTGCTCTTACTGTTTGAAGAGCAAAGGCAGTTGCATTCCAACCTAAAACAAATATTGGAAGCCAAGCTCTACTTAAAAAATCAAATAGTTTTGCTGATGACCAGGGTTCGTTTTCATATTCTTGAGAAAATAAACCTGTCATCGTATCGCCATAGTAAACAGTCATAAAAAGCATAATACAGAGTGCTACTAAAAAATTGGGAAGTGCTATTCCAAGATAACTAATAAATTTAAGCGTATTATCTAATGATGCATATTTTGTCGTGGCCGATATGATCCCAACTGGTATGGCAATTAAATATGAAAATATTAGTGCAACCAAACATATTGTTAAAGATAAAGTAAATCTTCCACTTAATAATTCATTAATATTCATTCTTAGAATACAACTATCACCAAAATCTCCATTAAAAACTATATTAGAAACCCATTTGCCATATCTATACAAAAAAGGTTTATCTAAACCTAAACGAATTTTTTCTTTTTCTATGTCTTCATAAGTTATTTGTGATCCTTGTGTATTTTTAAATGCTAGATATCTTTCAGCACAAGTTCCAGGAACTAATTCCATTAATGAAAAAACAATAAAGCATACAAGAAGCAAAGTTATAATTGCAAGTCCTGCTCTTGTGAGAGTAAATTGTATAAAATTAATCATATAAAATAATTAGGAGACAAGAATAATTAAAAAAAGAAAAGCGGCAATATATAATTGCCGCTTTTTTTATTATTTATTGAGTTAAATTACTCGTCTAACCACCATTGAGTAGCTAGGTATGGGTATGTTCTATAATACTCATACGAAGTAGTTTTAAACTGCGTAAAGTTTTTCAAAGCATTTCTATGATAAGTTGGAAAAGGTGCTTTCACCGTACCAATCAATAGACTTTGCTCTGTTAACATTGTTGCAATTTTTTCACCCCACTCATTAGACTCAGCAGTACCAAGAGCGTAAGATTGGAATTTATCAATTCCATCACTTAAGTCATATACCCACTGAGGAGGTTCAGTACCTTCGTCACCATTACTATCAATGTATGCTGCCCAATCTAAACCTTGTGTATGGTTAAAGTAGTTACCAAACGGAGGTTTAAATGTTTCTGGGTTACCAGCAACAATTGCTAATGGTTGACCTTTATCCCAAACATGAACGTCAAGTTGGTTAGCAGCTTGCGAACCACGATATTCATCTGGAGTTACCTCTTTAAAAGTAGTTTTTACTCCTACTTCATTGAAGTATCTTGCAACAAGTTCAACTTCAACACCACCAATACCTTGAGTAGCATAGTCAATATTTATAGCTAGAGCATCACCATTTGGTAATTCTCTAAATCCATCACCATCAACGTCTTTTAATCCTACTTCATCAAGCAGAGCATTTGCTCCATCTGGATCGTATTGAGTCATATGCATTTTTATACTTTCAGGGACGAAGTCAGGTGCAGGAGAAAATCCTACAAACTGCTCAACTTTACCTAAACCGTAATATGCAACTTCGTTGATCTCGTCTCTATTCATAGCAATTGACATTGCTTGACGGAAACGAATATCCCCATAGACTTTACGTTTTTCAGGATCAGGATGTGTTACATTAAAACTAAATAATGCAGCACCACAACCTGGATTGATTTGAACTTGATATCCACCAGACTCAGCACCATCAAGTAATTGAGGAGCGGACTCTAATTGAACAGACTGTGATTTATAATCAACTTCACCATTAACAAGTTTTAACAATCTTATTTCATTTTCATTGATGTATCTTTCATTTTGATAATCAATGTATGGTAATTGATTTCCAGCTGTATCAACTTGGAAAAAGTATGGGTTAGCTGCATAGACTCTACCTTCAGTAGTATCTTCAATAGTCATGTAAGCTTCTAAAGAAGGATAAGCTGCATAAGGTAATCCAGCAACTAGATCTGGTTTAGCTAGTAAAGGAGTTGGAGTATCAGTCCAACCTGAGTTACCATAATATGCTGCTAAAGCATCATAACCATCTGCAAATCCTAATGCTTGAGCATTTGCATCAGCATTTGAATCAATTTCCGGATGGAATTGTTCTAGGAAATGTGAAGGCATGAAGAACTGGTTATATGACCATGCAATAGTTGCAGTTAAACCAGGGAACGGAGATGGTAAGTTAAATCTTACTGTTTGATCATCAATTACATCAACAGTCATTGGCTCACCACCAACTAAAAGATATGGATATGGTTTTTCACGAATCTTTGGATTCATCATCAAATCTTCGTACCAAAACTCAACATCTCTAGCCACAAAAGGTTCACCATTTGACCACTTGTGACCTTTACGTAACATGAATGTTAAAGTAGTAAAATCATCATTCCACTCATAATCTTTAGCAACGTTTGGAACAATTGTAGTTAAGTCATCAGCAAAACGTAATAAGTTTACGTGTCTTGTAGATAGCATATCAGAAGTTCCAGCTTCAGTTGCATTCGATAAGAAGTTTATTGTATTTCCATATTTACCAATAGACTCATATGGTACTACAACAAGTGGCTCATCAGGTAATCTATCCTCAACTGGAGGTAGACTTCCTGGGTTACCTTGTATTGTAGCGTTTATGCTAGCAATATTTGGATTATCTGAAAACTTCATAGTACAGCCGGCTGCACTTTCATATTCTGATAACTCATATTGCTGAGGATATTTTCCGCCTGTCTGCGCATCGTTCATTGTTGTACCTACGCAATGACCACCTGCAAAAGAGCTTCCACTCCAGACAAAGGTTGCGGAAGAAAATACTAACGCTATGAATAGTTTTTTTAACATATATTTTCTCCTATAAGATAAATTTATCGTATGATTTTGTTTGTAAACAATTTTGATTTTTTAGCAAAAATATTTGACGTTTTTATTACAATTTTTTTAAAAAAATTGTGTATTTCTTCTTAATTAATTACTTTAATAATCATTAGCAAATATGGAAAAATCCAAAAAATCTGTTCTTTTTATATGTGCTGATCAATGGCGTTTTGACTGCTTTAGCTTCCTAAATCATCCATATGCTCTAACACCAAACTTAGACAAACTTGCAAAACAAAGTGTAGTTTTTAAATCACATTTTGCTGGAATTGTCCCTTGTGGTCCATCTAGAACCACTATGCTTACAGGTTTATATCCATTTATACATCGTTCAGTATATAATGGCGCTCCTCTTGATAAAAGATTTACAAATATCGCTAAAGAAGTTCGTAAACTAAATTATAATCCAAGACTTTACGGATACACTGATACTTCTTGGGATCCAAGATACTTGGATCCAAAAGATAAAAAAAATTTTACATATGAATCACCAATGGAAGGATTTGATGATGGTTGTGTTTTACCAGGGGGAAAACCTGAGCCTTGGGCTAACCATCTTAATCAAAATGGTTTTGAAATTAATAAAGCAGAAGATTTGTACAAAGGAAGAAAGCCTAAAGATGATCAAGCGTATATTTATGAACCATATTATATTCCAACTGAATTTTCAGACACCGCATTTTTAGCAGACAAAGTTGTTAACGACTTAAAAAAGGTTAAAGATTCATTTTTTATGCATGTATCTTTTTTAAAACCACACCCACCCTTTCATGTAGCTGATCCATGGTTTAGTAAATTTAATCCAGATAGTATTAACTTATCTAAAAATGATATTTCACTGAAAGAATTATCAAAAAAACATCCACTACTTGAAGAGTTATGTAAAAAATTTTTACTAAAAGAAAATTTCTCTGAAATTAATTATGATCTTTTAAAAGATCAAGATATCAAAAATATTATGAGTGTCTATTTTGCTATGTGCGCAGAAGTTGATTTTAATATTGGTAAAATTTTGAATGCTCTTAAAGAATCAGGGCAAGAAGAAAATACAATGATAATTTTTACTAGTGATCATGGAGAGATGTTAAATGAAAATAATTTATGGGGGAAATTAGGTTGGTGGGACTCTTCTTATAGAATTCCATTATTTATTTATCTGCCTCAAAACAATCCAAAAGAAATTAACCATTTAACAGAATCTGTAGATGTTGCTCCTACAATTTTAGAATGGCTTGGTGGTAACATCCCCATTGATTGGAATGGTCAATCACTGATGCACAATATCAATCATAAATACGAAAAATCACCTAATAAAGAATATGTTGTTTTTGATTATGATTTTAGAGAAAGTACTTCATTTGTTAAAGATAAAAAATTAGCACCCGAACAATGTAATCTATCGGTCATTAGAAATAATAAATGGAAATATGTTCATTTTCCTTCATTGCCATGTTTATTATTTGATTTAGAAAAAGATCCTGAGGAAATAAATGATCTATCAGACTTAAGAGAATTTAAAGATATAAAACATGAACTAGTATCAAAATTGTTAAGTCACCGCATGATTCATCAGGAGCGACAATTATCAAACACTAAACTTTCCAGTTCAGGTGTTAATACAAAATCTGGACCATTTAGCAGAAAAATGGAATAATAAAGATATGTTAACGACTGTTATAGGCGCCTATCCAAAACCAAGCTACTTAAAAATAACTGATTGGTTTAATGCTTCTGGTGGCACAGACACTGAATATCCAACTAAATTTTACGAAGATGAAATAAAAAAAATGGGCGATAATGTTGAAGAGTTATTTAATAAAGCTACCAAAGAAATAATTAGTGATCAGGAAGAATGCGGTATTGATATCCTAACCGATGGTGAAGTTAGAAGAGAAAATTATATTCACTATCATTGTAGATATTTAGAAGGAATTGATTTTGCAAATCTCACAGAAAAAGTTGCTAGGACAGGGAATTATAAATGCTGGTTACCAACAATAACTTCAAAAGTTAAAGCAAAAAAATCTTTTTTAGTTGAAGAGTGGAAAAAAAATCAGAGTTTAACCAATAAAGATTTAAAAATTACTATTCCTGGACCAATGACTATAACAGACACCATAGCAAATACATTTTATGATTCAGATGAACTTATGGGTGAAGACTTAGCTGATGCTATTAATGTAGAAATTAAAAGATTGGTTGATGCAGGATGTAAATATATTCAAGTCGATGAACCGTTGTTTGCTAGAAAACCAGAAAATGCTCTTAATTTTGGAATCAAAAACCTAGAAAGATGTTTTAAGGATATTAATAATCAAAGTATTGAAAAAATTACTCATATTTGTTGCGGCTATCCTGATAAATTAGATGCAGTAGATTATCCAAAAGCGCCTTTAGATTCTTACAGTAAAATTAGTAAAGCTTTAGATGAGTCAATTATAGATACAGTTTCTATTGAAGATGCTCATCGATATAATGATTTAAATTTTTTAAAAGATTTTAAACAAACAAAAGTTATTTTTGGTTTAGTAAAAATAGCAAGCTCTCAAGTAGAGTCTAAAGAAGAAATTGTCTCGAGAATAAATGATGCATTAAAGTTTATTGATAAGGAACAATTAATTGTTGCTCCTGATTGTGGCCTTGGTCACTTACCTCGAGATTTGGCAAAAATAAAATTAAAGATAATGGTAGAAGCTTCTAATAGTTTTTAGTGTACTAAAGTTTCTGGATTAGCATAATCATAATTTAAATCATCAGCAATAGCTTTATATGTAACGGCACCTTTAAAAATATTTAAACCATTCATAAAATTTTTATCATTTTTTAAAGCATCTTTAAAACCATTAGAAGCTAAGTTTTGAATAAATGGCAAAGTGACTGCATTTAAAGCAAGAGTGGAAGTTCTAGGAACTCCCCCTGGCATATTTGCAACACAATAATGAACAACATCATCAACAACATATGTAGGGTTTGCATGAGTTGTTGGTTTACTAGTTTCAACACAACCACCTTGATCAATTGCAACATCAACAATTACAGATCCACTTTTCATCTCTTTTATCATGTCCTTAGTTATAATCTTTGGAGCATTAGAGCCTGGAACAAGTACTCCGCCAATTAGTAAATCACATTCAGAAATATAATCTTTTAGATTTATTTTATCACTATGTAGTGGTTCTATTTTATCACCAAATTTTTCTTGTAATTCTTCTAATCTTTTTTCTGATTTATCAACGATGAAAACTTTTGCTTGCATACCTGTAGCAATTATTGCTGCATTTTCTCCAACAACACCTCCACCTAAAATTAATACATTTCCAGGCTGAACTCCAGGTGCGCCACCTAAAAGTAAACCACTTCCACCCTTATGTTTTTCAAGAGAATAAGCTCCTGCTTGTATCGACATTCTACCTGCTACAGCACTCATTGGTGCTAGCAGAGGTAATTTATTATTATGATCACTTACCGTTTCATAAGCTATACAAATAGAATTTGAATCAATTAAACCCTTTGTCAATTCTGGAGCTGCTGAAAGATGTAAATAAGTAAATAAAATTTGGTTTTCTCTTATCATTGCTACTTCATTCATTAGAGGTTCTTTTACTTTTACGATCATTTCAGAATCATTGAAAACATCTTCAGCGGAATTTACAATTTTAGCACCTGACAATTCATAATCACTATTTGAAAAGCCAGCTCCAATACCGGCATCCTTTTGAATTAGAACGGTATGTTTATCTTTTACTAATTCTTTAACACTTTGTGGGGTAAGCCCAACTCTGGACTCCTGAGCTTTAATCTCAGAGGGAACACCTATTTTCATTATCTGTCATGCATATAGTTTGAGATACCTGTTCTTAATTTTTCAATTATCTCATCAATATGTTTTTTTTCACAAGTAAATGGAGGTGCAACAATTAAACAATCACCTGTTGCTTTCAAGCTTAAGCCTGCTTCAAATAATTTTTTAAAACAAGCATATCCAGCTTTGCCTAAACGCTCATCCATTTTAATATCAATTCCTCCCATCATTCCATATCCTCTTATATCAGTAATGATATCTAAGTCTTTCAAAGTAAATAAACCATCTAAGAAATATGGAGACATATCTTTTGCTCTATTAAATAAATCTTCTTTCTCGATTATATCTTGCATTGCTAAACCTGCTGCCATTGAAACAGGTATAGCAGAATAAGTATAACCATGAAAAAATTCTATAGCTCCTGTAGGTGAAGCATCAACAATAGTGTCATAGATATGATCACGTGAAGCCACCGCTCCTAAAGGCACAACACCATTAGTAATTGCTTTAGCCATTGTCATGATATCAGGACAAACATCAAAAGCTTGCGCTGCAAATGGAGCACCCATTCTTCCCCAACCAGTAATAACTTCATCAAAAATTAAAAGAATTCCGTGTTTGTCACAAATTTCTCTTAGCCTTTTTAAATATCCTTTTGGCGGAACTAAAGTTCCTGTTGATCCTGCTACTGGCTCAACAATACATGCTGCAATATTTTCAGCACCTATATTACCAGCAATTCTTTCAAGATCATCTGCTAGATCAGCACCTGTTTCAGGTTCGCCTTTTACAAATAAATTTTCAGGTAAATGAGTATGTCTTAGATGATGTACATTTGGCATGAGAATATTTGAGAAAGTTTTTCTATTAGCAATCATTCCGCCAACAGAAATTCCTCCAATATTCATTCCATGATAACCTCTTTCTCTTCCAACTATGTGAGATCTATGACCCTCTCCTTTTGCTTTAAAATATGCTATGGCTGTTTTTATTGCTGTTTCAACAGCTGATGATCCACAAATAGTAAAAAATATTTTATTTAAATCTTCGGGTGTATGTTTTGAAACTTTTCTAGCTAAATCAAATGAACCGCCAAAACCTTGTTGAAATGGTTGAACATAATCTAATTGATCTAATTGTTTTGATACTGCTTCTCTTATTTCTGGTCTTGAATGACCCGCTGGACTACAAAATAATCCTGAGCTAGCATCAATTAATTTATTACCATAATGATCAGTATAATAAACACCTTCTGCCTTAACCATTAATCTTGGACTATTTTTATAATCTCTATTAGATGTAAATGGCATCCAATGTTCTTCTAATGAATTAGGTATTTCAGTTCTTTTTTCTAAGTCCATTTTTTTCCTTATTAAAGATTGAGTATATGAAATTATAGATAAATCAAAGAATATTTCTTACACAATAAAGAAATATCATAGGAAAAATTGTAGCAGTGGTATAGAGAGAATATCAAATATGAGCACATTACCAGAAGATCTTAAAAGTAAAGCTTTAGAGACTCCTAACATACCAGCAGCAGTTGTGTGCCCCAATCAAGAAAGCATATTATCAGCTGTAATTGAAGGTAAGAATATGAACCTCATCGATCCAACTTTAATTGGAAATAAAAGTTTAATTACTGAAACAGCGAAAAAATTAAGTTTGGATATTTCTAATTTTAATATTGTAGAGGCTAAAGATGAAGAGGATAGTGCATCAATTGCTTGTCAAATTTCTAATGAAAATAAAAGTAAAATCATAATTAAAGGGAATCTTCATACTGATATTTTAATGCGCTCTTATTTAAAAAAAGAATTTAATTTACTTGATGGTAGAAGATTAAGTCATATTTGGCATATGACTACGCCACAGCTTAAAAAACCCCTTTTTATTACTGATGGCGCCTTAAATGTTTTACCAAGAGTTGATATAAAATTACAAATTCTTAAAAATGCTGTTCAATTTTGTAATAAATTAAATATTACTAAACCAAAAGTTGCAATTTTATCAGGTACAGAAGATCCAATTGACAGTATGCCAAGTTCAGTAGATGCCAAAAAAGTTATGGAACTTGCGTTAGAAGAAAAAATTAATGCTTTTGTTCATGGACCGCTTGCTTTTGATAATGCTGTTTCTAAGGAAGCAGCTAAAATAAAAGGAATAAATAATGATGTTGCTGGTGATGCTGATGTATTATTAGTACCTAATTTAGAAACTGGAAATTCTTTGTCCAAAATAATGGTTTATTTTATGAATGCTTGTGCGGCAGGAATAGTAATTGGTGGTAAAGTACCAGTTGTAGTCCCTAGCAGAGCAGATAGTAAAAATTCTAAACTTGCGTCAATTATGGCAGCTGTAGTTGCTGCAAATAACTAATTAGAAAATAAATTTTAGCTCGAATGCTTTTAAGACATTACTTTTTAATTTTAATAATCACTTTTTTATTTGGAAGTGCCTACCCTGTTCAGAAAGTTATTTTTAATGAAAATGTTCCCCCATTATTAATGGGAAGTTTAAGAATGTTAGTGGTTTTCATATGTCTTTTGCCTTTTTGGCGATTTAGAATTCCTGAAAAAAAATACTGGTTACCACTTCTCTTTTTTTCAATTTCTATGGGTTTTTTGGCAAATGTTTTTATGACATTATCTTTAAATGAAGCAAACATAGTTTCTCCGATAATTATTGGTTCTCAACTGGCTGTACCATTTGCAATATTATTAAGCTCATTTTTTTTAAAAGAGAAAGTAAGTATTAAAAAATGGGTACTTATATTTATTTCTTTTTTTGGCATTATTTTGTTAGGCTTTGATCCATTGATAAGAAATGAAATTTTTGCATTAATCTTAATAACGTTAATGGCATTCTTCTATGCTAGTGCACAAGTATTTTCCAGGTACCTAAAAGATTTAGAAGTTACTCTCACAAATGCAGTAATGGGACTAGTTGGATTTGTATTACTAATTATTTCATCATCAATATTTGAAGGACAAACGATAAACGAAATAAAAAATATTAGTTTTCAGTCATGGTTATTAATATTGCATTCAGGTATCTTTGTCTCAATTGCTGCACATATGTCGATGTTTTATTTGTATAGGATGTATCCTGTTAATAGAGTATTTCCATTTTACGCTTTATTTCCTGTATTTGGTGTGTTGTTAACATTTATAATTTTTTATGAAATACCAACTTTAATTACTTTTATTGGTGGTGTAATTGTAATCGTAGCAACTTATTTTATAAATAAAGAAAATTAATTTTTGATTATTTAGCTGTCCATCCTCCATCAATTACTAGTGATGAACCAGTCATCATTGATGCGGCATCTGAAGCAAGATACACTACAGCACTAGCAATATCACTTTCTGTTGCTACTTTTCCTAAAGGTATGTTTTCAATTACAGATTTTTTAAAACTTTTATCTTTAAAAAATTTTTTGACCATTGGTGTTTCCACAAATGTAGGACAAACAGAGTTAACTCTAATGTTATATTTAGCCAAATCAATAGCCATCCCTTTGGTAAGACCTTCAACACCAAATTTAGTCATATTATAAACACTTCTAAGAGGAGCTCCAACTTTACCTAATTGAGAAGAAATATTTATTATTGATCCACCAATTTTTTTTCTATTTTTTGATTTAAGCATAACTTTTGTAGCTAATTGAGCAATATCGAATGATGCTTTAATATTAAGATCAACAACTTCACTCATATCTTTTCTTTTAATTTTGGTGAAATATTCAGGTCTATTTGTGCCAGCATTATTTACTAATATGTCTAATTTATTGATTTTAGAAAATATTTTTTTTATTTCTTTTAAATTAGTTACATCACACACATAATAACTACATTTCTTTTTGAGTTTTTTAATTTTGTTTTGAACAATTAATAGATCTTTTTCTGTACGACTAAGAATAATTACATTTGCACCTGCTTCTGCTAACGCTATAGCACATGCTTTACCTATGCCTTTGCCTGACCCTGTCACAAGAGCAGTCTTATTTTTTACATTAAAATTTTTTAGAAACATTTGATCTGATTATTTACAATGAAAAAATAGATTGATCTAATAAATTCATTTTTTTAATACACATTTGAAAACTATCTTCCAAATGGTAATCACCTGGAAACCCAATGCATTTAATTCCAGCACTTACGGCAGAATTACTACTTTCTTCAGTATCCTCTATTGCAAGACAATCTTCTGGCTGTAAATTTAATTTATCCAATGTAACTTTATAAATTTCTGGATGTGGTTTTTCATTTTTAACAAATGATTTATTACCAATGAATTCAAATTCTTCTTTTGAAATTTGACCGGAAAGACTTTCAAATACTGCATCGACATTATTTAAAGTTGTAGAAGTTGAGAAAGCAAGTTTAATATTATTATCTTTTGTATACTTAATTATTTCATCAACACTCTTTCTTAATTTTTGTTTATTCTGAATAATGTACGAGCTAAAGATTTCTGTTTTTCTATTTCTAATTTGTGAAGCATTTACATTAACATTATTTTTTTCTGCAAAATCCTCTATTCTTTTTGTACCACCAGATTGTTTAAGCAATAATCTATAATCCTCTTGATCCCAATACCAATCTAGTCCAGCTTCTTTAAAAGCTTCATTAAATGATTCTCTTTGCAAATCTGATGTTTCAATTAAAGTTCCTATTGAGCCAAATAATATTGCTTTATAATTCATTTTATCCTTTCAATTTTATGGAATAAGAAATCATAAAACTTATTTTATTGAGCCAAGTCCTCTAGAAATATTAATATCTCCAATGTTTCTCGCTTTGTTAAATTCTTTTATTCTATCAAAAACATTAACACCTATTTGCTGATAAACATCGAGAAGGTCTACTAAAACCCAATTCTCTCTGATAAGACCATTTTCTAATCTCCAAAAATCTAAACTCCGCATTTCTATAATTTGATTTGATGGAGCAATACCCATCCATCCATCTTGAGAAATTGTAGATCGCATATTTGGCCAACCAGTTTCACAGACATAATCGCCTTCATATATCCAATGTGTTTGCATATCCTGCAACCCCTCATTTTTTAAACTATCATTTGATGAACCTCCCTTTCTATCAGGCATTGCACGCAAAAAAGGTATTTGATGCCAATGGCGAAATCCTTCGATACCCCTTGCTGTGCCAATTCCAACTGGTCCGTACCAATTAAATCTGGGGTGCCAATATTTATCTAAATTCATAACTTGTGGATTTGGATTACTAGGGTGTAAAACCATATCTCGAAGCATATTTATTACAATGTCAAAATTTTTTGATCCATCACCTTCTATCTTTAAACCGTCTCCTGTCATAGGAGATGGTGTGCATAAAAAAGATCCTAGCTGAGGACTCATTGGCCATGCATTTGCCTGCATCATCAATTCAGGTAGATCCCAAATTGATTGCATTTCTATAATTTGATTATTTTCTATTTGGAAAAACTCATGATAACGCATATGAACTAAATTTCCTGTTGGCGGAATATCTAAAAATGATTTTAAAAAAGTTCCCATATAATTGCCCATAGTGCCTAACCAATCTTTACCTTCAGGTGTTGTGCCTGCCATAACAATCATATCTCTTCTTTCAAGATCAGGAATGCTATCTAAAAGGGGATTTATACAATTAGTTAACAATTTATCTAAACCATTAAATGTTCCAAAAGGATAGCAGAAATGAAACACCGAATTTTCAGAAAAATATTTAACTAGAGAATTTTTTATTGAATTTTTGTTAAAATTTTGAGTAGCTAATTGATAATTTTCAAAATTTTTTTTTAACTCTTCAGGTTTCATAATTTTTAACCTTTAACTGCTCCAGCTGTTAATCCGCTAACAATCTGTCTTTGAAAAAACATTACAAGAAAGAATAATGGAGCAGTTGCTGAAACAACGGCAGCTACAGCATACATTACTTTACCTTCTTCCTGTACGGTACCTAAAAAGCTAGCAATTGCTGGGATCATTGTTTCATTTTCATCTGAAAGCAACATAGATGTAACTGTAAAATCATTGTAAGCAAGAAGGAAACTAAATAATCCAGTAGTTATTACACCCGGCCACATTATAGGAATGATCACATATCTAAATGCTTGAAATCTATTACAGCCATCGCACATAGCGCTTTCATCTAAATCTTTTGGTATATTTAAAAAAAATGAATGTAACATCCACAGAGTAAAAGGCTGATTAATTGCAACAAGTACAATTATTGTTGTAGGTAAAATTCCCCAAACATTCCATGCAAAAAAAGGTTGAAGATATCCTGAAACTAAAGTCATATGAGGCATCGCACGAAAAATAAGACCTGCCATTAAAATCCAGAAGGCATATCGATAAGTAGACCTTGCAAGAGCATAGCCTCCTAAAGTTCCAAATGTAAGAGAAATTAAAACTGTAAAAAATACTACTATGCTTGTGTTAATAACAGCGCGCCAAAATTCCTCTTCTATCCAAGAGCCATAATATCCATCAATAGTAAAAAAATTACCTGTTTGTTTTTCAGTATGAAAGCCAAATATTGCATTTGCCCAGTCAGCTTTTGAAAAAAAATCAGCTTGTACTTTAAAAGACCCCCACAATGTCCAGATAAAAGGAAACATAGCAACAATCAACCAGAGAGCCACGAATACAAAAGCAATAATTCGAACTGGGGTTAATTTATTTTCAATTTTTGTATTCATAAATTTCTAACCCTTATTTTTTTCATTAAAATCTCTCCATGTTCGAATTAGCACTGGCAAAAGTAAAATTCCTACGCAAAAAATAGTAATCATAGATGTTGCTCCTGCTGCATTATATAGAGGGTAAGCACTTTCACGCAAATGATTCCATATTAACCAGGATATTGAGGTAGCGTGGGCTTCTGCTCTAAAACTTATTATTGGTTCAAAAACTCTAAAATTATCCATTAAAAGTATTAAAGTTATAAAAATAGCAAGTGGCATTAAATGAGGAATAACGACATGGCGTGTTCTTTGAAATTTAGATGCACCATCTATAGTTGCTGCCTCAATTGTTTCATGAGGAACTGTTTGAAGACCTGCATAAAAAACAATAAAACTAAACGGCATCAAATGCCATATACCATAGACCATCAACATGACCCAGGTAAGCACAGGTGATGCTTTCAAGCTCAGAGAATTATCATTAAATATTTTTTGGAGTGTGGCTCCAATAACACCATCGCCATCAACCATCCAAAACAATATCAATGAACCAACAAGAGGTGTAACTATCATTGGAAGAAGAGATGCAAAAATTGTTGGACCTTTTAACAACTTAGGAAGATTATTGACTCCAAGAGCAACTAAAAAACCAAGAAATAAAACAAACGGAGTAACTACAAAGGTGTAAGTAAGAGTAAAGCTAAGCGCTCTATATAAGGGGTAATTATATATTTTTTTTACAAAAACTATAAAACTATCCGAGCTATTCCAAGCCTCTCCTATTTCATCAAATGCAAAATGCATTCTGTTTGAATACGTTTTAAATCCATTAAATTTACCAAGAGGTGCTTTTTCTTTTAACTTCGCAGAAGCTTCAGTATCCACAGATGTTGTTGTCTCACATCCAAAAGGATCACAATTTTCTGAAACAATTATTACTTGTTTATGTTCTATATGTAGGGATTGAATAAAAACAGAAACTATAGGTATTGCAATAAATAAAAACATTACACTTAATGAAGGAAGGGTGAATAATAAGAATGTGCTGTGCTTCATTATGCTATTTTAAATTACATAGAAAGATATAAGGGGTTTTCAAATTTGAAAACCCCTTTTTATTGATTTATATTTATTGACTACAGATAACCTGCGTCTTTAGCAGCTGTTTCGTAAACAGCCTCTACATCACTAAGTGCTTGTTCAGCACTTTCTGCTCCCTTTAAAAAATCAACTAGCTCTGCACCTAATGCATTGTGCAATAATCCCATTTGAGCAAACATTGGATAAGATTTAGCGCCGCCTTGAGCAGTTGCAGACACTCCTGCTGCAGCTGGACCAGGTTTAAAACCATCAATTAACCAAATTGCATCATCATTATTAGCAGCAACCATTTCTGAAGTCATACCACTGACAAGTGCTGCAAACGTTGCTTCCGCTTCACTGTCAGACACGTTAGTTGCTATAGTTATTCCATCCCACCATAAAGTTGCTCCTGGTATTGAACCACCAGTAACAGTTGGAGCTGCAGATAGAACAGTATTTGAAGTCACCTCAGCTGAAGAACCTTCATTATCTAGTATAACTCCTCCACGAGAACCCCACATAAAGCCAATTGCAGCTTGACCAGCTTCCCATAATCCTTGCGTATCATCAGATGCCTGTGTTAAATGATCAGGATGAGCATACTCAACTAGAGCTTTCATTGTTTCTAGAGCCGCAATACCTTTAGCGTTATTAATAGATGCTTCTGCACTACCTTGCTTAAAGAATTCTCCACCATGTGCTAAGTATATAGTATTAAATACTTCTCCAACATTCCATCCTACTTTAAGATTCATTACAAGTGGATGCTCCATAATACCAGCTGAACGTATTTTTTCAGCAGCAGAAATTATTTCATCATAAGTTGCTGGCATTCCATCAACTCCAGCTTTATCTAAAATATCTGTTCTATAATACATGTGCTGAGAATTAGCCATGAATGCTATAGCCATTATTTTACCATCAATAGTTATAAGTTGATTAGATTTTAAGTTGCCACCATATTTTTCAACTAGGTCATTTAATGGTCTAACTAGTCCATCATTCATTAACTGAACAAGAGTAGAGTTAGCTACAATCACTGATGTATACTCTGCTGGATCTGGTGTTTGAGCAGCGTTCATTATTTGGCGCGCTTCAGTAGTATGATTTCGAGTGAATTCAGAAGCAGATCCTGCACAATTGCTTTCAGCAGAATTTGCTATTGCGTGAATTGCTGGAAAATCACTTGCTAAAATTCGGATGGATTGTCCATTAGGACCACAATCAGCCGCAAACAAAGATGAGCTGAAGAATAGTGCTGTTAATCCACCTAAAATTAATTTTTTTAAAAACATGTTTCCTCCATATATTACGTATAAAAAACAATTTTTTTACGCGTATGTATATAACTATAATTATTAAAATGATATTGCATTACTTTGAATTAATATGCAATATAATGAATAAATTAATAGTGGATAAATGAACATTCAGAAAGCAAAATTACCAACATCAAGTAGTGTGGCAAAGCTAGCAGGTGTGTCACAATCGGCTGTTTCACGATGCTTTACAAAAGGAGCAAGCATTTCTAATAGAACAAAATTGAGAGTTATCGAAGCAGCAAAAAAACTAGGATATAAACCACAGTCCTTTTCAACTAATTCTCTGAGTTTAGATGAGGGAGGTTTAGTTGGTGTTATATTACCATATATTACGAATAGATATTATCCTGAAGTGCTTATCGAATTACATGAAGCTCTAAGAGTATCAGGGTATAGAATTTTATTAATTACTACTGATGATGGTGAGGAATTAGATGATAATTTAATTCAACCCTACTTAAAAGAAAAGTTAGTTGCGATTGTTTCAGCAACAAAGCCTACTGATGCGTTTGTAGAAAACTGTTTAGCCAAACAAATTCAACTTATTGCATTTAATAGAAATTGGAAAATACCTACACTGAGTTCTGTAGCTTGTGATCATAAGTATGGTGGAGAAGCGGCGGCAGAACATTTCGTTAATAATGGGCATACTAAAATAGGAATGGTTGAAGGACCAATTGGATCATTTGTAAGTGAAGAAAGATGTAAAGGTTTCAAAAACTATTTAAATAATTTAGACAAAATTAAACTGTTTCATGAAAGAGGAAATTTTACATATGAAGGAGGTTTAGATTCAGCAAAAAAACTTTTAAAAAATAATATTACAGCATTGTTTTGTGCTGATGATATTATGGCTTTTGGTTGTGTTGATTATATTAAAAAAAATACAAAACTTAATATACCAGAAGAGATAGAGGTAATTGGATATGATGACATATCTTCAGCAAATTGGCATTCATATAATTTAACAACAATTAGACAACCAGTAAGACAAATGTCTAAACTTGTAACCCAAATAATAGATGATAACATTAAGGATCCAGAGTTAGAGCCTATCAATCATCTAATTCAGGGTAAATTTATTTATCGAAATACAACTAGATAGAAATTGGGTAAAGTAATTTTAATCCCTGGATACATGTGTAACAAAAACATTTGGGATGCACAAATATCTATTCTAAAAAAAAAATATAATGTTTCCATTCCTTCTCTAAAGAATATTGCTACAGTTGATGATGCTGTACAAAAAATCATAAACAAAAATAAAAAAAAATTTCTGTTATTGGTTTTTCAATGGGAGGATTTATTGCAATAAAATTAGCAATCGAGTATCCAGAAATATTAGATAAATTAGTTTTAATAGGAACTAATGCAAGAAATATTTCACAAAAAAGAAAGTTGCTTTTAGAAAAATCATTAACAACCTTAAATAAAAATAACTTCGCAAAATTATTTTATCAAAAAAACTATAGTTCCTATTTTTCTAATAAAGATTTGAAAAATACATCATACCAAAATACTGTTTATTTAATGGCTAAACAATTAGGATATAAAACTTTTTTAGACCAAACGAATTTGATTCTAAAAAGACCTAATCAATTAAATAAACTAGATAAGATTGTATCAAAAACTCTTATTATTCGTGGCAAAAACGATAAACTATCCTCTAATATTATGAACAATGAATTAAATAAGAAAATAAAATATTCAGTTTATACAGAAATTAAAAATTCTTCTCATTTTGTAATGCTAGAGAAGCCAAAAACTTTTAATAAAATTATTACTAATTTTTTATTTTAAATCAAATCGTTTTAGATGCTATTTGAGTGCCCTCAACTAACGAAATTAATTTCTCATAACAAATTTTTTCATCAACTTTTCCAAATCCAGCAAAAGTACTAAAACCACAATCTGTACCAGCCATAATTTGCTCCTTTGGTACAAAAGTAGAAAATTGTTTTAACCGATCAGCAACAACTTCCGGGTGTTCAACAAAATTTGAAGTAGAATCAATAACACCGGGCACAATAACTTTATCTCGTGGCAATTTAATCTTTTCAAAAACTTTCCATTCATGAGCATGTCTTGGATTAGAAGACTCAATTAATAAATATTTACTTTTTGCCTTAAGTACTATTGGTAAAATTTTTTCCAAACCAATATCAAAGGTATGAGGTCCTTCATAATTTCCCCAGCAGATATGCATTCTAATTTTGTGTTGTGGAACTGATGCCAGTGAAAGATTAAGAGCTTCAATTTGTTTTTCAGCTCGCAGCAAAAAACTTTTTTCATCTAATTCTTTAAAATTCATATGCCTTGCTAGGGCTAAATCTGGACAATCAACTTGCAAGAATAAATTATTAGAAGTAATTTGTTGATATTCTTCTGCCATAATCACGCTAAGCTTACTTAGGTACTCGTCATCATTTTTGTAAAATTTATTAGGTAAAAAAACATTTATGACTCCTGGTGAAGCAGCATTCATAAAGCCCTTAGTATGATTATTAGCACTTAATGCAGAAGATAGATTATTTATATCTTTTAAAAGATCATCATTATTTTTAATAGAGAGTTCTCCAGTACAACAGGGTCGGGTATAAGTAGGTGTTCCCCCACTTTTAGCAATTTTATCTTTATATTCAGGAAATGCATCTAAGTCAGCTGGCGCTCTTCTTTCACTTTCACCGGAAAAACCATTAATTCTATCTTTAACATATGTAGCATAACTGATTTTACTCATTTCACCATCACTGACAAAATCAATACCTGTATCAAGTTGTTTTTTGACAATGTCACTTACATTTTGTTTTACAACATCATCAAATTCATTTTCACTAAAACTATCTCCCTTATCTTTTGCAAAAAGTAATTCTGATAAAGCTTTAGAACGAGGTAAACTTCCTACATGTGTTGTTAAAATTTTCGTGTTCAATCTTTAGCTATCCTGTTTTCATCAAAATTTGTTTCCAAATTTCAGTTTCATCAAGCAAAATCCATTCATTTTTAATACCTCGTGGTCCAAATTCAACATGTGATATAGCCATGACATGAACTGCTGCTTGACTAGGTACTCCAAAATATCCCGAACCCGAATGAACACCATTAAGTGACCATCTAATAGCTGCCTTTCTGTACTGATTTGGTTCTTCTAAATAGCTAACATGATCAATTGAAAATGTTGCATCAGGAAATGATGACAATAGAGAAGTCCAAAAAGTTTTTACTTCTTCAACTCCGTAAGCTTTCAATCCGCCTGGTAATTCTTGATTTATTGCTCTATCATATTTTTTATCAACTATATTAATATCTTTATTAAATATAGATTTTAGGACTTCTGCATATTCATAACCTGAATTTTTTTCCGGTAAATTTAATTGTGAATATTTTAAATCCAAAGGCGTATTTTTGTTAAAAGGAACTGCGCAATTTTCAACACCCCCTTGATTATCAATTATTTGTTTTGCATATTTTTTTGGATCTAAATTAAGTTGTCTTACGATTGCGCCCTGATCTCTAACAAGCCATTCATCATACACTTGATTATCCTTGCATGCACAATCTGCAATTACTCTATAAATAAGTTTTTTTCCTGTTGCTTTTCCATAAACACCATCATTCAAGTGGGTTGCTCTAGTTAAAATTCGGTGCGAAGATAAATACCCATCATGTTCATTACCTATCCATATGACATCTTCACCTAAAAGTTGACGGTCAGGAAATTCTTCTAAAGTTGCATAAGTTGCTTTCACAACTGCATCAGGTCCATACACAACTCCAGCAGGGGACCTAACTGGAATTCCTTTTGCATAATATTCTCTTATTGACTCAACATCCTTGTCTTCCCAAATTTGATATGTAATTTTTAGTATATAATCGGGTAGATCTCTAAATTTTTGATCAAAACCCTGCATCTTTTAATTTTTTTGGCGCACTATATAAATGCTACCTTTATCGCTACTTATATTTTTAAGGCTTCTTGTAGAGTTTTTTGGAGGGGAGAAGGCATCTCTAGAGCCAATTAACACCTTTTTATCATTACATGTAATTTCCCATTCTCCCTCCAAACATAAATAAACTTCAGATTTTGATGAGGTGTAAGAATGGATATGAGCATTATTACCTTCAAGAAGAGTAAGTCCAAATCCAGTTTTATGACTAATGTATGGTTTAAATTCTTTATTATGAATAGTGAAATCATCTAAATAATTTAAAATAGAATTTGAATTATAATGTTCGTCATCTAGAAAATAATTTTTTTGATCTGCATAGCGAATTACAAATTTTTCAATTTCCTCAGAAGTGTAATGATCAAATTGTGTTAATTCATTATCTGTGATTGGTTCTATTGCTTTTTTACCATCAGGTATTTGATTTTTTTCTAAATCAATAAGAGAGTTATCATTTAAAAGAACCATTCCAGTTTCTTTTGCTTTTTTTAACAATGAAGGAGTCCATGTAATTACTCCAGGATCATTTTCACCTAAAACTACAAACATTAATGCTTGTTGATCACTAACATTTTGAAATCCTCTAAACATATTAGTAGGAAATGAAGCGACATCTCCTTTATGTAAAATAACCTCACCCTCTTTTCCATCTGGTCCCCAATAAAAACGCCATGAACCAGAAAAGATAATAAACACCTCAGCTGTTGTATGACTATGAAGCCCAGAACCATTCATCGGTGCAGCACTTACTGCCCCAATATTAAACCCATGCTCCTCAGCAATTTTTACATTTTGTTTAGAATCTTCACTTACGCCAGGACCCACTAATGAGTAATTCAATCTATCTTGATGTCCTTTTAATTTACCCTCAACAAAAGGAACCTTACTTGGTATTAAATCATTAAATCTCGCAAGACGACTTTCTATATTTATTGACATATTAAGAAAAATTATATTTTATGCATTTTTAATGAATATTATTCAAAATATTGAATAAATCAATTAAATATTGAGCCTAAACTGTGAGTAACTGAAACTAAGTAAATTATGACAGAAATTGAAAATTTTAATACTGGAATAAAAAAAGAAGGAAGCACTGAAGTAATTAATTTAAATCCAAAGATAAATATAGCAAATAAAAAAAAAATCAGAATTCTTTTAAAAAATATAGCTGAATCCAATTCAGAAAATATTAATAAAAATATTAGTGATGCGTATCATGATGATGCAGAAATAAGAACCTTCCATCCACTTAATGACTTAAAAGGCATTTCTGAAATAACAGAAAAATTATGGAAACCGCTTTTAAATGCATTTCCTGATCTTGAGAGAAGGGATAACCTAATTCTTGGGGGTTCTTTTCAAAACTCAGTTTTTGTTTCAACAATAGCTCATTTAACTGGGACTTTTGTTAATCCATGGCTTAATGTTCCTGCTCATGGCAAAACTATACATTTAAGAATATGTGAAGCGCATCAAATTAAAGATAATAAAATCATTCAATCACATATTTTGATTGATACTCTAGATTTTATTCGTCAGGCAGGATTTTGGCCAATAAATAAATCATTAGGAGTAGAAGGAATGTGGCCTGGTCCTATAACCGGTGATGGTACAACATTTGAAAATATGGATGATGAGTTGTCCATCAATTCGATGAATCAAGCTTTAACAATGCAAAGAAGTTTAAATATAAAACCAGAAACAGATCCTGGATCAACGCATGAATACGTTAGAGATAAATTACTAAATCATCCTCAAAAAGAATTCTGGCATCCTAAAATGATGTGGTACGGACCTTGCGGTATTGGTACAGCAAGAGGTTTAAAAGGATATGTTGATCATCATCAATTACCTTTTAGGTTTACATTTAAAGAGAGAGATTATTGGAAAATTGGTCATTATATAGAAATAGCTGATGGTAATTATTCAATGACATCAGGCTGGCAAAGTATTGAGTGTATACATGGTTCTAATGAGTGGCTAGGCTACCAAGGTACTGGTAAAGCTGTCACAATAAGAGTTATGGATTTTTATTTACATCATGAAGGGCGAATTAGAGAAAATTGGGTACCAATTGATATAGCACACATACTCGATCAAATAGGTATTGATATCTTTAAATTAATTCATAAAAAATAATTATGGCAATTGAATATTTAAAAAAAGGTTTAGATGAAAAACAAAGAATTGAAGATAATGATAAAGTAAAAAAAATTGTTGAGGAAACATTAAGTAAAATTGAATCAGAAGGTGATAAACATATTAGAGAGTTATCTCAAAAATTTGATAACTATTCTCCAGATAGTTTTAGATTAAGTGAAGATCAAATTAATCAATTAATGAGTGAAGTCTCTGATGATGACAAAGAGGATATTAAATTTGCTCAAAAACAAGTGCGATCATTTGCGGAAGCACAACTTAAAACTTTGAGTGAATTAGAAGTAGAAACGCATCCAGGCGTTATTCTTGGTCATAAGAATATACCAGTGCAAGCAGTTGGATGTTATGTACCTGCTGGAAAATTCCCAATGGTAGCTTCTGCTCATATGTCAGTTGTTACTGCCTCTGTTGCTGGGGTTCCAAGAATTGTTGCTACTACACCGCCTTTTAAAGGTAAGCCAAATCCAGCTGTCGTTACAGCAATGAAAATGGGCGGTGCTCACGAAATTTATGTTTTGGGAGGAATGCAAGGAGTTGGTGCTATGGCTATAGGTACAGAAACTATTAAACCTGTAGATATGCTTGTTGGACCTGGCAATGCATTTGTTGCTGAAGCAAAAAGACAATTGTATGGCAAAGTTGGTATCGATTTATTTGCTGGTCCAACTGAAACAATGGTTATTGCAGATGAAACTGTTGATGGTGAAATATGTGCAACAGACTTATTAGGACAAGCCGAACATGGATATAATTCTCCTGCTGTGATGATAACAAACTCAAGAAAACTTGCAGAAGAAACATTTAAAGAAATTGATAGAATTTTAGAAATTTTACCTACTAAAGAAACAGCAAGTACAAGCTGGAGAGATTATGGAGAAATAATTTTATGTGATACCTATGAGGAGATGTTATCTAAAGCAAATGAAATAGCTTCAGAGCATGTTCAAGTTATGACAAAAAAAGATGATTGGTTTTTAGAAAAAATGACATCTTATGGTGCTTTATTTTTGGGTGCTAGAACTAATGTTGCTAATGGTGATAAAGTTATAGGCACTAACCATACTCTTCCTACTAAAAAAGCTGGAAGATATACTGGTGGTTTGTGGGTTGGTAAGTTCATTAAAACCCACACTTATCAAAAGATTACAACCGATGAAGCAGCTACACTTATTGGAGAATATGGATCTAGACTTTCACACCTTGAAGGATTTATTGGTCACGCTGAACAATGTAACGTTAGAGTGAGAAGATATGGGAAAAAAAATGTTGGATATGGAAAACCAGCAGGAGAAAAAATTTAGCTTATTTTAATTCCCCTTTAACTCTCATTTCATTTCTAATTTTTGTTGCCGAGATATCATGTATTTCTTTTCCTAAATCATGTTCTGTAAATGAATAACCAACTCCTCTTCCATAAGAAATATCAATAATGTTTGGAACCTTAACAACAACATATTCTTTTCCATCAGTAAAACCATGTTGAGCTAAACCTTCATTAATTTTTGCTTTTACTTCTTCAAATTGAAATGGATTGTCAGCTTGACCTTCTACACCTGCATCTACACCTCCCACGTCACGATACATAATACATACCTGACCTGTTTTCTGAAGTGCTCTTTTAAATAATTCTGTATGGCCATCATGCCATGGTTGCCATCTACCTAACATTTGTACTGTTGGTTTTTTCCAATCAAACATTTTTAATCTCCTTTGCTAGATTTTCTATTTCTTCATCTGATAAAAATTTGGTTATTTTAATGTCAGTTTTATTTGGTTGTTCAAACATTTTATTTGTATCTTCAAACCTACCTTCTTTAATAGTATCCAGCCAGATAACGAAATCAGGCTCAAAAGCTTCTCTTGCTTTTTCAGTTGGTGCTACGAAGTCACAAATTACCCATCTTCCATTTTGTTTTTCGAAATCGGCAAATGTTTTCATTCTATTGGCTTGTCGTATTCTACCTTCCATCGTAAAATCCCAATCGTTTGCTGACTTCCTGACTACATCTGCGTTATACCAAGCACAATTATCAATTACTTTAATAAGCCTTTCAGCTAACCAAGTTTTGCCAGCACCAGGAAGACCACAAATAAGTATTTTCATATGATTATAATTTATATTTTAGCGATAAAATTAGGGTTAATAACACTTTCTTTCGTGTTGTATAGTAATATATTTTTATTAAAATCTTTAACTGAACCACCTGCCTCTTCAAGAATAATATGTCCCGCAGCAATATCCCATTCTGAAGTTGGACCTAGTCTTGGATAGATATTTGCCTTACTTTCAGCTAAGTAACAAAATTTAAGAGAACTACCAATTTGGATTAACTCAAAATTATTACAATTATCATTTATCCAATTATCAAAATCTTTATTAGAATGTGATCGACTACCAATAACCTTTGTTAAATTACTTTTGTCTTTTACTGAATTTATTTTTATAAAATCTTTAGTTGTTTCAATATTTGACTCTGTAATTAATTTATATGCGCCATTGTTTTTTAAAGCATAATAAAGCAAAGACTTAGCAGGCGCATATATAATACCAAATATTGGTGAATTATTTTTTATTAATGCAATATTAACTGTAAATTCTCCATTTTTTTTTATAAACTCTTTAGTTCCATCTAATGGATCTATTAACCAATATGAATTCCAAGTTTTTCTTTCTTTCCATTCTATTAGACTTTCTTCGCTTAATATAGGAACATTCGGGCTAAAAGATTTTAATCTATTTAAAATTAAATTATTTGATTTTATATCAGCTTCGGTAATAGGTGAATTATCATCTTTTATTTCTACATTAAAAGATTTTTTATATACTTTTTGAATTTCCTTACCTGCATCTATAGCAGTATTTAATATTTTTAATAAATTTTTTGATTTATGTAATTCTAAGTTCATGATTCTTTTAACAGAATTTTTTTATTAATTAAAATTATATGTAAATGAAATACATATATCCAAAATACAAAGTTAATCCAATAATTCCATAAATACGTCCAATTTTTTTTACAAAAATCATAAACATTAAAATTAATGCTGTAATTGATAACATGAAGTATAAGTCTTGATTTGCTAAAACTTCAGGAACTTTAAAATTACCAAAAAATGAACTAATACCTAGAACACCTAATACATTATAAATATTAGACCCCAGAATATTTCCTAAAGCGAAATCAATCTTTTTTCTAAAGGCAGAAACAATACCA
>CACMRK010000007.1 GCA_902616075.1 uncultured Alphaproteobacteria bacterium
GATGTTAAGCCTACTAGTTTAAATTCGTTACTCAAAAATGCTGACATCATTTATGTACTTGCATCCATTACTTCTTCTAATGAATCCATGATTAATTCTTCTAAACTTAAATTAATAAAAGATGGATCAGTGTTTGTCTTAATGAGTAGAGCAGCCATAATAAATTTTGATGATTTTTTTGATTTTTTAAAAAATAGAAATGTGTTTGCTGCCATTGATGTTTTTCCACAAGAACCATTTCCTAAAAATCATAAATTAAGAAAACTTAAAAATGTGATTTTTTCTCCACACAGAGCCGGCGCATTAGACAGCGCATTTAAAGAGATGGGTGAATTAGTAATTCAAGATTTAAAACTTATTTCAAAAGGCCTGCCTCCTAAATTATGCAAAAAAGCTGAAAGAGAAACTGTTAAATATTTACGCTCAAAACCAGTTGATATTAATTAAAATTTATTTAAAAACACACTTATGTCAGATAACTTAGTACTGGAAGCTAAATCAGTTTCAAAATTTTTTGGTACTATTACAGCTCTTCAAAATGTAGATCTTCATTTAAATAAAGGTGAGGTTCTTGGTGTCGTCGGCGATAACGGTGCTGGAAAGTCTACATTAATGAAAGTTTTATCAGGATTATATAAGCCAAGTGAAGGATCTCTTTTTTTTGATAAAGAAAAAGTAACTTTAAATAGTCCCAGAGACTCTCAAAATTTGGGCTTAGAAATGGTATATCAAGATTTAGCACTAGCTGGTAATCTCCCTATCGGTGATAATATTTTTTTAGGAAGAGAGCCAACAAGAAAGGTTGGTCCTTTCAATTTTTTAGATCATAAAAAAAGAAAACAGTTAACGGAAGAGCATCTTGCAAAACTTAAAATAAACGTAAAGAGTGCTGATCAAAAGGTTGAAGAATTATCAGGCGGACAAAGACAAGCAGTTGCAATTGCTAGAGCTACAGCTTTTAATGCAAAAATTGTATTGATGGATGAACCAACAGCAGCACTTGCTGTTAAAGAAGTTGGAAAGGTTCTAGATTTAATTTTAAATCTAAAAAAATTAGGTGTTAGTGTAATAGTAATTAGTCACCGAATGGATGATATTTTTACTGTTTGTGATCGCGTAATGGCACTTTTTCAAGGAACAAACTTCGCTGAATCAGAATTAAAAAATACTTCAAGAGACGAAGTGATTGGATGGATCATGGGGAAAAAAGATTAATGGATAAGAATCAAGAAACTTTATTTGTCAGACTTATTCCTTTTTTTGAGAGATATGGAATCTTATTACTGATCCTAATAATGATTGCTGTCCCTTCTAACCATTCATAGCCATCGGTTTTCATAGAAATAACATATGTTTTGTCAGACTCTTTTGCTCTTTTAAAAGCGGCCTCTAACTCTGAAATGGATTTGACAGTCTCACCGTTTGCCCCCATACTTTTTGCGTGAGCTTCAAAATCAACAAACTGTACATTTGTTGCAAAGATATTCATTCCCACCTTTTGCTAGTTGCAATCTATTAATAACCATGTGACCGCCATTATCACAAACAACTATAATTAATTTTTTATCATATAAGACTGAACTGTAGATGTCGCTATTTTGTAAGAGGTAAGAGCCATCACCTACAAATACAATTACATCTTGTTCAGGTTTTGCCATTTTGATTCCAAGTGCGCCTGATATTTCATAACTCATACAACTAAATCCCCATTCAGTTTCAAAAGTATTTAGCTCTTTAGGTTTCCATATTTGAACTACTTCACCAACTAAACCTCCGGCTGCAGTTACTACAATATCTGATGGGTCTGAGTTTCTATAAACTGCACCTACAGCATGAGCATAGGATGGTAATTCTTGGTTTGTTGGTCCACTTTCTTTGGCAACATATTCATCCCATTTATTTCTTTCTTCAATTGAACGCTGGTACCAATTATCTGGTGCTTTCCATTCTCCTAATGCTTTTGATAATTCTTGTAGGCCAATTTTTGCATCACTTACAACAGGAGTAGCGCGATGTTTTGTAGTATCAAATCGTGAAGTATTTATTGATACAAGTTGAAAATTTTCATTTTCAAAATTAGTCCAAGAGCCAGTTGTAAAATCTCCTAACTTTGTTCCCACAGCTAGTGCTAAATCTGTATCAGTAGCAAGGTTATTAGATGAACCTTCTCCTAAGCATCCAATTGCACTTATATAATAAGGATCATCTTTATTCATACAACCAATACCCATCACAGTTGCTGTTACAGGAATATTATGTTTTTTTGCAAAAGCGGAAATTTCCTCTTCTGCTTCTGAATATAAAACACCTCCGCCTGAAATAATAATTGGTTGTTTAGATTTTTTTAATTTATCAGCTGCCTTTTGTATTTGATTTGGATCAGGATGAATTCTTCTAATTTCATGAATTTTTTCTTCAAAAAAGATTTCAGGATAATCATAGGCTTCTCCTTGAACATCTTGAGACATAGAAATTACTGCTGGGCCACAGTCTGCAGGATCAAGCATTACATTAATTGCCTGCGGTAAAGATGTTAAAATTTGTTCAGGTCTAGTAATTCGATCAAAATATCTTGAAACAGATTTAAATGAATCATTTTGAGTTTCTGAGGGAGAATTAAAATGTTCTACTTGTTGTAAAACAGGATCTGGAAAACGACTAGAAAATGTATCACCTGGTAAAAGTAAAATTGGAAGTCTATTACTTAAAGCAACTGCAGCAGCTGTAACCATATTAGTAGAACCAGGTCCAACAGATGAAGTTGCAACAAATATTTGTTGTCTTCTTTTGGCACGAGCATATGCAATACCTGTTAGTGCCATATTTTGTTCATGATGACCTCTGTATCCGGGAAGTTCATTTTGATATTCTTCCATGGCTTGTCCAATACAAGCAACATTACCATGGCCATAAATACCGAAAGCGCCTGGAAATAGTGGTTCTTTTTTTCCATTAATTAAAATTTTTTGCATAGTTAAATATTTAATTAATGCATGTGAACATGACATTCTAACTGTTTTCATGTGTTCCTTTCCCAATATAAATAGATATTATTATAATAAAAAAATAATTTAAAGAGTTAAACAATTTATTTTTCTAATATTTTAGAATATAAATTATTCATGAAAGTTGGGGTTGTTGGTGAAATTCATCCAAGTGGATATGAGATATTTGATAAAAATAATATTGAATACTTTGTCACTAATAATATTGATGAAGATCATCTAATAGAAAAATTACAAGATGTGGATGGTATTGTCGTAAGGACGGCAGAAATAAATAAAAATATTCTCTCACAAGCAAAGAACCTAAAAATTGTTGCAAGACACGGTGTTGGCTATGACAATGTGGATACTGAATATTTAAATAATAATAAGATAGCTATGGCCATTACTGGAACAGCAAATGCGACGAGCGTTGCTGAACATGTAATGACAATGATGCTTTGTTTAACAAAAAATATTTTTGAATCAGATAGATTAGTTAAATTAGGTAAATTTCAAGAAAAGGGTAATCTACCCAACTACTTTGAACTCTGTAATAAAAAAATTTTAATTCTTGGTTTTGGTCGAATAGGAAAAGCTCTAGCAAAAAGATGTAGTGGTTTTGAAATGGAAGTTTATGTACATGATCCATTTCTTTCGGATGAAGAAATAAAAAATCATAAATGTATTCCAATCAACAAAGAAGAAGCTTTTAAAATTGCTGATTATATAAGTATCCATTTACCTTTAAATGAAGAAACTAAAAATTTGATTTCTTTTGATCAATTTGAAACCTTTAAATCTAATTTGATTTTAATTAATACAGCAAGAGGTGGTATAATTAATGAAGATGCCTTATATGACGCTTTAAAAAATAAAAAAATTTTTGGAGCTGGCGTTGATGTATTTGAAAAAGAACCACCAATAGAGAATCATAAACTATTTTCATTAAGTAATACTTTGTTAACACCACATAATGCTGCTTTAACTCTAGAATGCAGAAAAAGGATGTCTATAGAGTCGTGTGAAAATGTTTTTTATTTTTTAACTAAAAGTAAAAATTTAAAAAAAAATAATATTATAAATCTTAATATTATAAGTTAGATGTTTAAGTAAATATTTCCATCCTCTTCAGAGATATCAAAGATCTTAAGACCATCCAATTCAGGATCACTTATACAGTCACCAGAAACAATGCTATAAGTATTACCACAACCAACACACTCTAACTCTTCTCCTTCAATTTCAGATTCACTCAAAGGTACTTTCTCTTCACAATTACAGTTTCCCTGTGTGCAAAAAAATCCTGGCTCTAAATGATAAACTGCATAACTCACATCATCATGCTCAAAACTCTCAACAGTTCCAACTTCAATATCGTCAGTTTCACCAACTAGGATTGGATCAATTTCATCATTCATAAAAAATTTGTAAAATAAAAATGAATTGGAATAAATATTTTTTTTTAGAAAATTGTTGATTTATCTGAATTTTAGATTTTTTCTTGTTAGTTCTTTAACGTTAGAAACTCCCATTAATTTCATATCTCGTTCAATTTCATTTCGTAAATTAGATAAACTTTTTTCAACACCCTTTTGACCACCTGCCGCTAAAGCGTATAGATACATTCTTCCACCAGAACAGGCTTTTGCACCAAGCGAAAGCGCTTTTAAAACATGTGTGCCCCTTCTGATACCTCCTTCACAAATTACATCTATTTTATCTCCTACAGCATCTACAATTTCAGCTAGTTGATCAAATGGCGATCTTGAACCATCTAATTGTCTGCCTCCATGATTTGAAACCATTATTGCTGAAGCACCTATATCAACAGCTTTTTTTGCATCTTCTATCGACATCACCCCTTTAATTGCAAATTGACGTCCCCACTCTTTATTAATATTTTCTACATCTTTCCAACTCATAGAATTATCAAGCATATTTGTGAAGTAATCTCCAATGGTTGTCATTACTGTCGTGCCTTCATTAATGTGATCTTTTAGATTACTTAATTCCCATTTTGGTTTTGTAAAATAATCTACTGCCCACTTTGGATGGAGCATAAAACTTAAAACACTATTGAGTTTTAATTTCATTGGAATAGTAAAACCTGTGTACAAATCTCGTTCACGGTTTCCTCCAACAGCAGTGTCTACGGTCACAGCCATCGCTTCAAAATTTGATTCCTTACATCTTTCTATAAGTGCTTTATTTAATCCTTTATCCTTGTGAACATATAATTGAAATAGTTTTGGTGTTTTAACTAAATTTGATATCTCTTCAATACTAGCTGTCCCTAAAGAAGAAATTCCAAACATAGTTCCAAATTTTTCTGCAGCTTTTGCAACTCCGATCTCACCTTCATGATGAAACAACCTTTGAAGAGCAGTTGGTGCACAATACAAAGGCATATCTAACTTTTGTCCCATTACCGTGGTTGACATATCAACCTTATCAACACCGCTTAATACATTTGGAATCAAGTCACATTGCTCATAGGCATCTGTATTTCTTTTATAAGTTATCTCATCATCAGCGGCACCATCAATGTAATGGAATATTGGACTAGGTAGTCTTTTTTTTGCTAAGTTTCTAAAATCTTTAACGTTATGACAGTTATTGATATTTCCAAACATTACGCTTGAATAGTTTTTTGAATTTGTTCTCCGAGACCTTCAATACCAAGTTTCATTACATCACCTGCTTTTAGAAATACTTGTGGTTTCATTCCCATGCCTACTCCTGGAGGTGTGCCTGTTGAGATGATATCTCCGGGCTGTAATGACATAAATTGACTTAAATAACTTATTAGAAAATTTACTCCATAAACCATTGTGCTTGTTGAACCATCTTGCATTCTTTTACCATTTACATCAAGCCACATTTTTAGATTTTGAGGGTCAGGTATTTCATCTGTTGTTACTAAATATGGACCAATTGGGCCAAAAGTGTCACAGGACTTTCCTTTAACCCATTGGCCGGAATGTTCTATTTGAAATTCTCTTTCACTAAGATCATTGATAACACAATATCCGGCGATATGAGATTCTGATTCACTTTCCGAAATATATTTTGCTTCTTTTCCAATGATTACACCTAGCTCAACCTCCCAGTCAGATTTAACTGATTTTTTTGGAATCTCTACATTATCATTAGGACCAATAACGGCACTTGTTGCTTTTGCAAAAATAATTGGCTCAGGAGGAACTTTCTGACCTGTTTCTTCAGCATGATCAGAGTAATTAAGACCTATGCAAATAAATTTTCCAATACTTTCTTTACAAACACAAGGTGCAAATCCGTCACTATTTTCAACTATAGGTAAAGATGTAGGGTCAATTTTTTTTACTTCATTTAATTTGCTAATAGTTACATTTTTATTATCCCAATCTTTAACAAGAGATGATACATCGCGAATAATTCCTTCTTGATCAAGTATTCCTGGTTTAACTTCATTTCCAATTCTGTATCTTAAAGTTTTCATTATAAAGTCCATCCTCCATCAATTAAGTTTAATGTTCCAGTAACAAAGTCTGATTCATCACTTGCTAAATAAGTTGCAAGCGATGCTATTTCTTCTGGTTGTGCTAATCTTCCCATTGCTTGTCTTGCTATAAAGTCTGATCTTGCTTTAACAGGATCATCGGCCATATTAACCCTACCTTCCCAAGAAGGTGTTTCAACAGTTCCTGGCAAAATAGCGTTACAGCGAATTCCATCTTTAATATGGTCAATAGCTATGGCTTTTACAAAACCATTTAATGCCGCTTTTGTAGTTCCATAGATAAACCTATTAGGCACACCTTTAACATTAGATGCGGCAGAAGAAACAATAACAATATTACCTTTCTTTTCTTTCAACATTTTTGGCAAAAGATTGTAGGTCATTAAATATGCAGAAAATATATTAACGTTGATTGATCGTGAAAATTCATCTTCATCACAATCAAGAATTGTTCCGTGATGAACAAAACCTACTGCATGAAATAAAACATCAATCTTGTCTATAGAAGAACAAAAGACCTCTACATCTTTTTTGTTTGTTGAATCCAATTTCATTGTTTGGATACTCTCATTCTCATTTTTTAAATCATTTAGTTTATCTTCATTAATATCAGTTGCTAAAACTTTAGCTCCCTCATTTGCAAATTTAAGAGCGGTTGCTCTTCCAATACCTTGTGCAGCTGCAGTAACTATAATATTTTTTTTATCTAATCTCATATGTCAGAATGATATGTGTTTTTAGCATTAACAGACTTTGTTTTGATTTCAATAAATAAAGATGCCTATAATATTAGTCATTTACAAAATATATCAATTTTAAATTAATAAATAATAATTTATTATATACATATATGAATTTTCTTTTAACAGGCGGTGCTGGATATATAGGAAGTCATTCTGCTCTTTCTCTTCTAGATGCTGGTCATAATGTTCATATTATTGATGATTTATCTACTGGGAATGAAAGTCTTATTCCTAAAAATGCATTTTTTACAAAATGTAATATTAATGATGAAGAAATAATTTCTGACCTTATAAAATCAAATAGCTTTGATTTATTAATGCACTTTGCTGGTTTTATTCAAGTTGAGGAATCTGTAAAATATCCGCAGAAATATTTTGATAATAATACTGAAAATGCAACTAAACTATTTGAAACTTGTAAAAATAATGGATTAAATAAAATAGTATTTTCTTCAACAGCTGCTGCATACGGATCAGTAAGAAAAAATAAATTAATAGATGAAAATACAAATTTAAATCCTCAAAATCCATATGCTGAATCAAAAATAAAAACAGAAAATTTTTTATTTGAAAATAAAGATGACTTCAAATTTATTATATTAAGGTACTTCAATGTTGCTGGTGCTGATAAAAAATTACGATCAGGACAAATATCAAAAAAATCAACACATTTAATAAAAATTTTATCTGAAGTTGCTGTAGGTAAAAGAGATCATATTGAAATATATGGCAATGATTTTGATACGCCTGATGGTACGGCTATTAGGGACTATATTCATGTTTCTGATCTTGCTGATATCCACTTAGAAGTAGCAAAATATTTATTAGAAAGTTCTGAATCTAATTTATTTAATTGTGGCTATGGAAATGGTTTTAGTGTTTTGGATGTTATAAATACTGCAAACAAAATTTCACATAATAAAATTAATTATAAATTTGCAAACAGAAGAAATGGAGATGTTGAACAGTTAATTGCAGAAACATCAAAAATATTAAAACATATTAATTGGAGACCAAAATATAACGATCTAAGCGAAATTATAAATTCTTCAATTAAGTGGGAAGAAAAAATTAATGAATCAAATACATAAAAGAATTTTTATAAGAAATGATAAAAAAGAACTTTACCTTTATGGATATAAAGAACATGTAGAATCTGCTAGCCAACAACTTAAGGTAACTGAAATTCCAAAACCTCATATGAGATGGAATCCTTCAAGAGAAGAATGGGTTACGTACTCCGCGGGAAGAAAAGACAGAACATCATTTCCACCAAAAGAATATTGTCCTCTTTGTCCAGGAGCAAATTTAAATTATCCAACAGAAATTCCATTTTCTAACTTCGAAGTTGCAGTTTTTCCAAATCGTTGGGCAAGTTTTAATCCCAAAGGTGAAAATATATTTTTAGAAAAAATTTTGAGCAAACCCTCAAAAGGAGAATGTGAAGTAGTTGTATATTCATCTGAACATCTTGATACAATTTCTGAAATGCCCTTAGAGAGAATAGAATTGTTAACTAAAGTTTGGATAGATAGATATATGGAGTTACAAAAAAAACCAGATGTTAAATATGTTCTACCTTTTGAAAATAGAGGTGAAGAGTGTGGGGTTACTCTACATCATCCACATGGGCAAATTTATGCATATCCTTTTATTCCTCCTGCAATAGAAAAGGAGATAAGATCATTTAAAAAAGAAAACTTTTTAATTAATATTATGAGTCAGCTAGAAGATAAATATTTTGTGTATCAGAATGAAAACTTTGTTGCTGCTGTGCCACCTTTTGCCAGATATGCCTATGAGGTATGGATTATACCAAAAATTCAAATTGAAGGACCTTGGAAATTTAATGATGCTCAAATTGAAGATTTTTCAAAATGTATTCAAAATGTTGTTAAGGGATATGATGCGTTTCTTAGTAAAAAATGCCCTTATATAATGGGATTACATGCATCGCCTGAAATTAATGATAGTAACTTCCATTTTCATGTCGAATTTTATCCTCCATTGCGACACGGCGATAAACCAAAAATTTTAGCTGGTTCAGAATCAATGGCTGGTGTTTTTATTATGGATGTATTGCCTGAAGATTCTGCTAAGGTGTTGAGAAAATATATGTCATGAAAACAATAGAAGAAAAAATTAATTACTACAAAGATGCTTTAGATTTATTTGATGATGGTATGGATAAATATAAGTTTTTAATTGATCAAGCAAAAAATGCAAAAAAATTTCCTGAAGAATATAGAAATGACTCCTTTAAAGTATCCGGATGTCAAGCACAGGTTTGGTTGGTTCCAAAATTAAATAAAAATAAACTTTCATTTTATTACGACTCTGATGCTTTTATATCAAAAGGTATGGTAACTATCTTATGTGATATTTACAGTGACAGAAGTCCATCAGAAATAAGAAGTTCTGATTTTAATTTGTTAAATATTTTGGAACTAAATACTCTTTTAACACCAGGAAGAAGGAATGGTGTTTATTCAATGTTAGAAAAAATAAAAGAATATGCAAATTCATATTCAATATAAAGTCTATGTTTTATGAACCAAAAAAAGGCATTCCCTTTAAAGTAGATCCGTTTAAAGCATTAATATTCCCAAGACCAATTGGATGGATATCTACGATTGATAAAAATGGAATAACTAACTTGGCACCCTATTCATATTTTAATGCTATTGCCGATGAACCTCCCCAAGTTATGTTTTGCTCAAATGGCAGTTCCTCTCATAATAAATATAAAGATTCTCTAAATAATATTTTGACTATAAAGGAATTTGTGGTCAATTTTTCAACTATAGAGACAAAAAAACAAATGAATACAACATCTAAAAATTTTAAACCAAATGAAGATGAGTTTTATTTTTCAAAATTAAAGAAAAAAAATGCAAAATTGGTTAAAGCTCCCATGGTTAAAGACAGCCCCGTAAATTTGGAATGTAAATTAATTAAAACAATTAAATTAAAATCAGACTCTAAAAAGATATCTACAATGATTATAGGAGAAGTGATTGGCATACATATTAAAAATAAATATATTATTAAAAATAGAGTTGATAGCGTTTCTATGCAATATATTGCAAGAATGGGTTATTCTGAATATACGAAAGTTTCCTCAAAATTTAAATTAAAAAGATAAAATAAATAATTTTAAATATATTTTAGAATAAGATTAATTTTAAAAGTCGTAATTATATTTATTAATTGTTAATTTATCTAAATTAGCAACATAATCTATGGTTTCTTGATCATAATAATCTTTGTAATTTAAATTAGTTTTCTTTTTGTTATCATGTAATAATAATATGTTAAATTCTTCTTCTAGAGTCTTTAAATCCTCAAAAAGAAATATCTCATCAACAATTTGATTTGTTTGTTCATTCATAAACCACCAACTTTGAGATAAAATATTAAAATTTGGATTAAAGTTTGGAATTATCTTTAAATCATATCCTATATAAAATAACCAAAATTTAAAAAGATTTTTGATTTTATCTGAATTATAAAATCCTAAATCATTAAGAAAATTATTCGTTAAATTTTCATAGTTATAATGTAATTTATTTCTAATTTCATTACTCTGAGATATTTTTCTTAATCCAACTTTATCTCTTAATATTATTTGCTCAAATAAACTTGCCATCCTATTCCATGGATTGCGAACAATTGTTATATATTTTATTTTAGTATCTAATTTTATGTTTGTAAAAAAATTATTAATTAGAAAACTAAATGGGGCATGATCGTACCTACAATTATATTGATCCATATAATTTTTAAATAATAAGTTATTTTTTTTATTATCAGTATTATTTTTCAAAATAGTATTTTGAAAACTAGTACCAGCTGTTTTGGGAATATGTATAAAACAATATTCATTTGATTTATTACTAAAGAATAACATTATAGCCAATAATTTGTATATCCCATTTTGATTCACTGCAAGTTTCAAAATCTATGTATATTGATTTACTTTAATCTAAAATCCTGTAACGCTAAAAAACAAATGGTGGTATGACGGAACTGGTAGACGAGTCGGTTTCAAATTCTGTTCATTTCGGTAGTGTATGTTTTGTCTTTGCTAAGTTTACCAAACTTGATTAATCACTATCAATAATAAAAAATTACTATTGTAATGCTCATACTTCACCTTGCACCTTCAGAAAGTCAGAGATATGGAGTAAATTCGAGGACAAAAATTTAGTTTTATTTTTTTTTAAAAATTAATTCCTTTGTAACTCTATCAACTAATTCGTAATTTAAATCTATTAAATTTTTATAAACTTCAGAATCTGCTAAATCATGTAAATTTTCTTCTATGCATATTATTGGATTATTTTCTTTAAGAGTTTTATATGCCCCTTTTAGAACTTCTAATTCAAAGCCCTGTACATCAATTTTAATAAAATCTACATATTGAAAGTTAAATGAGTCAAGTGTTTTAATTATTGTTTTTTGTTTAGATGTGGTCTCACTAAACTTGCCATAAATTTTAGAACCATCTTCATTTGTGCCTATGTTTGTTCTATTAATAAAAGAGGACCCGCCAGAAAAGGATGGGGTATATAAATCCATTTGTGTATTAACTGATCCTAGTGCATGATTATAAATAATTGATTTTTTTATATTAATATTTTTTTCAAGACACTCTATACATTTTAGGTTAGGTTCAAAACAAACAGTATTATCAAAATATTCTGACAAATCTTTAGACCATAATCCAATGTTGGCTCCAATATCTATTGCAAATCCCCAATTTGATACTTGAGATAGTGCTCTATTTCTTTGCGCTTCTTGATAATGATCAAATTTTTTAAAATAATTTAAATAGTGCTCATCGTCTTCAGGTAAGTAATAATTTTTGATTTTAATCATATAATAATATAGTTTTATATAAATTAAGTTTTATAGTTTAATTCTAATTTGGTCTTAATTTAATTTGAGGACCTCTACCAGGGATTTCAATAACAATTTCACCTGTTGGATTTTCATTGGAAAAATCAATATCCCACCACATAACTAAATTCGCATCTGCAAAGGATTTTACAGAAAATCTATTTTTACCCTTTAATTTTTTTTTATTATCTAAATTTATCTTAATATTTTTAAATGTTTTGATATTTTTATCATTAAAAAAATTATTTGACTTTTCTTTTATGACTATTTTTTCAACCTTATTTTCATTAATTAATAATGATAGTTTTTCTACACTATCAACTTTGGCATTTAATGATAAAGGTACTTTCTGTCCAACTTGAAAAATTATTAATGATAATTCAATTTCTTGAAGATTGTCATAAGATTTTTCCTCTACAATTATATTATTTGTTACAACTAAATCTTCAGATTCAAAAATTAAATTATCCAAAATATCTAAATAATCTTTTTCATTAATAATATTGTTTTTGAATAATTCTTTTAAACTTTGATAATCTTCAGAGGTAGTTAACAATTTGTCTATACCATTATTAAACTGCTCTATTGAAATAGTTTTACTATCTAATAGTTTTTTTAAGTTTGCAAAGTTACTTTGGAGAGTATCTTCAGCCATCAGTTTTGAAGTGATAAAAAAAATTATTATAAATATAAATTTTAAATACATATCTTTAAAAGATAATATAAAAATCTCTTATTAAATGAAACTATCTTTTTATAGAATTTTAGATTCCTATAAGATTCCCTATCATTCTAAAAATGACCTATAACTTAATAGACTTAGCTCTTAAAACCGAGTAATACTTAGAAAATTTTAAAGGGAGTATGGCGGAACTGGTAGACGCGCCGGATTCAAAATCCGGTCACTTCGGTGGTGTGGGTTCGATTCCCTCTACTCCTACCAATTTATCTTCACGCATTATAAAAAACATTAGTAAAGCAATCAAAAACATTATTACGCCTAATGCATACATATTAAATGTTAAACCAAAAGTTTCAGCTGAAATTCCAACGACAGCAGGTCCAAATATTGCTCCGACAAAAGCAATACTTGATACATGAGAAATAGTAACTGGAATTGGATTTTGAGAATTTTTTACTGCCTGTCTAAAAACTATGGGCATAACGTTGGAAATTAACATTCCAAAAAGTGTTATTGCTATAAAAATAATAATTATATTTTGAGAAAAAATACTTAACACTAATATTATGGATCCAACCATTGCAAAACATGGACCTACAATTACTTCACCAAGTTTTGTAATTAATTTTGACGCAAACATATTACTTATGATCTCACCTAAATTAAAAAAAATAACTATTGAACCAACTAAAAAAATTGGTGCAGCAAGATCAGTAACGAGCCATAAAGGTGACCATTGAATTATTATTCCCATAAATGCGATAATACACATGTTAATTGATGCAAACATCAAAATTTTAATATTTGGAATTGAAAATCTTGGATTCTTATTAACAACGTCATATTTAATATTCAATCCAAAGAAATACATAGTCAAAGTTGATATAAAAACAAACAAACCTATAAAGAAAATTGTATATACGGGATCAATTTCTAAACCCAAACATAGACTAGATATTCCTGCACCAAAAAGAAATCCAAAATTAAACGATGATTTAAAAATTGGATTAAGAATTTTTTTAGTTTTTTCTTCTATTATCGCAACTTGTGTAAAAATATTAGGAGCTTGTATTCCAATAGAAATACCCCACAACATAGATACAAAAATAAAAAAATTATAAGAAGAGAAATAAAAAATAGAAAATGGAATAAATGCATACAATACCCTGGCAATAATTAAACAATTTGTGCTTCCTATTTTTGGGAGTAAAAAACGTGTTGTTAGTTGATTTGTAATTACATTACAAATACCAAAAATAATAAATCCTATAGAAAATTCTATTTTTGTCATATCAATCAAATCAAAAAGAATTGGTGAATTTACCATGAACATACTGAAGGTAAGTGTTGCAAAGAATCCTTGTGAAAAGGTTGCATAAAATGCGGTTTTTAATTCTTTAGTTTCTATATTTTCCATGTAGGTAATATTTATGATAATTTAGATTTAATATCATTAATAGTATAAATCAAAATTATTAAAAAAAATAATTAAATGAATTTTCTTAAAAAAACTTACAATTGGACTTTAGAAAAAGCACAACATAAAAATGCAAAATGGTATTTAAGTTTAATATCATTTGCAGAAAGCTCATTTTTTCCAATTCCACCAGACATATTGTTAATACCAATGGCATTAGCTTCCAAAGCAAGGGCTTTATTTTATGCATTTATGTGTACACTGTTTTCAGTTCTAGGTGGAATACTAGGATACGCAATAGGATATTTTTTTTACAATTCAGTAGGTATTTATATTGTAGACTTTTATCATTTAGAAAATTCTTTTAATATTTTTGAAAATTATTACAAAGAATTTGGTGTATTGATTGTTCTTGGTGCTGGAATAACTCCATTTCCTTACAAGTTTATTACAATTGCAAGCGGTGTATTTGGGTTAAATATTTTTTTGTTTATTATTGTTTCTATTATTGGTCGAGGATTAAGATTTTATTTAATTGCAATACTTCTTTATTTTTTTGGTGAAAAAATTAAGTTAATTATTGATAAATATTTTAATATTTTAACTATTGTGTTTTTTATTTTACTTGTTGGAAGTGTTTTTATAATTAGATTTTTATGATAATTCGTAATTGGATAACACTTTTATTTATTATTTCTCTAATGTCGATATCATCGGCATTGATTGCGGAATATTTTTTTAATCTTCAGCCATGTGAATTGTGTTTAAAACAAAGACATCCATATTATTTAATTTTAATATGTTTGATTTTGATTTTTTTATTCAAAAATTTAAATAAAATTTGGCTTTATTTACTAATACAGTTTGCATCAGTTTACGGGCTTTTTTATTCTATATGGCACGTAGGAGTTGAAAATAAAATTCTTAAAGGACCAGCAGGTTGTTCAGCAATGTTAACAAACAGTGAGAATACTACAGACCTTAAAGCGCAGATATTATCAAAACAGGTAATTAGTTGTGATGAAGTTATTTGGAGTTTATTTGGAATTTCTGCTGCTTCAATTAATACGCTTGTTTTACTAGTTATTTTTATTTTAAATGCTATTTATTTATTTAGATACTATGGCCTTAAAAAAGAAAAAAACATATAAAAAAAAATCCTCGTCAAATAGAACTACTCATAGGGAGATTTTAGAAGAAATCATAAGAGTCGATCATGCTGGTGAATATGGTGCAACTAAAATATATGATGGGCAAATAGCAATTTTTGGGAAAAGCTCAAAGCTTGGCAAAACCATTCAACATATGGCTGATCAAGAACAAGAGCATATTGATAAATTTAATGAATTAATATTAGAACATAGAGTTAGACCAACTGCTCTGCTTCCTTTGTGGAATGTTGCTGGATATGCGCTTGGAGCATCCACTGCCTTAATGGGTGAAAAAGCTGCCATGGCGTGTACTGTTGCTGTTGAAAAAGTAATCGGTGAACATTACCAAGAACAATTGGAGCTCTTAGGAGATGACCATAAAGATTTAAAAAAAACAATTTCAAAATTTAGAGATGATGAGCTTGAACATCACGATATTGGAATAGAACATGATGCAGAAAACGCACCAGGATATAAAATTATGTCAAAGGTAATAGAGCTTGGATGTAAAACAGCAATCGCTATATCAAAAAAAATTTAATTTTCTAATTCAGTATCCCAGTATAAATAATCTCTCCAAGTCTCATGCAAAAAATTAGGGGGGAAATTCCTACCATTATTTTGTAATTGCATTGACGATGGTCGAAGAGGTTTTTTAAAAAGTTTCATATCTGTATTTTGAATTAATTTTCTTCCCTTTTTTAAATTACAGGACGTGCAAGCCGAAACAACATTCTCCCATGTAGTTTTACCATTTAAGCATTTAGGCACTAAGTGATCAAATGTTAGTTCATTAGCAGGGAAACGATTAGTGCAATACTGACAAGTAAAGTTATCTCTTAAAAATACATTGAAACGAGTGAAGGCAGGTCTTCGCTGTGGAGTTACATAATCTTTAAGTGCAATTACACTTGGTAACTTAAAAGTAAGATTTGGAGAATGAACTTCATGCTCATAATTTTCAATTACCGATACTCTTTCAAGAAAAACAGCTTTTATGGCATCTTGCCAAGAGCATAAGGAAAGTGGGTAATAAGATAGTGGCCGAAAATCAGCATTAAGAACTAAAGCTGGATTTTCTGCGGTACTCATTTTAGTTTCTACTCACCCAAGTCATGTAATTCAAATAGTAATATAATATTAAGATTCGATTACTTTAAATATTTTTTTTTATAAAATTTTGAAATAAAGTTATTGTTTCTTGCGACATTGTGTGCTCATCTTTTTCAATTAGGTAATTCTCATAATTGTAGTTATAATTTTTTAAAACTTCAATTGACTCGTTGTAATTGGAAATAGGTAAAACAGCATCTTGAGCGCCATGAGAAATAAAAATTGGTGTTTTTAAAAATGCATTATTAGGCTTATGTTCTTTTGATATAATTCTTGAAGATATAATTGCTAAGCCTGCCAACTTATCTTGAAGTATTTGCCCAAGCTCAAAAGCCATCATACCTCCTTGAGAAAAACCCATAACAAAACAATCGGTTGTTTTTAAATTTAAATTTTCTAACAAAAGAGAAATAGAGTTATAAATTTTTTCAACATTCTCAGATATTTTCTTTTTGGCCACATAATATTCTTTTGCACCAGCATTAGAAATATGATTGCCATTGATATATAATTGAAACCATTCATTTCCCATAGGATAATCTTGAATTGTATCTGGTGCATTAAATGCAACATATTTCATCCCCCAGTCATCTTGATCAATTAAATTTGCAATTTGAATAAAATTAGTAGCGTTATCTCCATATCCATGAAGCATGATCATCAATTTTTTTGGATTTTGGTGTTTAGTAATTGACGGACCTTTTAAAATATCAACCATAAACAAACACTTTGCTTAAGTTATCTTGTTTCATAGAATAAAAGTTTTATATAGATATTATTATGAGTACAATGCAAATAATACTTGTCTTGTTCATGGCAGCAACTCTAGCAGTAGTTGTTGTTGGTGTTATTGCTATGGCAGTAAATGGAAAGCTTAACAAAAATCACAGTAATAAACTAATGCGATTAAGAGTATTATTTCAAGCAATTGCTATATTTGTCTTTGTTGTAATTGTTTGGTTAGCTAGAAATTAGCAAATTAGAGTCTAGAAAAATTTCATAATATTTAGTATATAGTTGCCAGGTTTATATGGGCATTCACTTTAATCACAAATCTAAAGCGGGAGACCGCAAAATGCAGAAAGAGCTTAAGCTAAAAATGAAAGCTGAGGAGCGCAAAAAGAAACGTGAAGAGCAAGAAAAGCTTAAAATGGAAGAAGAAATGCGTAAACTCGAAGAACTTACAAGACCTGATAAAGAAGAAAATAAGTAGTCTTTGATTAACTTTTTAAAATTATCTAATTAGGTAAAGGATAGTGTTCAGCTATGAATTTCTTTAAAATTTCTAATGTTTGATCTGCTTCTTCTAAGAGCATCATATGCCCACAATCTTCAATGATCTTTACTTCCGATCCTTTAATGTAATCAGCAAGAATTTTTCCATCTTTTAAACGGCACATTCTGTCTTGTGCACCTAATATAGAAAGAGTAGGTAAATCCAATTTCTTAGCAACCTCAGGTCCATTTTTATAATTATCACATGCTCTAAAATCGACACCTAGAGTATCTTTAATTTCTTTATTTTGAACAATCATGGAACCAACATTTAGGTGATATAAACCTGGAACAGGATGGCCTCCAAAATGTCCTGCAGGACCATGCGCAAAATCCATCATAAGATCAACAGCCTTAGGATTACTCTCTTCAGCTAGCTTTAATAATTCTGGGTTCATCGGAATAGCAGAAGCACCGCCCATAAGAGTTAAAGTTTTAATTTTTTCTGGGTGTTGTGCAACACATTCCATTGTTACAAGACATCCTTGAGAGTGTCCGACTAGTGAAGCTTCTTTACATCCAACTGCACCAATAACATCACCAACCCAGTTTCCCATTTCTTCAATAGTTTTTAAACTTTCACCAGAAGAAAGTCCGTGACCTGGTAAATCGACTGCTAAAACGCTGTATCCACGGAATGCAAAATAACGTGTTTGTAAAACCCAGACCATATGACTTAGTCCACTACCGTGAACAAAAATAATAAGAGGTTTATTTTTATCAAAAGGTCTGCCTCCAGTGGAGGCAAACGTATCAATTCCGCGAACTTTAAACTTCATTTATTTGTTTGCAACTAAACGAGGTTTTTTTGCAGCTCTAAATCCATCTTCGAAATCGTTTACGATATCTTCAAAGTCTTCTAAGCCAACAGATAATCTAATCATATCATGAGATAATCCAGCAAATTTTAAAGTTGCCTCATCCATTTGTGAGTGAGTTGCTGATGCCGGATGGATAACTAATGTTCTCGCATCACCAACATTTGCTAAATGTGACGCAAGTTTAACATTATTAATGAACGCAGCACCTGCTTCTTTTCCGCCTTTAATTCCAAAGGCAATCATTGAACCAGTTCCCTTAGGAAGAATTTTTTCTGCAAGTTCCTTATCTGGATGACCAGGTGCACTTGCATGAGATACCCAAGCAACGCTTTCATGATTTGATAAATACTCAACCATCTTCAAAGCATTGGAACAATGTTTTTCCATACGAAGAGAAAGAGTTTCAAGTCCATGTAAAATATTCCAAGCATTTTGAGGTGCCAAACAAGGTCCCATATCTCTCATTCCTTCAGCTCTTGCCATCATAGTAAATGCTGTTGGACCAAATTCTTCTGCAAATGATAATCCATGATAGCCCTCGTAAGGTTCTGTCATAGAAGGAAATTTATCATTTTGCATCCAATCAAAAGTTCCACCTTCAACTAATATTCCTGCCATAGAAGAACCATTACCACTCATCCATTTAGTTAGTGAGTGTACAACAAGGTCAGCTCCGTGTTCAAAAGGTCTACACAAATAAGGAGTTTGATAAGTACTATCAATTATTAGTGGGATACCTGCTTCTTTTGCTATGTTTGAAACTTCAGGCATGTTCATTAATTCATTACCTGGGTTACCAACAAGCTCACCAAAAATACCTTTAGTATTTGGCTGAATAGCTTTTTTAAAACCTTCTGTATCTCTTGGTTTTACAAAAGTTGTTTTAATACCAAACTTAGGAAGCGTTAATCTAAATAAATTTACAGTTCCACCGTAAAGCTGAGAAGAAACAACCATATGATCACCGGCGTTACAAAGGGTCATAATAGTTAAAAATATTGCACTCATTCCAGATGCAGTTGCAAGAGCAGCTGTTCCTCCTTCAAGTGCACAAACTCTTTCTTCTAGAACTTGTACTGTTGGGTTGGACATACGACTATAAATATGACCACCTCTTTCTAAATTAAAAAGTGCTGCCGCATGATCAACATCATCAAACATATATGAAGTTGTTTGATAAATTGGTACTTGCCTTGAGCCAGCGTTTTTACTTGGTTGATAACCAGCATGTAGACTTAGTGTGTCAAATTTATAAGTTTTTGGATCCATTTATAACTCCTTTGCTTTTGTTCTTAATTCAAACTTTTGTATTTTCCCAGTTGATGTTTTTGGTAATTCACCAAAGATTACATGCTTTGGTCTTTTAAATCCAGCCATATTTTCTTTACAAAACTGAATTATATCCTCTTCTGTGGCATTTATTCCAGGAGCTAGTTCTACAAAAGCACATGGTGTTTCACCCCACTTCTCATCTGGCTTGGCAACTACTGCAACCAAGGAAACAGCTGGGTGTTTAGCAACAACATTTTCCACTTCCACAGATGAAATATTCTCTCCTCCAGAAATTATGATATCTTTCGATCTATCTTTTATTTGAATATATCCATCAGGATAGACAACCGCTAAATCACCTGAGTGAAACCATCCATTATTCATGGATGTTTCAGTCGCCTCTTTATTTTTATAATATCCTTTCATTACTACATTACCTCGAATTAAAATCTCTCCCATGGTTTCTCCATCCATTGGAACTTTTTCATAGGTCTCGGGATCTGCAACACAAACTTCTTCAGTATTTGGATAACGAACACCTTGTCTTGCTTTAATATCAGCTTTTTTAGACTTTGATTGTGATTCCCATTCTTCATTCCAAGCGCATTGAAGAATATGGCCGTATGTTTCAGTTAACCCATATACATGCATAACTTCAAAACCCAAATTATCCATCTTTTCAAGAATTGCACTCGTTGGTGGAGCCCCAGCAGTTAATACATATACTTTATGATTTATTTCTTTTTTATCTTTTTCATCAGCATTAGCAATTAAACTTAAAACAATAGGAGCACCTCCAAAATGAGTTACTTTATATTTATCTATTAAGTTATAAATATCTTTTGCAACAATGTATCTGCAGCAAATAATCTTTGCATGTATTAAAGCAGCTGTCCAAGGATAACCCCATCCGTTACAGTGGAACATTGGAACAGTATAAAGAAATGTTAATTTATTAGGCATGTTCCATGCCGTAACACTTCCTGTTGACATTAAATATGATCCACGGTGGTGATACACAACGCCTTTTGGTTTACCAGTTGTGCCTGATGTATAGCTTAGTGAGATTGCTTGCCATTCATCTTCAGGTAAAGACCAATTATAATTATCATCACCCGTCTGTAAAAATTCTTCATATGTCATTTCTCCGATTTGTTCACCCTCACCATCTTTAAAAACTGCCTGATCATCATGAATATCAATAATAGGAATATTCTTCCCATATATTTTTAAAGCTTTTTTCATTGTAGGTGAAAATTGAGTATCAGTTATAAGAAGTTTTGCATCACTATGATCTAAAATGTATGCAATTGTTTCTGCATCAAGTCTGGTATTGATAGTATTAATAACACCACCAGTCATTGGGATAGAATAATGTGCCTCGAATAATTCCGGAGTATTTGCCGCTATGATTGAAACGGTACTTCCTTTTGTAATTCCTTTTTTTGCTAATGCACTAGCAAACTTGGTACATCGATTATAGGTTTCAAGCCAAGTGTAACTTCTTTTTCCATAAACTAAAGAGTCATAGTTTGGATAAATATCTTTCACGCGAGTTATAAAACTTAATGGTGATAGTGGAACAAAATTGGCTGAATTTTTATCTAGGTTTGTATCAAAATTACTCATGTGTTTCCTAAAAGGATCGAATACTACAAGAAATTAATTTAATTTACTAATGGTTTTCCAGTTTCAAGTGTATGTTTTATTCGCTCTTGAGTTTTAGGCATCTGGATAAGTCTCATGAAAGCTTCTAATTCAAGATTATAAAGATCATCTTCACTTAATTCATTATCAATATTTGTATTTCCGCCGCTAAGTACAAAAGCAATCTGCTTACCTACTTCTAATCCGTGGTCTAAAATTTTATTTTCATTATATAGTGCTTCAAGTTTTTCAAACATTTTATCTCTGACAGCACTACCGCCTAAATTGAATTTAGGTTGAGATGGTTTTTCATACCCTACCTCAATATTATTTAATAAATCGATAGCCGTTGATAATTGTCTGTCTCTATTTATTACTACTTTATCCTTTTCTAAAAAGAATTGATTTGGCAGTGCTTCATTTGGTGAGGTAGCAGTAATAGCATAACCAATAAGATCAAAAACTTTCATAGACGCATGTTCAGAATTTTCTTTACCATCTGGAGTTTGTAACCAACGCCACAGCATTTCTTTACAACCCCCACCAGCAGGAATGAGTCCAACTAAAGATTCAACTAGTCCAAGAACAACATTTGTATGAGCAACGTTATAATCACAATGCAATACCACTTCAAAACCACCGCCAATAGCAAGCCCTGATGGTGCAGCAATAAAAGGTTTATCTGCATATTTTATTGTTTTACACGTTTGTTGGAAATCAATTATAAATTTTTCAATTTTAGACCATTCATTATTTTTAGCAAATTCCATGACATAATTTAAATTTACACCAGCAGAAAATTGCATTGCATCATTAATTACAATTGTGCTTTTATTATTTTGCGCAGCTTCTTTTAAAGCTAACATAGAGTCAGTATCTAAAGCGTTTGCCTTAGTAGTAAATTCAACAACCTGATATGATGCAGCATTTTTAACATTAGCAGAAGGGTTCTCAAAAGTTTTTTGCAAATTTAACGATCTTAAATTATCAATACTTGAATCTAAATATCCAGGTCTTTTATTAAATTCAAAAACTCCCTTTAGATCTTTAAAGAAGTTAATATCAGTATTTTGATCAATAAAATTTTTTGTATCAATATTTGAAAGCATTTCAAAAGGGCCAACAGTCCAATTAAAACCTAATCTTAGTGCATCATCTATGTCTATATATTTTGATGATACATCAGGGATTAAATATGCAGCATACCTAATTACTTTTGTCAGAATTGATTTTGCATATTCACCGTATTTGTCTTTTCTTTGAATGAGTTTATTTATGTCAATTTTATCTCCCATACCTAAATTAATTTTCTGACTTGGGTGATACTCGCCAGTTTCTAAATTAATTGCTTCAAGAATTTTTTTACCATCAGATTTATTCATTCTATAAAAACCACCCTTACCTTTTCTTCCTGTATACCCAGTTTCAATAAGTTTTGTGACCAATGGAATTTCTTGTGCAACCTCGTGGAAAGGATCTTCTTTTGGGAGTTCTTTGATAAAACTTTTTAAAACATCAGCCATCAAATCGATACCAATTAAATCGTATAGCCCAAAAATTCCAGTCTTCGGGATACCCATTGGTCTTCCAAATACTGCATCGGCCTCTTCAATTGATATCTTCATTTTAAAAGCTTCAGTCATAGCAACTTGCATTGCATAAACTCCAATTCTGTTTCCGATAAATCCTGGAGTGTCGTTACAAATAATGACACCTTTACCAAGTTTTTCATCACAAAATTTTTTTAATAAATTTATTTTTTCAATGTCATTAACTTCTTCAGTTACTATCTCGAGCAATGCCATATATCGAACTGGGTTAAAAAAATGGGTAATGCAAAAATTTTTTTTCATTTCATCTGACATATTTGCTGATAAAATTTTCAATGGAATTGTAGATGTATTAGATGAAATTATAGAATTGTTCTTTCTTGTAGTCTGAATTTTATCATAAATGTTATGTTTAATATCTATTCTCTCAACAACAGCCTCCACAACCCAATCAGCTTCCGCAACTTCATTAAAGTCATCCTCAATATTTCCAACCTTAATTAATTCTGCTTTGTTTTTTTCTACTAAAAGTGGAGGTCGTGATTTTTTAATTCTTTCTTTAGCGTTTTCTGTAATTTGGTTTCTAGATCCTTCTTTTGAAGGTAAGTCTAGAAGTGTAACATCAATATTAGCATTTGCTATTTGGGCTGCGATTCCACTGCCCATAGTGCCAGATCCTATTACTACTACTTTTTTAATATTCATGTGAGTTCTATAAAGGTGAGCTTATATAAGAAAAATTTGCCGTATGAAAATAATTTAAGCATAAGGGTGGAAATTAATATAAATATCTCTTATAGGCGCGCAAAATGAAAAAAAATCCTTCAAGAAATGTCCATTTTTCAAAAGGACCTAGTGAGATTTTAGATGCAATTAATACGTCTATAGATATCGATCAACGTCTGTATAAAGAAGATATAACTGGGTCAATAGCGCATGCTAGAATGCTCGGTAAACAAAAAATAATAAATAAAAAAGAACAAAGTGCAATAGTCTCTGGACTTAAAGCAATTGAAAGAGATATTGAAAAAAACAAGGTCGTATTTTCAAAGAAACTTGAAGATATTCATATGAACATTGAAAGTTTATTATTTAAGAAAATTGGAAAAATTGCAGGAAAGCTTCATACTGCAAGATCTAGAAATGATCAGGTAGTAACTGATTTAAAATTATGGGTTAAAAAAGAATCTAAAATTTTAGATAGTGAACTAAAAAAATTTCAGAGAACTTTAATTAATATTGCAACAAAAAATACTGAAACAATTATGCCAGGTTACACTCATTTACAAATCGCTCAACCAATAACATTGGCTCATCATGTTTTAGCTTACGTTGAAATGATTGGTAGAGACAGATCAAGACTTGAAGATTGTTTATATCGTCTTAATGAAAACCCATTAGGTGCAGCTGCACTTGCAGGGACTTCTTTTAATATTGATAGAAAATATACAACTAAAGAGTTGGGATTTAGAGAGCCAACAAAAAATGCTATGGACACTGTCTCAGATAGAGACTTTGTAACGGAATTTTTATTTGTTCTATCACTAATTGCTGTTCATTTATCAAAAATAGCAGAGGAAATAGTACTTTGGTCAAATCAACAATTTAATTTTATTAATTTACCAGATGATCTTTCAACTGGTAGTTCAATTATGCCTCAGAAAAAAAATCCAGATGGTGCAGAGCTTGTTAGAGGAAAAACAAGTATTATCATTAGTAATTTAAGTTCAATGCTTAATATTATTAAAGGGTTACCACTTTCTTATAGTAAAGACTTACAAGACGATAAACAAATAATATTTAATTCATACGACAATGTTTCTTTGTGTATAAAAGTTATGAATGAAATTTTATCAAAATCTACATACAACAAAACTAGAATGAAAGAGTTGATTGATAATTCAAATGCAACCGCTACCGATTTGGCTAATTGGTTGGTTCAAAATCTTAGATATTCATTTAGAGATGCTTATGTTGTTACAGGAAAGATTGTTTCTTATTGTTCAAAACAAGATAGAAGCATAGATTCATTATCTCTTGGAGAATTAAAAAAATTTGACAAAAATATAACAGCTGACGCAAAAAAAGTGCTATCAACTACCAACAGTGTTAAATCAAAATCAAGTTTTGGGGGTACAGCCCCTGAAATTACTAAAAAAATAATAAAACTTGTTATAAAAAAATACTTATAATGATCAGATTATTATTATTATCATCTTTGTTGTTTACTTTTAGCTGTGGTAAAGTTGGTCCTTTAAGTTTACCAGAAGATCAAGTAGACAAATCGGTAATTACATATCCATGTGATGAAGCCTGTTTAGAGAAATTAGAAGAAGAGAAAAAACGCCAACAATCCGTTATTATAAACACTGAATAAATGCTCACTTATAAAAATAATGACCCATATATTGAGGGCACCTCTCTATATGACTTGGTGAAAGTTTGTGAAACACCTTTTTACGTGTATTCACAAGAAAAAATTATTAATCAAGTTAATAAAACTAAAGAAATATTAGGTAACAATATTTTTTATTCAATTAAGTCTAATTCAAATCAAGCTATTTTGAAATTAATGAACTCGTTAGATATTGGAGCAGATGTAGTGTCAGTTGGTGAATTAAAAAGAGCTTTGGAAGCTGGTTTCGATCCAAATAAAATAATTTTTGAAGGTGTTGGAAAATCTGATCAAGACTTACTCTATGCTATACATAAAAATATACGTTTAATTAATACTGAATCTTTAGAAGAAATAAAACTTCTCGATAATTTAGCAAATGAAAAAAATAAAATCGTTGATATTGGTGTTAGACTTAATCCAGATGTTGATGGTAAAACTTTAAGTAAAATTTCAACAGGAAAAAAAACTGATAAGTTTGGTATAGAATTCGATAACATAGATAAAATTATCAAATTAGTTAAAAGTTGCAAAAGTTTAAATTTAATTGGTATTAGTTGTCATATTGGAAGTCAAATTAGTAAAAATGAGGCCTATAAAAATACATTTTCTCAAATGAAAATGGCTGCAGATAAATTTATTGAATCAGGTATTAATATTAAACATGTAGATTTGGGAGGAGGTTTTCATGTTAAATATGAAGATTCTGATCCTGACTTTAATATCAAGAAGGTAAAAGAAGAGCTTGATAATTGTTTTACGCAAACAAACTATGAATTATCGTTTGAGCCTGGTCGATATTTAATTGCTGAGGCTGGAGTTACAGTTACCTCTATTCTTACAATTAAGAATAATGGAGGTATAAATTATTTAATTGTTGATGCTGGTATGAATACATTGATACGTCCAGCGATGTACGGTGCACATCATGAAATATCAGCGATAAATGTAAACTCAGAGGAATTTATGGATTATGCTATTGCTGGTCCTATTTGTGAAAGTTCAGATGTTTTTTTAAAAAATATTAAATTGGCTAAACAAAAAATTGGTAATCTACTAGTTATAAAAAATACAGGAGCCTATGGAAAAGTAATGTCTTCAAATTATAACTCTAGACCACTGCCCTCTGAAATTTTAGTACACAATGATAATTATGCAATTATTTATTCTCCAGAGAAAATTGAGAAAACAATTGAAGCTGATATTATTCCGAGTTGGTTGTAACTAATTTAAAGTATTGTGTATAATTTTAGCTAAGTCTGAAATTATCAAATTTAAATTAAAGAAAAATTCCCTAATATAGAAATCAATAATAATAAAAGTATTTACACCGTAGGATCGATAAATCCATATTGCTAAAATTACAACTATAGCCAGAGTAATTACTATAGTTGAATTAATAACACTTGGTTTTTCTTGTCTTACAACAGTACTTGGTAAATTTCTGACTGAATCTTTTTCTAATTTTTCTTTTTGGTTATTATTTTTTATATTTTGATCTAATTCTTCTTTTTTTGTAGATGGGACTGATGATGTAATGTCAGTATCATCTAATTCTTGAAACCATTGATGATTACAATTTGCGCATTCAACCATTCTACCATTTGGTTTAAGATCTGCAGAATTTACTAAATACTTGAATTCACAATTAGAGCAAACAATGAACATAAATTATATATAGATCAGTCAGGCTAGTATATAAAACAAAATCATTAAGTATGTTAATTTTAAAAAGTATAATATTTTATATTTCCTTGGTTATATGGACTGTGTTGATGGGTATTGTATGTTTACCTTTTCTCTTATTACCAAGTTATTTACTTAAATATCCAACAAAACTTTGGATACGTATTATTTTTGTTTTTCTTAATCTTATATGTAATATTAAACATAAAATTGAGGGTTTAGAAAATATTCCAAATGAAAGTGTCTTAATTACGTCTAAACATCAGTCCGCATTTGAGACACTTGCACTCTATTACTATTTAAAAGATTGTTTCTTTATCCATAAAAGAGAGCTTTTCTTTATACCAATTTTTGGACAATATTTATTCAAGTCTAATATGGTTGCAATTAATAGAGATGGTGGAACAAAAGCTATGAGAGATATGTTACAAAAAGTTCAATCAAAATTATCTTTTGGATCTTCAATTATTATTTTCCCCGAGGGAACAAGAAAGCTGCCTGGGAGCAAACCTGATTATAAGACAGGTTTTATTGGAATTTATAATCATACGAAAAGAAAAATCCTTCCTGTAGCTTTAAATTCAGGTTTATGTTGGCCAAAACAATCATGGGTATTAGAAAAAGGATTAATTACTATAAAATTTTTACCGACGATTGATGAAGGTTTAGATAAAAAAGCTTTATTAAACGAAGTTCAAAATAGAATAGAAACTGCTTCAAATTTATTATTGGATAACTAATTCTTTTCTGTGGGATCAAAAGTTCCTGCTTGACCAATCTCTTCAATAATTTTTCTAATTTCTTTTGATTTTATAAATTTTTCTTCCAAATATTTTAAATCATTATTTCTTATTGCTTTTTGATAAGTAATTAGATCTTCACTGAAACGACCAAGCATTTCTAAAACGGCTTCTTTATTTTTTTCATATACATCACGCCACATTACTGGATCACTACCTGCCAATCTTGTGAAATCTCTAAAACCTGCAGCTGAATACTTAATTACTTCATCTTTCATTTGAGATTCAAGCTCTGTTGCAGTTCCTACGACAGAATATGCAATAAGTTGTGGAATATGAGATGTCATAGCTAGTACTCTGTCATGACGTTTAGGTTCCATGATTTCTATATTCATTCCAAATAACTCCCAAATATCTGAAATTGATCTTGTTATTTCACTCTGAGATTCTATTGGGGTCAAAATACAATATCTATTCTCAAACAGCTTTGCGAAACCAAATTCTGGTCCACTTTTCTCTAATCCAGCAATAGGGTGGGCAGGAACAAATAAAATTTTTTTATTATTAATTGATTCTTTAAAATCTTCTATAACACTTACTTTTGTTGAACCAACATCTGTTACTAGTGTTGTTTCATTAACATAGCTATTCAATTGCTTAAATATATCTCTATATGAACTCAAAGGTGTACAAATAAAAATAATATCAAATTGTTGATTATATTTATTTAAATCACTTTCTATTGCATCCACAAGATTCAAATTTTTTGAAATATTTATTACCTCACTATCTCTATCAATAGCAAAAATTTTTTTTGATAATTGTTTTTCCTTGAGCGCCCTCGCTATGGATGATCCAATTAATCCCATACCAATGACCAGAGCTGAATCATAAGTTATTTTAGACATTAAATTTCTTCAAACTTTCAACTGTCAAATTCATTTCTTCTTTTGTACCAATACTAATTCTCAAAAAATTGGGCAGATTATAACTATTTAAACGCCTTATAATAATGCCATCATTCATAAGATGATTACTAATTTTCTCAGCTTCTTCTTCTGAAGTTTCAATTAAAGTAAAATTACCTTCAGTTTGTCTGGTTTTAATATTTATAAGTTTGAGCTCTTTTTCAAACCAATCTTTAATTTCAGAATTTAATTTAACAGAGTTTTCAATATGTTCTTTATCCTCCAAAGCTTTGATTGCAAGAGACTGTGAAATGGTTGTCGTATTAAAAGGAGGTTTTATTTTATTAATTATATCAGCTATTTTTTGACTGGTATAACACCAGCCTACTCTTAAAGCTGCGAGTCCATATGTTTTTGAAAATGTTCTTGTTAAAATAATATTCTCATATTCATCTGATAAACTAAATCCTTTATCATAATCGTCTTTTTGCACATATTCGACATATGCCCCGTCTATAACAACTATAATATTTTTAGAAATACTATTCATTAATTTAACAAGTTGGTCTCTAGACAAATAAGTTCCGGTTGGATTATTAGGTGATGCAATATAAATTACTTTAGTAGCGTCATTTGTTTGATCTATGAGATTTTCAATATTTAAATTGAAATTTACATCTTCGTTAATTTTTTTTGGAACTGCACCAACTACTTTACTCACAATTGAATACATCTCAAAGCCGTGGTTTGCGTGGAGAATTTCATCGCCATCTTGACAAAATGCCAAAGCTGCAAATAATAAAACTTCATCCGAGCCAGAACCGAGAATAATTCTATTACTATCAATAGAAAATTTTTTAGCTATTGCTTCTCTTAATGATGATCCATCAATTTCTGGGTATCTATGTAAATCATGATTAATATTTTTTGTTTCTAACAATTCAATTGCTTTCGGTGAAGCACCATAGGGATTTTCATTCGAAGAAAGTTTGATAACTCTTTTATTGTTATTTAACTTTGCCTTACCACCTTTATAAACATTAATATTTTCTATAGATCTTTTTGATTGAATATTCTCTTTAGTTAACTTCTGAAGTTTTTCAGAAGATTGAAAAATTTCTCTCCAAAGTCTAACAATGGTATCTTTCGGATAAGATCCTGTAAATTTAGAGCTTAATCTGTTGAGAATTTTTTGTTCTCTATCTAGATCAACTACAGAATTATCTTTTTTGTGTTTTCCTATTTCTAAAACAATTTTAGATCGATTAGATAATAAAGATAAAATTTCATCATCAATATTATTAATTTTGCTTCTTAAATTGTCTAATTCTTTATTTTTCATAATTTTGGACGTTTCTTTACAAACTATCTTACGATAAATCAAAATAAAGTAGTATTTAATTTAAAAAATGACGATTTATTGACTTAGAAAGATATATAAATATAAGACCGATTATCACCGATTTGAGACAGCTTGCGGGTGGAGCAATAATCAGCTAAAGCGTTTACACTCCTCCTTCATTCTTTCAAATAGTGTTAGGCTAAAAAGATATGAAAACAAAATTTACTACTGACACAAAACTTGAAAGCGAAATAGCCTATTTCGAGAATATTAATTTAAAACTAGAATCAGGAGATATAATAGATAGTTTTAAACTAGCATTCAAAACATATGGCAAATTAAATGCTGATAAAACTAATGCTATTCTTGTTTGCCATGCTTTAACTGGAGATCAATATGTTGCTGGGAATAATCCCATTACTGGGAGAGAAGGTTGGTGGTCTAGAATGGTTGGGCCTAATAAACCAATTGATACAAACAAATTTTTTGTAATTTGCTCAAATGTACTCGGCGGTTGTGCTGGCTCAACGGGTCCTAAAGAGTTACAAAATGGAAGTGATGTTGCGTATGGTGGTAATTTTCCTTCCGTAACAATAAAAGATATGGTGAAGGCTCAATCTTTATTGATTGAAAGTTTAAATATAGAGAAGTTATTTTCTGTCATTGGTGGTTCGATGGGAGCAATGCAAGCACTTCAATGGGCAATCGATTTTCCAGATAAAATTTTAAATATAATACATATTGCTGGCGCTTTAAAACATTCGGCTCAAAATATTGCATTTCATGAAGTTGGGCGACAGGCAATAATGAGTGATCCTATTTGGAAAAATGGAAAGTACTTTGAAAATAATGAAGTGCCTGAAAGAGGTCTATCAGTAGCAAGAATGATTGCGCATATCACATATTTATCCGAAAATGCGATGCATAGAAAATTTGGAAGAAAACTTCAATCAAGAGATATTATTTCTTTTGGATTTGATGCTGATTTTCAAGTTGAGAGCTATCTGAGATATCAAGGTAAATCATTTGTTGAAAGATTTGATGCAAATTCATATCTTTATTTAACAAGGGCTATGGATTATTTTGATCATGATGAAACATTTAGAAAAAATATTGAGTTTAGTCATAATCCAAATAACCATTTAAAATATTTAATTGTCTCATTTACCTCAGATTGGTTATTCCCTACAATAGAGAGTAAAATGATTGTAAATCAATTAAATTCTCTTTCAAGAGAAGTAAGCTTTCTAGAAATTGATACTGATAAAGGACATGATAGTTTTTTATTAGAGGAACCGCAGTTAGATGATGTAATAAAAGGTTTCCTAACAAACAACTTTGCGAAGATAGATGAATAAAATTAATAGCATAAGAAAAGATTGGTCTCTTATTGAAACACTTATCGCAGAAGATAGAAAAATCCTAGATATTGGATGTGGTGATGGCGGTCTTATGGAACAATTAGAAAATAATCTTAATGCAATAACTCATGGCATTGAATTAAATAGAGATCTAGCTGCAAATGCTATCGCAAGAGGTTTCAATGTTGTACATGGAAATGCCGAATTGGATTTGTCCCAATATTCAAATAATAGTTTTGATTATGTAATTTTAAGTCAAACTTTACAAGCAATGATGAAGCCCAAAGATATTCTGTCTGAATTATTAAGAATAGGAACAAAAGCAATAGTTTCTTTTCCTAACTTTGGACATTGGAAAATAAGATTACAGCTTTTAATATCTGGAAAAATGCCAGTAACAGAAAGTTTACCTTATACATGGTATGACACACCTAACATTCATTTTTTTACAATTAAGGATTTTTTGAATTTGTGTAATGAAATGAATATTGTGATTGAAAAAAGTATTGGATTAACATCAAAAGGTAAGCAATTTGATATAAGTGAATCAGTTACTGGAGTTAATTTTTTCACTCACGAAGCTATCTTTTTATTAAGTTATAAAAATTTTGAACCAATAAAAATTAAATCATCAAAAAAAGTTTTTGCAAAAAATTCTGTTATTGCAAATTAGTTATTAGATGAAAGTTGAAATTATAGATCAATTAAAAGATAACTACTCTTTTGTTTTATATAATGAATCGCTTAAGAGCTGTGTTATAGATCCTGCTGATAGTAATCCTATATTAAATTTTGCTCTTGAAAACAATTTAACCATAGAAGATATATTTATTACTCATCATCATAAAGATCACACATCAGGTGTAAAAGGAATACTTAATGCTTTTCCAGAAGTTAATATACACTCTCCAAGTGCTCAAATTGAAAATACAAGATTCGTTTTACGTGATGGAGATGAAGTCAACTCCTGCTTAAATACATTTAGAATAATAAAAACACCCGGGCATACATTAGATCATATAATTTACTATGATGAAAACAATAGTGTTTTATTTTGTGGTGATACACTATTCAGACTTGGTTGTGGTCGTGTGTTCGAAGGAACATTAAATGAAATGTTTAACAGTTTAAAAAAAATCAATGAGTTAAGTAAAAATACAATTATTTATTGTGGTCATGAATATACAATAGGCAATCTAAATTTTCTTGAGAAAACACTCAAAAAAGAAAGTACTTATTTGACAGTTAGAAACAAAATTAATGATGATTTAAATAATAGAGGAAAATCCGTACCTTTTTTATTGGAAGATGAAAAACAATATAACTTATTCCTTAATCAAAATTCAGAATTAGGTACTATAATTAAGAAAGAGCTAGGTTTTACAGACTTTGAATTATTTGCTTATTTGCGAAAAGCAAAGGATAGCTTTTAAGGTCTTTATTTCCAGTATTTGCGCCATATTTTTAATTTGACTATTAGCATAGTTCACTATAAACCCCGCCATCAAAAGATATGTTAGCAATTTTCAAAACTGGTGGAAAGCAATACTCAGCAAGAGCTGGTCAGATACTTAAAGTAGAAAAACTTGAGGGATCCAAAGGTGATAAGGTTTCTATTACTGATGTATTAGCGATCAGTGATCAAAGCACAAATAGCTTAGGCGAGCCATTACTAAAAGATGCTTCAATTGAAGCAAAAATTGTTGATCAAATCAGAGATAAAAAAATAATAGTTTTTAAAAAAAGAAAAAGACAAAATTACAGACTAACACAAGGCCATAGACAATATCTAACTGTATTAAGAATAGAATCAATTTCTTATGGTGGAAAAAAATCCACTGCTGAACCTGAAACAAAAAAAGTTAAAAGAACTGAAACCAAAACTACTAAAGAAAAAATTGAGTCTAAAGAGGTAAAAGTTACAAAAAAGAAGACAGTTACAAAAAAAGCAGTAAATAAAGCTTCACCTCCTAAGAAAAAATCAGTAAAGAAAACTATTAAAAAAACTGTTAAAACTAAAAAAGAAGATAAATAATGGCAACGAAAAAAGCAGGTGGTAGTTCTAGGAATGGAAGAGACTCGGCGGGTCGAAGACTTGGAGTTAAGAAATTTGGCGGTGAAAACGTAATAGCAGGAAACATTATTATTAGGCAACGAGGCACAAAATTTCATCCAGGTGATAATGTTGGCATAGGTAAAGATCACACAATATTTGCTACAATAAATGGAAAAGTAGCTTTTAAAAAAACAAGAGTAAGAACTTTTGTATCAGTTGTTCCCACAGAACAATAATCCCAATTAATTAAAAATTTATTATGAAATTTTTAGATCAAGCAAAAATATATATTGCATCAGGCAATGGTGGAGACGGCTGCGCTAGTTTTCGTAGGGAAAAATATATTGAGTTTGGTGGTCCTAATGGAGGCGATGGAGGCAAAGGTGGAAATATTATTTTTAAAGTGGATGATAATTTAAACACACTAATTGATTTTAGATACCAACAACATTTTAAAGCAAAAAAAGGTGAAAATGGAAGGGGAAAAAATCAAACAGGAGCAAATGGAAGCAACATGGTTATTAAAGTTCCACCTGGAACAGAAATTTACAATGAAGATAAAACAGTATTGCTAACTGATCTAACAAAAATTGATGAAGAATACATTTTATTAAAGGGTGGTAATGGCGGTTTAGGAAATAATCATTTTAAATCATCAGTTAACCAAGCTCCAAGAAAATTTACAAAAGGTGAATTAGGAGAAGAAAGATGGATATGGTTATCACTAAAATTATTTGCAGATATAGGAGTAATAGGCTTACCTAATGCAGGTAAATCAACTCTGTTATCAACAATTTCTAATGCTAACCCAAAAATTGGGGATTATCCATTTACAACCTTACATCCTGTGCTTGGTACAGTGAAACGCTTTGATAAAGAAATTGTATTAGCAGATATCCCAGGGTTGATTGAAGGTGCACATGAGGGAAAAGGTTTGGGAGATAAATTTTTAGCACATATTGAGAGATGTAAATATTTACTTCATTTAGTAGATATAAATGACGACAATTGGTACGAAAACTATATTACAGTAAGAAATGAAATTTCAAAATATAGTGAAAAAGTATCTTCAAAAAAAGAAATAATTGTTTTAACCAAAGTTGATCTACTCAATGAAAATTTAGAGGAAAAAAAAATTAAGATCAATCAAAAATTAAATTCTGATATTCTTTTTATATCAAGTTTTAATAATGAAGGTATAGATGATCTAATTGATTATTTATTCAAATATAATGAAATCACAAATGATTAAAAAATATAAAAAAGTCGTTGTTAAAATTGGTTCAAATTCAATTGTTGATTCGAAAACAAAAAAGATCAAATCTAAGTGGTTAGATAATTTATGTAAAGACATTGCGGAATTAAATAAAACAAAAAAAATTGTGATTGTGTGTTCTGGCGCTATTGCATTAGGTGCAAAAAGTATTTCAAATACAAGGTTAAGAAAATTAGAAGATAAACAAGCAGCAGCTTCAGTTGGTCAAATTGAATTAGCCCATCAATGGAGAAATAAACTAGGAAAATACAAGATAGGTGTTTCTCAAATTTTATTAACATTAGAAGATAGTGAAGAAAGGCGACGATATTTAAATGCTAGAAATACAATATCATCATTACAAAGCAAAAACATAATCCCAATCATTAATGAAAATGACACTGTTGCTACTGAGGAAATTCGCTATGGTGATAATGATAGATTGGCAGCAAGAGTAGCACAGATGATTGAAGCTGATTTATTAATTTTATTAAGTGATATTGATGGGTTATATCAAGGTAATCCAAAAAAAGATAAGGATGTCAAAAAAATTTCAGAGGTATTTAAAATTGATAAAAAAATTGAAGAACTTGGAAATTATCAATCTTCTGAGCTGGGTAGTGGAGGAATGGCCACAAAAATTTTAGCGGCAAAGATAAGTGCCGAAAACGGTTGTGCTACGATAATCACTAATAGTGATAAAAACAAACCAATAAGTGATATTAATAAAAAAAATTCAACAATTTTTTATCCCTTAACTTCTACAAACTCGTCCAAAAAGAAATGGTTATTAAATCATTTAAAACCATCAGGATCCATTATTATTGATTCAGGAGCTAAAAATGCAATTTTAAAAAATAAAAGTCTTCTTCCTGCAGGTGTAATAGATATCAAGGGAAGGTTTAAAAGAGGCGATGTAATATCTATCTTAGTTGAGAATGGTCAAAAGGTAGCAATAGGCATATCTGCTTATGATTTTAATGATGCAAAAAAAATTATTGGAAAGAAAAGTAAAGAAATTTATAAAGTTTTAGGTTTCGAAGGAAGAGATGAAGTGGTACATAAAGATAATTTAGTTAAGCTTTCTACATGAGTATTAAAAATAATATTATTGAATTAGGCAAAAGAGCAAAATCTGCCTCTCTAAATATGAAAGTCTGTAGCAGTGATCAAAAAAATCTTGCTTTAAAAAAACTCACTAAAAATTTAGATAAAAATAGAAATAAAATTCTTGAAGCTAATAAAATAGATTTAGAAAATGGTGAAAAAAAATCTTTAGCTAAGCCTTTAATAAATAGACTTACATTATCTGAAAAATCTATTGATGGATTGATTACATCAATTGAAGATATAATCGAAATACCAGATCCAATTGGTATTATATTAGAAAAATGGGAAAGACCTAATGGTTTGCAGTTTCGTAAAATTTCAACACCACTTGGTGTATTAGGCGTGATTTATGAATCCAGACCGAACGTCACTATTGATGCGTCTTGTCTTTCTATAAAATCTGGCAATTGTATAATTTTAAGAGGTGGTAGTGATAGTTTTCATTCCTCTAAGGAATTGGTAAATAATATTACAAATGCTTTCACAGAAGCTGGCCTCCCTGAACATTGTGTCCAAATGATTAATACACCTGAAAGAGAAGCGGTTGATCATTTGCTAAGCATGAGAGATTATGTTGACGTAATTATTCCTAGAGGTGGCAAAGGTTTGATTGAAAAAATTAATTCAGCAAGCAAAATACCCGTTATCAAACATTTAGACGGTATATGTCATGTGTATGTAGATAAAGATGCTGATTTAAGCATTGCAGAAAAAGTAGTTTTTAATAGTAAAATGAGGCGTCCCGAAATTTGTGGTGCTGCAGAAACACTTTTAATTGATGAAAAAATTAAAGACGAAGCAATGAAAATATTAAAACCTCTAAAGGAAGTAAATTGTGAAATTAGAGGTGATGAATATATTCAGTCTTTAGATAGTGATTTTAAAACTGCAAGCGAAGAAGATTGGTCATTAGAATATTTAGATAAAATTTTATCAGTAAAAATTGTTTCAGGAGTTGATGAAGCGGTTAAGCATATAAATGATTATTCTTCTGGACATACGGAAAGTATAATTACAGAAAGTGAAAAAACCTTTGAAAAATTTTATAATAAAATTGACAGCGCAATAATACTTAAAAATGCATCTACACAATTTG
>CACMRK010000008.1 GCA_902616075.1 uncultured Alphaproteobacteria bacterium
TTTTACTAGAAATGGTGGAGTATCAAAAAAAGAAAACTTTTCATTGAACTGCAGCTTAAACAGCAAAGATACAAAAGTAAATGTAAATAAAAACATTGATATCTGTCTTAAAAATTTAAAGATCAGAAAAAAAATTAAATTTATTAGTCAAATTCACTCCAACAAGATCGTAGAAATTAATAAAAAAAATATAGGTAATAAATATTCTGGAGATGGATTAATCACAAGCAATAAGCAAATAGCTTTAGGGGTTTTAACTGCAGATTGCTGTCCAATTTTTATTTTTGATAAAAATAAAAAATATATTTGTGCTCTTCATTCAGGATGGAAAGGGGCATTAAAAAATATAGCTGCTAAAGGTATAGAATATTTTGTTAAACAAAAAATAATTAAAAAAAATATTGTCGTTCTTATTGGTCCTTGTTTGAGCTTTAAAAACTTTGAAGTTTCAAAAGACTTTAAAAGTAAGTTTATAAGCAAAAATAAAAAATACTCTATTTTCTTCAAATACAAAAATAAAGACAAAGATTTATTTAATTTAAGAAGATTGATTAACTATCAATTTAAGGAATTGGGTATTAAAAATATATATAACATTAACAAAGATACCCTTTCAAACAAGAGACTTTTTTTTAGCCATCGAAGGGAATCACAAAAATTTAGAGATACTGGAAGAATGCTAAATATCATTGCATTTAATGATTAATTTTAGTTGATCTATTATTATTCTAATATAGTAATTAATTTGATTATATGAAAATAATCGCCTGTAATAGTAGTAAATCCCTAGCAGAAAAAATTTCTAAACATATTGATGTTCCTTTAGCAGATGCTTCTGTTAGAACTTTTAATGATAGAGAAATATTTGTGGAAATAAATGAAAATATTAGAGGAGAAGATGTGTTTATTATTCAATCCACATCACATCCAGCAAATGATCATTTAATGGAACTTTTAATTACAATTGATGCTGCAAGAAGGGGATCCGCAAAAAGGATTACTGCCGTTATTCCTTATTATGGATATGCAAGGCAAGATAGAAAGACTGGGCCTAGAACACCAATCACTGCAAAACTTGTTGCAAATTTAATTACATCCGCAGGCGCCGATAGGGTATTAACAATGGATTTACATGCTGGTCAAATTCAAGGTTTTTTTGACATTCCTTTAGATAATATTTTTTCTGTAAGACCGATAATCGATGATGTTAAAGAAAGATTTAATGGAAACAAAGATTTAGTTGTTGCTTCACCTGATGTTGGCGGTGTTGTTAGAGCCAGAGCTTTTGCTAAAAGATTAGAGGCTGGACTGGCAATTGCCGATAAAAGAAGAGAAAAAGCTGGTGAGTCTGAAGTAATGAATATCATCGGAGATGTAAAAGATAAAACTTGCATCTTACTAGATGATATAGCTGACTCTGCAGGCACGTTATGTAATGCTGCTGAAGCTCTGAGTAAAAATGGGGCTAAAGAAATTTATTCTTATATTGTTCATGGTGTATTATCTGGAGATGCGCTAAAAAAGATTGAAAATTCGAGCATAAAAGAATTGGTATTAACAGATACAATAGAGCCGTCTAAAGAGGTAAAAAGCACAAAAAACATTAGACATATTAGTATTGCTCCTTTAATGGGTGATGCGATTAAAAGGATTAACACTGATACTTCAGTGTCCGCCCTTTTTGATTAAATTTTTTTTATTTTATGAGTGATTTTAAAGCGATAGAAAGAAATAAAGATATTGGTTCAAATCATAGTCTTTTAATTAAGGGATTAGTTCCTGGTATTATTTATGGCAAGGGAACCGAACCTAAAAAAATTGCTCTAGAAGATAAAATACTCAAAAAATTAATGGGTACTGGTTCTTTTTATTCAACAATTATCAATCTTGATGTCGATGGAAAGAAAGAAAAAATACTTCCTAAACAATTGCAATATCACCCTGTTAGTGATCGACTTATACATTTTGATTTTTTAAGAGTACAAGAAAATACAAAAGTAAATGTTGAAATTCCTGTAGAATTTTTAAATCAAGATAAATGTCCTGGTTTGAAAAAAGGTGGAGTTTTAAATACTGTTAGAAGACTTGTTGAACTAACATGTAATGCAAATAATATACCTAACAAATTAGAATTTGATTTAATTGAAAGTGAAATAGGTGATGCAGTTAAAATTAGCAATATTCAACTACCTGAGGGGGTTACTCCTACTATTTCAGATAGAGATTTCGTAATAGCTACTTTAGTTCCGCCAACTGTAGAAGTTGAAACTAAAACTGAAGAAACAACTGAAGAAGGTGCAGCAGAAGGTGGTGAAGAGAAATCAGAGGAAAAGAAGGAAGAATCTTCTGATAATAAAGAAGAAAATAAAGAATCTAAGTAACTTTACTTTATATTTCATTATATGTTTTTAATTTGTGGACTTGGAAACCCAGGTGTAAATTATAATAATACCAGACATAATGTAGGTTTCCATTTAGCGGATAATATAATCTCACATTTTAATTTGGATAAAATCAAAGAAGATAAAAAAAAAGAATTATATTCAGGTGTAATCAATAATCAAAAAATCTTTGTGTTAAAACCTCTTACATTCATGAATTTATCTGGAAAAGCTGTTTCAGAAATTGTGAATTTTTATAAAATAAAATTAGACGATACTTTTGTTATACATGATGACCTTGATTTAGAATTATCAAAAGTAAAAATAAAACAAGGTGGTGGAAACGGAGGTCATAATGGATTGGAAAGTATTGACCAATTTATAGGGGAAAATTATTTTAGAATACGTATTGGAATTGATCATCCTGGGCATAAAGATTTAGTTTCAAGTTATGTTTTAAATAAGTTTTCAAAATCAGAAGAAGAAATAATAAATAAAAAAATTGATAAAATGGTTAAAAATATAGAATTAATATTTTCAGATATTCCTCTATTTTTAACAAAAATAAGTGAGCAAAATTAATTATGGGATTTAAGTGTGGGATAGTTGGATTACCAAATGTTGGTAAATCCACTTTATTCAATGCACTTACCCAATCAAATAAAGCGGAAGCTGCAAATTATCCATTTGCAACTATAGAACCAAATATAGGAAGAGTTGCAGTGCCCGATGACAGATTAGACAAACTTGCAATCATTGGAAAGAGTGAAAAAATAATCCCTTCTTTCATGGATTTTGTTGATATTGCAGGATTAGTAAAAGGAGCCTCACAAGGAGAAGGTTTAGGAAATAAATTTTTAGGGCACGTTAGGGAAGTTGATGCAATAGCACATGTTGTTAGATGCTTTGAAGATACTAACATTACTCATGTATCATCAAAAATTGATCCATTAGATGATATTGAAACAATAAATTTAGAATTACAATTGGCTGATCTTGAAAGCTTAAATAATAAAAAAACTAGTTTAGAAAAAAAATTAAAAGCAAATGATAAAGAAGCTAAAGATCAATTCGATATAATAAATAAAATCTTACAAATGCTAGATGCTAATAGTATCTTAAAAATTGATGAATTCGCTAGTAATGAAATTGACTTTGTAAATAATCTTAACTTAATTAGTCTAAAGCCTACTATGTACATATGTAATGTAGATGAAGAATCTATTCACACTGGAAACGAGTTATCAAAAAAAGTCATCGAGTTTGCTAAAAAAAATAATCATTCTGTAGTTTTAATCTCTGCATCAATAGAAGCACAAATAGCAGAATTAGATAATGAAGAAGAAAAACTTGAATTTCTAAAAGAACTTAATTTAGATCAAACAACATTGAATAAGGTTATAAAATCAGGATATGAACTTTTAGGTTTGATAAACTATTTTACATGTGGTCCAAAAGAAACAAGATCATGGACAATACAAAAAGAAACACTTGCACCTCAAGCTGCTGGAAAAATTCACACTGATTTTGAAAAAGGATTTATTAGAGCAGAGACTATCTCTTATGAAGACTATATAGAAAATAATGGCGATGCTGGAAGTAGAGATTCGGGAAAGCTAAGACAAGAAGGTAAAGATTATATCGTCAAAGATGGTGATGTAATGAACTTTTTATTTAATGTCTAAGTGACGTCTCGCCAAAGTCTGTTTTTTGCTAAGTACACAATTGTTCCAAGAATAATAAAGAATAATATTACTTTGATTCCTAAATTTTTTCTTTCTTCCATTTCTGGTTCAGCAGCCCAGTGAAGAAAATGTGTTACATCAGCCGATAACTGTTCTGCATTATTATCAGTGCCATCATCATAATCTACACTTCCATCGGCTATAGGTGCTGGCATAGCTATTTGATTTCCAGCCATCCATTTATTGTACCACATTCCATTACCGACCTCCATTCCCTTTGGAGGTTCAACATAACCTAGAAGAAGGTTATAAATATAATCAACTCCATATTTTCTAGCTTTTGTAATTACACTCAAATCTGGAGGATAAGCTCCATTATTATTTGCTCTTGCTTCGTTATCATTGGCATATGGATTAACAAATCTATCTGCTGGTCTAGCCGGTCTTTCAAACATTTCACCATCATCATTTGGACCGTCTAATACAGTATATTCAGAAGCAATTACTTTTACTTGAGCCTCAGAAAAACCAACATCAATAAGATCTCTGTAATATAGCAGTTTCATTGAATGACATCCTGCACATACTTCTCTATAAACTTTATAGCCCCTTTGAATTGCGGCTCTATCAAAAGTTCCCGTTACACCTTTAAAAGACCAATCATGTTTTGGCATTTTTTCAGTACTCATTTCTGCAGCAAATAAATTTGAAGAGAATAATAGAAAAATAATAAGTAATAGGCGCATTATAGATTTGTATCTTTTTGCATTGCTGGTGAAGGAATTCCTTTTTCTCCTCCACCAATATTAGGAGCTATATTTTTAGCATAAACATCACTAATACTGAGCGGTAGCTTACTTGGCTTCTCTATCCAACCAACAAAAGGTGTAATGATAAAGAAAAAACCAAAGTAGTAAAGTAAACCTACTCTAGCAATTAAAAGATATAAACCTTCAGCAGGAAGCATACCAACGTAGCCTAATGCAAAGAAGTTAACAAAAAAGCCCATCATAAACCACTTATATATAGGTCTATAATTACAGCTTCTCACTTTTGATCTATCAAGCCAAGGTAGAACAAAGAGAATTACTATCGCACCAAACATTAGGAGAACCCCTCCTAATTTATCAGGTACTGCTCTTAAAATTGCATAAAAAGGTGCAAGATACCAGTTTGGAACAATGTGAGCTGGAGTAACAAGTGGATCTGCTGGAATATAATTATCTACTTCAGCCATAAGATTTGGTCCAAAGAATATTACTGCAGAAATAGCAACACCAAAAGCACACATAGCTACTGTATCTTTAATTAACATATATGGAAAAAAGTTTACTGAGTCATTGTTAGTTTTAATATCAATCCCATCAGGGTTATTTGAACCATGAACATGGACTGCAGCAACATGTAATCCTACGACACCAAAAATAACAAATGGTAAAACATAATGAAGAGCAAAGAAACGGTTTAAAGTAGCATTTCCAACATTGTAATCACCAAGAAGCCATGTCTTTAATCCTTCACCAATAAATGGAATTGCACTAAATAAATTTGTTATAACTGTAGCTCCCCAATAAGACATTTGTCCCCACGGTAATGTGTAACCAAGAAAAGAAGTTGCCATCATTAATAAAAATATAAATACACCTAAAATCCAATTAAGCTCTCTTGGATATTTGTAAGAACCAAAATACATTGCTCTTACTATATGAATGTAAACTATGATGAAGAAAAAGGCTGCACCATTGGAATGAATGTATCGCATTAACCAACCGTAATTGACATCTCGCATTATTCTTTCAACACTATCAAATGCCATATCAGTATGTGGTGTGTAATTCATTGCAAGAAAAATTCCGCTTACTATCATTGTAACAAGCGTAATTGTTGCTAAAGCACCAAAACTCCAAAAATAATTACAATTTTTAGGCATTGGATAATCACCGTATTCTTTTTTGAAGTAAGAAATAATTGGTAAACGAAACTCTATCCAATTAAGGACGGGATTTTTAAACTGATGTACTTTTCGATTCTTATCCATGTTATCCTATCTTTATAGTATTATCATTTAAAAAGGTATAGGGCGGAACGTCCAAGTTTTTGGGAGCTGGTCCCTTTCTTATCCTACCTGATGTATCGTAATGTGAACCATGACATGGGCAGTACCAACCATCGTACTCACCTTTCATATCAGAAACCTTTTGACCAAGTGGAACACAACCTAAGTGTGTACATACTCCCACTAAAACTAACCATTCTTCTTTTTGTACTCTATCAGCATCATCTTGTGGATCTCTTAAGTCAGAAGCTTGAACCATTTTAGCTGCATCAATCTCATCTTTTGTTCTTTTTTTTATGAAAACAGGTTTTCCACGCCACTTTATTGTTATACTTTGACCTTCTTCAATAGCACTAATATCTACTTCTGTTGATCCTGCAGCTAATGTGTCTTCAGCTGGACTCATACTTTTTAGAAAAGGCCATATAAAAGCAGCTGTTCCAACAGCACCAAGCGTTACGGTACTAAGTTGTAGGAAATCTCTTCTCTTATTTTTGCGTTTTTTAGCCATTTATTGTGAATTTCTTATATCTTAAATACTCAAAAAAATACTTTTTAAATATGTGCCAGCGTGACGCAAGTAATAAAATAATATAGTAAAAAAACATGAGAATTGCTCTATTTGAACCCGACATACCACAGAATGCAGGAAACATATTTAGACTAGGTGCCTGTCTTGGAATACCAGTAGATATAATAGAGCCAGCTGGCTTTGTGATTGATGATAAGAGACTAAAAAGAGCATCAATGGATTACTATGATTATCTAGAATTAAAAAAACATTTAAGTTGGGAAAAATTTTATGATTGGTCAAAAGATAATTCATATCGACTGGTTCTTCTAACAACAAAAAGTAAAAAAAGTTATTTCGATTATAAATTTCAATCAAATGATATTATTTTATTTGGCAGAGAAAGTGCTGGAGCGCCTGATTTTGTTCATAGCTCTGTCGATGAGAGATTAACAATACCAATGATAAAGGGTCCTAGATCGATTAATCTTAGTAGTTCAGTTGCTATTGTAGCTGGTGAAATGTTACGTCAATTAACTTAAGCTAAGCTTCCCATCTTTCCTTCTTGATAGTCCATCATTGCTTGCTTGATTTCTCCTTCAGAATTTGCCACAAAAGGACCATAACGTGCTACAGGTTCTTTAAGCGGCTTACCTGCTAAAACTAGGTAGGATCCTTTTTCTGATATCGATGTAAGTTGAATCTCATCACTTGACTGATCAAAGTAAATCATATCACCTTTATTAGCGATTTTATCTTCCTCATTAAATTGTAATTGACCATCGATAATATAGATCATAAGATTTTGTTCTTTATCAACATTAAACTTTGTCATATCTGGTTTTGAAAATTGAATATCAAATATTGATACAGGTGAATATGTTTGAACTTTGGATTTGGTTCCATTTATTTCACCCACAAGAACTTTAATTTCTATATTTGCATTTTCAGATACTGTTGGAATAGTGTTTCTTTTAATATGTTGATACCAAGGTTTAACTTTTTTATTTTTTTTTGGAAGGTTAACCCAGATTTGTAATCCTTGCATGACACCTCCACTCTTCTTAAATTTTTCTGTTACTAATTCAGAGTGGATTAAACCTGATCCAGTTGTCATCCATTGTACATCACCAGTTTCAATTTCTGCTTGTCCACCAAATGAGTCTCTGTGTTCTACTTCACCACCAAGCATGTAAGTAATTGCCTCAAATCCACAATGAGGATGTGCTGGTACACCAGTTGCCCCTCCTGGTTCATAATTAATTGGGCCGAAATGATCAAAAAGAAGAAAAGGATCATTTTCTCTCATTCCAGGGGCAGGGAAAGCTCTCGTTACAGGTATCCCGTCACCCTCGAAAGTCTTCATACACTCTTTAATTTCTATAATTTTTCTCATAAATTTGTTTAAAAATTATTCAGATATAGATATAGGTATGATTATGAAAAATCAAAATCCAAACCCACCAAAGTGTGGTTGCAGTTGTAGCTGTTGCTGTACTTGTGAAGGTGGAGGGTGCTGTTAGTTAACACCCTCTATTTAAATTTAATATTTAAAATATATTTCTAACAACCTTTAAGTTCATTTCCTAAGTTTTGTATTAACTTAAAATAAAGATCTTTATTTGAATCAATATTAGCACCTAGAGGATCAAAAACTCCTGTTTTGATATTCATGTCTTCAGCTATTGTTGTAATTATCTTTGGATTAAACTGAGGTTCAGAAAAAATACATTTTATTCCTCTGTCCTTAATTACATCTTGAATATCAGCGATCTGTTTAGCACCAGGTAAAACATCTGTATTCAAAGTAAGTGCTCCAGCAGCCCTAACTCCAAATCTTTCTTCAAAGTATTGATAAGCATCATGGAAGACAACAAACTTTGCATCTTTATTTATTCCTTTTTCAATATCGTTAACTAATTGATCTAGCGCTTGGATTGTAGCTTGTGCATTAGCTTCATATTTATTCTTATTTGCTGGATCTAAATCGCCTAACTCATGAGCAATTTCATTAACCATTTCTTTAGCATTCATTGGATCTAGCCAAATGTGAGCATCGAATTCACCATGTGCATGACCGTGGTGATCGTGTCCACTGTGATCATCGTGGTCGTCGTGGTCATCATGATCGTCATGATCGTCATGATCATCGTGGTCGTCGTGGTCATCGTGGTCGTCGTGGTCATCATGATCGTCATGATCATCGTGGTCGTCGTGATCATCGTGGTCATCGTGATCATCATGATCATCGTGGTCATCGTGATCTTCAAAAATCGATTCTTCTCTAAACTTCAATTTATTAATACTTTCAACTTCCATGAACTCTACAACTTCTGCATTTTTGACAATTGACTCAAGAGGTCTTTCCATGAACGTTTCTATACTTTCACCAACCCAGAATATGATATCTGCTTCTTCTAAAAGTTTGGCATGAGAAGGTTTTAATGTAAAGCTATGGGGGGAAGTACTTCCTTCAATTATAAGTGCTGGCTCACCTACACCATCCATTACATTCGCAATTAGTGAATGAAGTGGTTTAATTGTAGTTACAACTTTTAATTCTGCTCTTACTGCTGAAGTTGCAACTAAAATTGATGAAAAGAAAAATACTTTCAAAAGCATCAAAAAAATGTTGTTTTGTCTCATAAAAAATGTTCCTATTAATAATTAAGTCTGTTAATGAACGTAATGTTATAATATTACATTTTAGATTGTAAATATAAAAATGAACGAAAATAATAATTTATTGGTAAGATTAAAAGATTGCGGTGTCCAAAAATCTTCAAAATGGATTGTAAAAGGTATCTCTCTTGAAATTCACAAGGGCAAAATTGTAACCTTGATTGGCCCAAATGGCTCAGGAAAAACAACTACCGCTAAAATGGCACTTAATATTCTAAAATCAGATGAAGGTTCAATTGAAAATTATTCAACAAAAATGGCATATGTTCCTCAAAAAATTAGTATTGATTGGACTATGCCACTTCGAGTTATAGATTTTATGAATCTAACAAGTCATATTAATAAAGATGAAATTATTGAAGCTCTAGAATTAACAGGGGTTCAGCATTTAATATACAATGAGATTCATAACTTATCTGGTGGAGAATTTCAGAGAGTTTTAATCGCAAGAGCAATTGCTAAAAAACCAGATCTACTTGTTTTAGATGAACCTGTGCAGGGAGTAGATTTTAATGGAGAAATAGCTCTATACAATCTTATAAAAGAAATTTGTAACAAATTAAATTGTGGCATCCTTCTTATATCTCATGATCTCCATTTTGTTATGTCTGCAACAGATCATGTAATTTGTTTAAATGGTCACATTTGTTGTTCTGGATCACCTAAATCAATAGTAAAAAATTCTTCCTACATAGAATTATTTGGAGAACATAATGCTGCTACCCTATCGCTCTATCAACATGAACATGATCATTCACATCAGACAGATGGGAGTGTTAAAAATTAATGTTTGATGATTTTTTTATTCGTGCACTTGTTGCAGGGGTTGGTATAGCTATTGTTGCTGGACCACTTGGATGCTTAGTTATCTGGAGGAGGTTATCATATTTTGGTGACACCTTATCTCACTCAGCCCTTTTAGGAGTAACATTAGCATACTCATTTAGTTTAAATATTGCTTTTTCTGTGTTTGTAATATCAGCTGTTGTTGCTTTACTTCTTGTAAGCTTACAAAAAAGAACAAAACTAGCTGGAGATTCTTTACTTGGACTTCTTGCTCACTCAACACTTGCCATCGGTTTAGTATTGATTGGTTTTTTATCTTACATCCGATTTGATCTCATGGGATTATTATTTGGCGATATTCTTGCAGTGACAACTGCTGACATTGGTTTAGTTTGGATAGGTGGAAGCATAATATTAATTATCTTATATTTTATTTGGAAATCTTTATTTTCAGCAACTGTAAATTATGATTTGTCAGCTGCTGAAGGTATGCGGCCTGAATTTTCTAATTTTATATTTACCCTTTTATTGGCAGGAGTAATTGCTTTGTCTATAAAAATGATTGGGGCACTATTAATTACAGGTTTACTTTTAATTCCTGCAGCTATTGCCAGAAACATTAGCAACAGTCCTAGACAAATGATTGTTATCGCAATCTTTTCAGGTATTTTATCAGTAGTAGTTGGATTATTTGCTTCTTTAGAAATAAATACTTCTTCAGGGCCTTCGATAATAGTGGTGGCTTTAATACTTTTCATTATTTCATTGGTTCCTCTTGAAATTAAGGGTCAGTTGCAAAAACGATAGCAATTTGGTAATCTAGAATATGTCTTTAGAAACTTTAAACTTAACTAAAAATCAACAAACAGTTCTTGATATTTTAGAGAGCGCATCAGAACCTCTTAAGGCATATACAATCCTTTTTGATATTCAAAAAAAAGGAATTAAATCTCCTCTTCAAGTTTATAGAGCTTTAGATAAGCTTATAGAAATTGGCAAAGTACATAAAATAGAAAGTAGAAATTCATATGTTGCTTGTAAGAATGAAGGCTGTAATGCAAAAACTTCTACATCTTTTTTGATATGTGAAAACTGTGATAGTGTTACTGAGCTAACTGGAAATAATTTGATTTCTTATTTTTCAAAACAAGCAGAAAAGAATAACTTCAATTATAAAAAACATAATTTAGAAATATTTGGTTTGTGCGAAAATTGTAAACTAAAAAACTAATTTATTAAATTATCAATTTTATTCAGACATTTATTTAATCCAAGATCATATTTTGTTCGTATGAAATGCTCTTGTACTATTTCAACCCATTTAAATTTTTGTAACGTTTGATGAGATATATAAAAACAATTTAAAGGAAAAGACATATTAAACATTTTTAATATTTCTTGCCTTATTACATCGTTGGTCAACACTGCTAAAGATTCGTGAATATATTTTTCTACAATTTTTTGATCACTTAAAGATGTTTTAGGTAAATTAAATAAACCTCTAAATCTAAAGTATCGATAGATTCTTAGGTAATCTTCTTTTATTCTATCCTCTATTTCACCAATAAAACAAATTTTACTCTCATTTAAATCTGATTGGCCATTGTAATAATCATGTAGTTTATTGTTGTTTCCAACATATAAAGCATTGAAAGTAAAATCTCTTCTGGCTGAATCTTTTTTCCAGCTTTTGGTGTAAATTACATTTGTATGTCTTCCCATTTGATTAATATCTTCACGTAAAGTTGTAATTTGTATTTTTCGATTATGAGGATAAGCAATTATAGATCCATATTGAATAGCAAAATCATCATATTCAATATTGTTCTCTTTTAGTAATGACAAAACATCCTGAGGCTCCAAGTTTGTTGCTGTATCAATATCTTTGATTTCTCTTTCAAGAAGAGCATCTCGTATACATCCTCCTACTAATCTAATTTCAATATTATTTTCTTTAAAGATAGATATTAAAAACTTAACATGCTCCAGATTCAATAAATTCGTAATTTTATTTATTTCCATTATCTAGCTATTTCTTCAAAACAATTTATATTACAATAACAATGTCGACTTCTTCAAAAGAAAATGCTCCAGAAATATTTGAGGATATAAAGAAAAATTTAACTAGAGGAGTTAAAGATAGAAAACACGCATTTCATACGCCAGTCTTTAGTAATATTGATAGTGAAGGTGGAATAGATTCTAGAGTCGTAGTCTTAAGAAAATTTGATGCCAGTAGCATGATACTTAACTTTCACACAGACTTTAGATCTCCAAAAGTGCCTAATTTAAAAAAAAATACTAATTCTCAATTTGTGTTTTATGATCATAAATTAAAAATTCAAATGCGAATCAAAACAACTTCTTTGATTAATAATCAAAATGATAAAGCAAAAGAAATGTGGAATAAAACAAGATTATTTAGTAGAAAATGTTACTTAACATTGAAAGATCCAAGTTCAATCACTGAGTTTCCAGAAGACGGTATCCCTGAACATTTAACTGGCAAGGAGCCAAGTCATGAAGAAAGTGAAAAAGGATATAAAAATTTTACAGTAGTTGAAAATAAAATTAATGAAATTGATTGGCTTTATTTAGAAATTTCAGGTCATCGTAGATTAAAATTAACATTTAAAAATAATGAACCAGAATATAATTGGTTAATACCTTAATATAACTTAAAATTATCAATAATTCTTATATCACTAATATATAGAGCAATAAATAATCTAGCTTTAGAATAATTTTTTGTTATTTCTAAATTATTTTCATTTCTTATTTCTAAATAGTCAATTTTATTTATATTATTTTGAAGAAGCTCTATTTTTAATTGATCTAAATTATTAATTTCATTTTGTGTTAATCGATTAATATGTTCTTTAATTTTATTTCCCAATACATTGAAAATTTTTAATTGATCATTAGAAAATTTAGAGTTCCTTGAAGATAAACTCATACCCATTTTATCTCGTACAGATGGGCATTGAATTATTTTAATATTGTGATGATTAATTTTTACTAAATCTTGTATTATTTTTACTTGCTGAAAATCCTTCTCACCAAAATAACTATTCGTTGGTTTAATCATATTAAAAAAAAGATCCACAACAGTAGTAACTCCATCAAAATGGCCAGGTCGAAATTTATCACATAAAATATTTCTAAAATTGTTTACAATTTTTTTCTTTGCCAATCCTTTAGGGTATATCTCTTGAACTTCAGGTAAGAAGAGTAAATTACAACCAATATTTTCTAATTTAGAAATATCTTCATCAATTGTCTTTGGATAAGAATTGAAATCATTTTCATTGTTAAATTGAGTAGGATTAATAAATATTGAACAGATCACAAATTCGTTATGTAATTGTGCTTCTCTAATGAGAGATAAATGTCCATCGTGTAAGTTTCCCATTGTTAAAACTAAACCAATAGACTGACCCTTGTCTTTGATTGAAACTAAATTTGGCTCTAATTCACTAGCTTTTCTGAAAATTTTCATCGATTACATAAGTAAATATTTGACTTATATATAATGAATTCGTATTAGGCCCAGAGATTTATTATGAAACGTACTTACCAACCTAGTAGAGTAATTAGAAAAAGAAGACACGGTTTTAGGGCTAGAATGGCAACTAAAGCAGGTCGTCAAATCATTAATAGAAGACGTGCAAAAGGAAGAGCTCAATTAAGCGCTTAAAAAGGCCAAATGGCCCAAACATTATTTACAATTAAGAAAAGATCGACTTTCGTTATGATACGAAACGAGGGAGAATTTATAAAAGGTAAAAATATGAATATCCAAATTTTACACAATCAAGATCTAGAAAATTCTATAGGTGTAGGATACACAGCTTCCAAAAAAATTGGCAACGCAGTAAAAAGAAATAGAGCAAAGAGAATAATGAGAGAATTAGCTAGAAAAATTATTATTAATGGTAAAATTAATTCATATTATGTGTTAATAGCTAAAACGTCATTGCTCGAAGAGAAATTTGATAAACTTTTATTAGAACTTAAGGGAAAGATAAATGGTTAGTAAATATATTTCATTACCTTTAATCATAATAATTAGATTATACCAGTTATTGATTTCACCAATACTTGGGCAGAATTGTCGGTATTTACCAACCTGTTCTGAGTATTCCATTAAAGCATTAAAGGAACATGGGTTATTTAAAGGATCAATTTTATCGGTGAAAAGAATTTCAAAATGTCATCCCTGGGGTTCCCACGGATTTGATCCAGTACCAAAAAAATCTGAGTTAAATAAATGAACGAGCAAAGAAATTTATATTTAGCTATTGGTATTTCAATTGCGATAATTATTTTTTTTCAATTATTATTTCCAACTCAACCAATTCAAACAACATCCTTTGAAGAAGATGAAGTATTAGAGCCTGCAACATCCATTGACGGACAAAGCAGCCAAGCTGTTTCAGAAATACAAAGTAGAGATGAAGCTTTAATTCAAACCGATAGAGTTATTTTTGAAAATGCATCTATTAAAGGTTCTATAAATTTAAAAGGAGCAATTTTAGATGACCTCATATTATCAAAATATAAAACTAGCTTAGAACCTGATTCGAATAATATACAGCTTTTGTTACCGGATGGGACTGCTAATCCATATTATATTGAAACAGGTTGGAAAGAGCTAAAAAATTCTAACATTGAATTACCTAATTTAGAAACAAATTGGAAAACTAACTCTACCACTCTAAGCCCCTCAAGCCCTGTTACACTTAGTTGGACGAATAATAAAAATATAACTTTCAAAATCAACTATCAAGTTGATGATGAGTATATGTTTACAATTACACAGGAAATAGAAAATAACAGTGGTGAATATATTGAAGTTTTTCCATACAGATTAATCAAAAGAATAAACACACCAGATACAATTAATTTTTTTATACTTCACGAGGGTTTAATTAGTCTAATAAACGACGAATTATTGGAAAAAAATTATGATGATATTGCCGATGATTGTAATTCATCAATGCAAACAAAAAAAGAGTTTTGCGATAATAAAACACAAGGAGGTTGGTTAGGTTTTACAGACAAATATTGGATGTCTGCTTTAATTCCTGATGCTGACCAATCCATTAACGTTAATTATAGGTATGGTAATAATGGACGTGATAGCTATAGGGCAGGTTATGTTGGTCAGATATATAAAATTAACTCGGGTGAAAATATATCTTACGGCGGAAAATTATTTGTGGGTGCAAAAAAATTAAATGTCTTAAGTGCTTATGACGAAAATCTCTCTATACCAAGATTTACTGATGCAATTGACTGGGGCTGGTTTAGTTTTTTAACTAAACCTGTTTCATATGCCATTAATTGGTTTTTTGGTTATGCAGGTAATTTTGGTCTAGCAATAATTGCCTTTACCATTTTAATGCGTTTAATTTTATTCCCACTGGCACAAGCATCTTTTAAATCTATGGCAAAGATGAAAAAACTTCAGCCTGATATGCAAAGATTAAAAGAAACATATCCAAATGACAGACAAAAAATGCAGCAAGAACTAATGGCATTGTATAAAAGAGAGGGTGCTAATCCTGTTGCGGGTTGTCTACCAATTTTAGTACAAATACCAATTTTCTTCTCTTTGTATAAAGTGTTGTTTGTTACGATAGAGATGTATCACGCTCCTTTTTATGGATGGATTCATGATCTATCTGCGCCAGACCCATTAGGCTTAATGACAATATTTGGATTAGTTCCTTGGGATGTGCCACCTATACTTTCAATAATTGATATTGGTATTCTTCCTATCATTATGGGCTTCACTATGTGGTTACAACAAAAACTAAATCCTGCTCCCGCTGATCCAACACAGGCTAGAATTTTTGCATTACTTCCATTTGTATTTACTTTTGTACTAGCTGGTTTTGCAGCTGGTTTAGTTTTATATTGGTCAGTGAACAATATTTTATCAATTGCGCAGCAATGGTATATTCAAAGAAGAATTTTAGCCAAAAATGGCTAGCTTAAATAAAAATTTAAATAACTTTTTTAATAATAATAAGTTTTTAGGTTCCTTTCAGTCATTTAAAGACATTCCTTATTCAGATATAAAAAAAGAATGTTGTTTTATTGGTAGATCTAATGTTGGAAAATCTAGTTTAATAAATTCGTTAACTAAAACAAAAAAACTAGCGAAAACTAGTAAAACTCCAGGAAGAACTCAGGCTATAAATGTTTTTTTAATTAGTGAAAAAATAAATATGATTGATTTGCCAGGTTATGGTTTTGCCAAAGTATCAAAAGTTGCTCGAGAAAACTTAATGACCCTGATTGAAGAATATATAGAAAATAGAGATACACTTGATCATGTTTTTTTACTCATTGACTCAAAAGTTGGTATCAAAAATTCTGATATTGATATGTTGGATTTATTGAGTGATTGTTCAAGAAAATTTTCAATAATTTTAACTAAAATAGATAAAATATCTAATAACTATTTAGAATATCAAAAAAAATCAATTTTAAGTTTAATGCAAAATTATGAAAAATCATTTACGAAAATATATCAATCTGAGACCAAAAAAAATAATGGTATTACAGAGATTCAAAGATCTATATACGGGTTATCACAATAAATATGAAATTTGATTTTTTATCAGAGAGTGATCAGGCTTATTTTATTCATAAAGCCTCAACCTTAGTTGAAGCTCTTCCATACATTCGAGAACATAGTGGTGATACCATTGTAATAAAATACGGTGGACATGCAATGGGAGATAAAAAACTGTCTGAGAGTTTTTCAAGAGATATTGGGTTATTAAAAGAAGTAGGTGTGTCACCAATTATTATTCATGGTGGAGGGCCTCAAATTGGTGAGAGACTTAAATCAAAAAATATATCAACACAATTTGTTGAAGGATTACGAGTTACTGATAAAGAAACAATTAAGGTCGTTGAGGAAGTTTTATCTAAGGATATCAATTCAGAAATAGTAGAATCTATAAGTGCCTCTGGAGGAAAAGCGATAGGAGTATCTGGTAATGATAACTTAGTCACTGCAACTAAATTGAATGTGGAAATTAAAGATAGTGATTCAAATATTGAAAAAATAGTTGATATTGGTTTTGTTGGACAACCAAAAAAATTAAACAAAGATATGCTAACTAGCTTTATAAAAAATGGTCAAATACCTGTCATATCTCCTTTAGGTAAGGATGAAAATAATTTTACATATAATATTAATGCTGACACTGTTGCGGGTTTTATAGCAGGTGAGTTACAGGCAAGTAAATTATTATTACTAACCGATGTACCTGGAATTTTAGACAAAGATGAAAAATTAATATCATCAATAACTTTAGAAGAAGCTAAAAATGTTGCTAATAAAGAATATATTTTTGGAGGTATGAAGCCGAAAATTAATACATGTATTGATGCAATGAAAAAAGGTGTTAAAAAATCTACTATTTTAGATGGAAGAATTCCTCATTCAGTAATATTAGAGTTATTCACTGAACATGGAATTGGTACACAAATAACAAGTAATTAAATGAGCTTTAAAGATAACATCAATACCTGGATATTTGATCTAGATAACACACTGTACTCTGCAGACAGTGGAATTTTTCAGCAAGTACATAAGTTAATGGGTGAGTTTGTAGCTAAAAATTTAAATATGGAATTAGCTGAAGCAAAAAAACTACAAGCAAAATATTACAAGCAACATGGCACTACATTAAGAGGTATGATGGATAATCATGGTGTAGATCCTGATTATTTTTTAGAAGAAGTTCATAAGTTAGATTACTCAATTGTTGGTCCAAATCAAAATCTTAATGATGAATTATATAAACTTGAGGGAAGAAAAATTATTTATACAAATGCTAATAAGCAACATGTCTTAGATGTGTTAGAGAAAATAAATCTAACAAACTTTTTTGATGAAATATATGATATTAAAATGGCTAATTATATTCCTAAGCCAGAAATTTCTCCCTATGAAAAAATTATCGACTTATTTGATATCGAAGCAAATAAATCCGCAATGTTTGATGATATTGCAAAGAATTTAGTTCCAGCAAAAAAAGTTGGTTTTACACCTGTCTGGGTTGATGCTGGTTATGAAAATTTTTCCGATGATATTGAAGCATCTAAAGAATATTTAGATTTTCAAACAAGAGATTTGAGTTTATTTTTAAAAGATGTAAATGAGGGTAAAATATGAGTGATCTGGAAAGAATTATAAATGATGCTTTTGAGGAGAGAGATAGTATTAATGTCAATACTGCAGGTGATATTAGAAATGCAGTAGATGAAACTTTAAACAAACTTGATAGTGGTAGCTTAAGGGTTTGTGAAAAAATTAATAATGAATGGCAAGTTAATCAATGGATTAAAAAGGCAATTCTTTTAAGTTTCAGATTAAATGATAATGAAATCATTAAAGCATCGCATGCTACTTGGTTTGACAAAGTAGAAAGTAAAACTGCAAATTGGACTAAAGATGATCATCTGAAAGCAGGATTTCGATATGTACCAGACGCTGTTGTAAGAAAATCTGCATTTATTGCTAAAGGTGTTGTTTTGATGCCTTCTTTTGTAAATCTTGGTGCATATGTTGACGAAGGAACAATGATTGATACTTGGGCAACAGTTGGATCATGTGCACAAATAGGTAAAAACTGTCATATTTCTGGAGGCGCTGGTATTGGCGGTGTACTTGAACCTCTTCAAGCAAATCCTGTGATTATTGAAGACAATTGTTTTATTGGAGCTAGAAGTGAAGTGGCTGAAGGTGTTATTGTTGGTGAAGGTGCGGTTTTATCAATGGGTGTATTTATTGGAGCATCTACAAAAATAGTCGATCGATCAACTGGGGAAATTCATATGGGAAAAGTTCCAGCGTATTCAGTTGTGGTACCAGGTACATTACCAGGAAAAAAAGAAGGAGATATTAATCCTTCTTTATACTGTGCAGTTATTGTTAAAAGAGTTGATGAAAAAACTAGAAGCAAAACATCAATAAATGATCTTTTAAGAGATTAATGTCAGAAATTAATTTTGATCCAGTTACTCTTACACAATCCTTAGTTAAATGTGCAAGTGTAACTCCAAAAGATGAGGGCGCTTTAACAGTCGTTGAAAATCATCTAAGTGCTATAGGATGTGACTGTCATCCATTAATTTTCTCTGGAAACAATTCTTATGAAGTAAAAAATTTATTTGCAACGATAGGAAATGAAGGAAAGCATTTTGCTTATGCTGGTCACACAGATGTAGTTCCAGTAGGAAATGAAAATTCTTGGAAATATCCTCCTTTTTCAGCAAGAATAGATGATGGTAAACTTTATGGAAGAGGTAGTGAAGATATGAAAAGCAGTGTTGCTTGTTTCATCAGTGCCGCTAAAAGATTTGTAGATAAATATAAAAATATTCCAGGTAAGATTTCATTTATTATTACAGGAGATGAAGAAAGAGATTCTGTAAACGGCACACCAAGAATTCTAGAATGGGCAAGTAAACAAAATTATAAATTTGATCATTGTCTTGTTGGTGAACCAACTTCTAAAAATGAGGTCGGCGATAAAGTAAAAATTGGAAGAAGAGGATCAGTTAGTTTCTTTTTTCAGGTAAAAGGTATTCAAGGACATACGGCGAATTCTCATTTAGCTGAAAATTCTTCACATCACTTAGTGAATTTATTAAATAGTATATTAGAAGAGCCGCTAGATGAAGGTAATGAAAATTTTTTACCAACATCAGTTCAAATCGCTACTATTGATATTGGCAATCCTGTTCAAAACGTAATTCCGGAATTAGCTAAAGCAACAGTTAATATTAGATTTAATGATATGCATTCATCTGACTCACTTATAAAATGGATTGATAATAAAATAGAAAAGATTTTCTCTAAACTGGAAAACGCTAGTTGCACTTATACTTATGATGCAACAGCTGAGTCATTTTTGAATAAAGCCGGTGATTTATATAATATTATTTCAAAATCAATTTCTGATGTCACAGGTAGAAATAGCCCGCCTGAGCAAGCAACCGATGGTGGTACTTCTGATGCAAGATATATAAAGAACTATTGTGAAGTAGTAGAGTTAGGTCTTAGAAATCAAACTCTTCATAAAGTAGATGAATTTGTTTTTGTTGAAGATATTATTAAATTAGAAAATATTTATTTTAGAATTTTAGAAAATTATTTTGATGTTAATTAATATCCATCAGATGGATTAACATCTGATTTTATATTTTTATTTTTTTTTAGTTTTTTATATTTGGAGTACATATATTTAACAGATGGCTCTATAGCTGTTACACCAGCAACGTGTGGAGTAATAGTTACATTTGGCAGTTTCCAAAATTGACTACTTGATTTTAAAGGTTCATCTTTAAAGACATCTAAATAAGCATAAAAATTTTTGTTTTTCTTTAAATGATTTAGAAGATCTTTCTCTTCAATTGCATTTCCTCTGCCTATATTTATTAAACAAGAATTTTTTTTCATATTATTTAAAAACTTTTTATCTATTATGTTATTTGTTTGAGCTGTTGATGGTAGAATAGAAATGATAATATCAGAGCTTTTGATAAAACTTATAATATTTTTACCCGTATATATTTTTATATTTTTTACTTTTGCTCGATTTTTTTTATATGCAATAACATTATAATTTAATTTATTTAGTAATTTTGCAATATGATTTCCAAGAAAGCCTAGACCTAAAATACCTACTGTTAAATTTTTATTATCAATTGGTGTCCTTTCTCCAGACCAGTATTGTTTGATTTGAGAATTTTGAAAAATTTTAAAATTTAATTGATAATTTAGTATTTGAGCTAAAGAATAATTGGCAATTCTCTCTCCCATTTCTTCATCTTTTATTCTGATTATGGGAATTTTTTTATTATAATTTTTAAGTTTTAGAATGTGATCTACTCCAGCTCCCATAGAGAAAATAACTTGGAGATTTTTTAGTCTTGAAAGAATATTATCTGGTAGATTCCAAATAATTGCACAATTTACATCATGAAAATTTTTATAATCTTTTAAAGAAATTATTTTTTCATTTTTAAAATATTTTTTTATTGTTTTTTTCCAAACATCAATTTTATCAAAAGTTGTGTTATGAAATAAAATAGTCATTGAATATCATCTATTAACTTATTGTATTTTACTACTTGTTTTTCCCAGATTAATTCATTTTCTGCTCTATTTTTTGCATTTTGTCCTAATTCAATTCTATTTTGTTTGTTCTCAACTAAATTCTTAATTGATTCATCTAATTCATTAAAATTATTAATAATTAAACCTGTTTTATTATGCAATACAGCTTCAGGACTACCTCCAACATTTGAGGCAATTGATGGAATTCCATATTGTGCTGCTTCAATGTAGGCGATTCCAAAACCTTCAATAGAATTTGCATGAGTTTCATCTATTGTCGGCATGATCATAATATCAGTCTTAGAAAAAATGAATTTTTTTTGATTTTCATTTATTGTTCCAACTAACTTCACATTTGATTCTAGATTATAATTTTTTATTTCTTTCTTTATATTCTCCAACTGATCACCTTCACCAGCAATTATATATTGAATATTTGGATAAATTTTTTTTAAATTAAAAATAGATTTAAGAATATACGCATGTCCTTTTCTTTTTTCTAGTCTGGCAAGAGTAAGCAACGTTGGATAACTATCGTCTAAATCTATTGCTTGTTCTATAATATTCTTAGTAGATTTTACTCCTGGATAGATAACCTCAATTTTTTTTAAGTTTTCACTTATTTTTGAAAGTAAGTTTTTAGTATATGATGAATTGACCACTAATGCGTTTGCTAATTCTAAAACTTTCTTTATTCGTTTATGATGATTATCGTTTTTGATTATTATTTCGTTTCCATGTACAAGACTAATGATTGGGATTTTTTTTTCTTTTAAAAAATTAATTGGTAACTCAAGACTTTTCCAGCTATCAGTGATGACTGCTTTAATATTATTTGAAGAACAAATATTTTTAAGTTGATTAAATTTATTTCTTTTTCTTAAAAATTTTAAACCCTTAAATCTTAATATTGAAAAATTTTTATTGTTTTTATCAAATTCTAAATCTTTAGTACTGTCTTGTTGGTCAGCTAAAACCTTTACATTGTGTTTATGACTTAAATTTAATGCAATGTCATACATCAATGTTTCAATTCCCCCTACTCTAGATGGAAAACATTGTGTTAAAATTATTATCATTGAAAGTTATAATATTATAAAATCTATGAAGTATTAATGTACAAAGTCAATCAGGAACAATTAATTTTAATTATTATTAAATAATTTAAGTACATTTAAATTTTTAAAATATTTATATATGCATATTTTGCATATTAAAATTCATATTTTTATACTTTGATTGCATAGAATAATTACTATTTTATAATTGAAAGGAATAAATAATGATTAATGTTTTTAACTTTTTTAACAAAGTTTACGAGGATTTAAGCGACAAAAACTACAATAATGATGAGGATTTAGTTAAATATTTCAAATCTGAATATGGAAAAGAATGGAAAATTGAATTAGATAAGCATCTCCTAAGAACTGAATTTGATATCAATAAGAAAGCCGCATAATTGGCGGCTTTAACTAAACTTCAGAAGTTACCTTTTTAAGCCAATCTCTTTCTTGATTATCAAGGTGCGTGTGCAATTTTTCATACACCTTTCTATGATATTTATTTAGCCAATTTCTTTCAATTTGATCAAGCATGCTACTTTCAATGAGATCCAGATCTATTGGACACCACGAGATGTTTTCAAAATATAATTTCTTATCATTATTCTCTTTTATCACGACTAAATTTTCTGTTCTTATACCATATTCATTTTCTTTATAGTATCCAGGTTCATTGGATAAAATCATTCCTGGAAGCAACTCAACGCTATCAAACATTGATTTTTTTGCAATACGTTGTGGGGCTTCATGGACACTCAAAAAACTTCCTATACCGTGACCGGTACCATGATCATAATCTAAATTAATTTCTTGTAGACTTTTTCTTGCTAGATAATCAATATCAGTTCCTTTTGTTCCCTTTTCAAAAACATGATTTGATAATGCAATATGACCTTTAAGAACTCTCGTAAATCTATCTTTTTGTTCTGTTGTTGCTTCACCTAAAATTATAGTTCTTGTTATATCGGTTGTTCCATCAAAATATTGCCCTCCTGAGTCAACAAGATAAATATTATTATCTGAGAAAGATGACTTTCCTTCTTCAGTAACACGGTAATGAGGAAGGGCTGCATTTTGATCAATTGCTGATATTGTATCAAAAGATAAAGAATGAAATAATTCATTTTTTTTTCTCAGATTTTCTAAATGATGTGCAACACTTATTTCATCATTTGATTTAGGATCCATGATATTTTTTAACCAATAAATATATTTGGTAATACTAACACCATCTCTTATATGTGCTTTTTTTGCCCCATCAAGTTCAGTTTCATTTTTGATAGCTTTTAGCAAAATACATGGATTTGCTAAATTTTTAGTATTTATTTTTTGTTTTCTTAAAAGATCTAAAAAATAAAAAGTAGTGGAATTAAAATCTAAACCAATTGATTCGGATGAATTAATGTTATTAAAAATTGATCCGATATTTTCAATATTATTAATATTTATTAGTGTTTGGATTTCTTTTTTTAGAATTTCTGGCATTGAAGACTGTTTAATATATAAAGAGTGTTTATTATTTTTTGAAATTAGAAGATAAGAATAAAGCAGCGGTGTATATTTAATATCATCTGCTCTTAAATTTAATAGCCAAGCAATATTATCAAGCCCAGAAACAAAGTAATGATCAATTTCATTCTGATCTAAAAATTTTTTTAAAATATCTAATTTTTCACTTCTGCCCTGACCAGCAAAACTTGTTAGGTGATCAAATATATCTGTATACTGAGTTTTTGGTTGATTTTCCCATATTAAATCAACAAAATTTTTATCTATTAGTTGGAGTTGAGATGTTGAATTCTCTAACATTTTTTCCACTTTTTCAATTTCTATAATTGAATGAAGAGTTGGATCTAATGCAATTTTATATTCTTCTTCTAATAAAATTTTTTCTAAATCTGTCCAAAAGCTATTTAAATGTTTTGCCTCAATTTCTTTTGCATTAATTTGAGTATTCGCTTGAAAAGTATATCGTCCATCAACATACAAGTAGGCAACTGTTGGTGTTATAATTGCTCTTCCTGCTGAACCAGAAAAATTTGTTATAAAATTTAATCTTTCTGCATTTGGGGAAATATACTCATTTAAATATTCATCACTTCTATTAATGACAAAAATATCGATATCTTTTTCTTTTAATAGATTTTGTAATTTTTTTAAATTTGATTGATTCATTATAACTTGTTAAATAAACTTAGATCGATATTACTACCAGAAATCATAACTATAATTTTTTTATTTTTAACATCAATTTTATTATTTAATGCTGCTGCAGCTGCAACTGCTCCTCCTGGCTCCACAACTATTTTAAGTTGTTCAGCTAGCAAAATTATAGTTTTTGTTACTTCTTCATCAGAAACACTTAGTCCTCCTTCAAGATTATTTGAATTAATTTGAAAAGTTATATTACCAGGTTGTGGTGCCAATAGTGCATCACAAAAAGATTTAGCATTTTTTTTATTTTTTATAAGTTTACCAGCTTCTAAAGATCTTTTTGTGTCATCAAATTCTTCAGGCTCTACAGAATATGATTTTATATTTGGGTAAATATGTTTTAAGTATGTTGATGTTCCTGCAATAAGCCCTCCACCTCCACAACAACATAAATACAGATCAGGTTCAATTGATTGCTCTTTCAAATCATTTACAATTTCGATAGCTGCAGTTCCCTGACCAGCAATTATATCTTCATCATCATAGGGTTTAATTAAAGCTCTATTATCCTTCTTTTGAATTTCATTTCCTATCTCTTCTCTACTTTGAAAGTAAGTGTCATATAATATTACCTCTGCTCCATATTTTTTTGTATTTTCAATTTTTATTTGAGGTGCAGTTTTAGGCATTATTATTTTTGCACTAATAGTATTAATCATAGATGCATAGGCAACAGCCTGTGCATGATTACCTGATGAATATGCTACTACACCTGAGTCTTTTACAGTTTCTATTAATTTTGTAATTTTATGTGTAGCTCCACGTAGTTTAAATGATCCAGTATTTTGTAAATTCTCAAGTTTAAAATAAATTTCAGCTTCTAAAAGATTATTTATGTAATCATTAGTTACCAAAGGGGTTTTTATTACCTTTTGGTTGATTAATTTATAAGCATTATCAACATTTAAATAGCTAAATTCAGTCATAATTTTAGAGTTTTACATCGTTTTAATGGAATAAACTAAAAAAAAATATATGTATATTATCATGGAACAGAACAAAGTAATTTCGCCTTGCATTAGCGTATGTAAAACTGACCCAATCTCAGGGTATTGCTACGGTTGTGGTAGAACCAATGAAGAAAAAGATATTTGGAAAGATGAAAATACTTCTAATGAATGGAAACAAAATAATTTATCTGAACTAAAATCTAGGTTTTCAGATTGGCAGTTAAAAGCATTTGAAGAATCTTATAAATCAAAAGTTGAAACAGGTTTATCTCTTATCAAAAAAAAATTAGCAGAAAATCGTAAAAATTGAAAAGTCTAATAATATTTGTTTTTATTTTATTTTTTTCATTCAATCTTCAATCTCAGAATACAATGATACTTGATAACTTAGAAACACCCGGAATTTCTTCTCAAGGTCAAAATTGGGCCTTTTTTACTGATGGAGTAATGGGTGGATTATCTCAGGGTAAAGCGATCATATCAAAAGTTAATGATGTTAATTGTTATCATATGACAGGAAATGTCACGACTGAAAATAACGGTGGTTTTATTCAAATAAGAAATCAATTAAAACCTTCAATATCAACAGAAGAGTTTGAGGGTGTTTATTTTAAAGTGTTTGGTAATAATGAAGAGTATTCAATTCATGTAAGAACCGCTTTGACGATGGCTCCATGGCAATATTATAAATATAGTTTTAAAACTAATTCTGAGTGGACAGTAATAAAAGCACCCTTTAGCGAATTTAAAAAATCAAATGCATATCAACCAAAAAAGTTAGTTGGTCAGAGTATTAAAACATTAGGGCTAGTTGCTGGATTTAAAGATTTTCAAGCAGATATTTGTTTATCAGAAATTGGCTTTTATTAGTAATCTATTTTTAATAAATATAATCCTTCAGGTGGTGCAGTAACTCCTGCATATTCTCTTTTTTTGGATTGAATAATTTCTGAAATAGATTTTTCTATTTTATTTAATCCTATATCAACCAGTGTACCCACCATGATTCTAACTTGAGAATGTAAAAAGGATTTAGCTGATATTAAAAAATTTATTTCATCATGATTAAAATTTATATCTAGTGAATTAATAGATTTAATTGGTGATTTCGATTGGCAATTTATTGACCTAAAAGCAGACAAATCAAATTTGCCTATAAATTGTTGTGATTGTTTTATTATTTTTTCAGCATCTATTTTTTTATGTACACACCAAACTTTGTTTTGCTCTAACGTAATTGGTGATCTTCTATTTAAGATCTTGTATTCATACCATCTCAATTTTGCTGAAAATCTTGAATTAAAATCTTTATCCACTTCTTCAGCATGTAAAATAGATATGGGTTGGGGTCTTAGATAATGATTAATGCCATCTCTAATAGTATCAGTATCAAAATGTTGCTCTAATTCAAAATTAGCCACTTGTCCTCTTGCATGAACGCCTGCATCTGTTCGACCAGCTCCAAAAAGTGTTATTTTTTGTTTTGATAGTTTTTCTATAGCCTCTTCAACCAATTGTTGAACGGAAGGACCATTTTCTTGACGTTGCCAACCAACATAATTAGTTCCATCATATTCTAATGTTATTTTGTAATTAGGCATTTATTACTTCATTAACCTTAAAACTATATCCCCGAAGAAAATCATCTTTAGAAATAGCATTTTTGCCTTCTCTTTGTAAAATTAGTGGTTCAATACTTCCATCATTGCACCCAATATCAAATGTCTCGTTAAGAATTGTCGATGCATTACCGTTAGAGTTTGATTTTCTTGCTTTAATGATCTTAATTCTTTCATTTTGTATAGTAAACCAAGCACCAGGTTTAGGTGAATGTGCCCTTATAAGATTTAAAACTTCATTTACAGATTTATTAAAATTAATTTTTCTATTTAGTGAAGAAATTTTATTTGCATAGGTTGCATAATGATCATCCTGATCAGAATAAGAAATTTTTTTATCAAATATAAGAGGAATAGTGTCCACTAATAATTTGATTCCAACCTCTGTTAATTTTTGACTTAATTCATTTTTATTACAATCATCTTCTATATCTACTTTTTTTTGATTAATAATTGGTCCAGCATCTAATTTTTCAATTAGCTGTATTATTGATATACCAGTCTCTTTATCGCCATTCATTAAAGAATGTTCTATTGGGGCTGCACCCCTCCATCTAGGCAACAAAGAGACATGGATATTGATACAACCAAATGTTGGTAAATCTAAAATATCTTTTGGCAATATTTTACCGTATGCCATGACAATAATTAAATCAGGATTTAATTTTTTCACTGTCTCAATAGTATCTTTATCAAAAGTATTTGGACAAAAAACCTCAATTTTATTCTTACTTGCAAGTTGATGGACTTCAGATTCAATTATTTTCATTCCTCTAGATTTCTTTTTTGGGGGTTGTGAAAATACTGCGGAAATTATGAAATTACTTTTAATTAAAGCCTCAAGATAGTCAGAGGCTATTTTAGGTGAACCCATAAAAATTATTTTCTTATTATTCATTATTTTTTGTTTTTTAAAAATTTTTGTACTTTTTTGATCATTATATTCCTTTTTAATGAAGAAAGATAATCTACAAATAACTTTCCAGAGAGATGATCAATTTCATGTTGTAAAATCCTTGATTCCACTCCACTAACTTCTTTTGTTATTTGTTTGTTATTTTCATCTAAGTACTCGATTACTATATTTTGAGGTCTCTCAATTTCTGCAAATTGTTCAGGAAGAGATAAACAACCCTCTTCCATAACAATTTTTTCTTGAGAGTATGAAACAATATTTGGGTTAAATAATGTATATTGTGTTTCTTTTTTAGTCTCTTGATCTACAAAAAATATAGTCACAATTTGTTTAAGAATTCCAATTTGATTTGCTGCTAAACCTACACCCGGTGCTTTTATCATTATTTGCATCATTTTTTTGGCAATTTCTTTTTCCTTAATTCCAACAGACTGAATTTTATCTGCTTTTTGGCGTAATAGTGGATTTGGTACGTAAAGTAATTTATCCATTTTTATTTATGTAATTTTTTTTCTAGATTGGAATGCTGTATTTAATGTGTTTTCATCTAAGTAGTGTACTTCTCCACCCATAGGGATTCCTTGTGCAAGTCTTGTTACATTTAAATCTTTAAATTTTTCCAGTTTATCTGCAATAACAAAAGATGTTGTTTGTCCTTCCATAGTTGTACTTAAGGCAAGAATAATTTCTTTAACATTGTTTGTTTCAATTCTCTTTAGTAGATGTTCTATTTTCAATTCATCAGTTCCTATACCTTGAATCGCTGATAATGAACCGCCTAAAACATTATAGAGGCCACGATAAAATCCTACTTTTTCTAATGTCCACAAATCTGACACATCCTCAACAACACAAATTGTTGCTTTATCCCTTTTAGGATTTGAACAAATATTGCATGGATTTACCATGTCTATATTTCCACATCCTGAACACTCAATAATTTTATTATAAGATAAGTTTAAACTCTCAATTAAAGGAGATAAATTTTTATCTTTATTTTTTAATAAAAAAAGAGCAATTCTTTGAGCCGATCTTCTTCCTAGTCCTGGAAGTTTTGAAATATCGTTTATTAATTTATCTATTGGGGATTGCTCCATCTTTAAAAAGGAAGTTTCATTCCTGGAGGTAATGGTAGACCACCTGTGAGATTTTTCATTTCTTCTTGAGCTGCAGCTTCTCCTTTTTCTTTGGCATCATTTATTGCAGCTACAATTAGATCTTCAAGTATTTCTTTCTCATCTTGTTTAATCAAGCTATCGTCAATTGAAATTCTTTTGAAAATACCTTTTGCTGTAGCTGTTAATTTAATAAGACCTCCTCCAGAAGTGCCTTCAACTTCAATATCATTTAATTTATTCTGTGCTTCAGCCATTTTCTTTTGCAGCTGTTGAGCTTGCTTCATCATATTACCTAAATTAACCATTATTTCTCCTTTTTCATCTTTGGTTGATTTATATCTGTGTCATCATTATTTATTTCACCTAGTTCTGTAATAGCGTGAATTTTACTTTCAGGAAATTCTTTTAATATTTTTTTTACTTCTGGATGATTTTTCATAATTTCAATTTCTTTTTGTTGGTTAATAATATCTTCATCATACAAACTTTTTCCAAGATTGCTTGTAGATGAATGTATCTGCCATATTCTTCCAGTCCATTTAGAGATTAATTTTGCAACAGTTCTATTAAAGCCAGTGTCATTAATTTTAGATGTGTTTAGGGTAACTTCTCCTTTTTTAAAAGAGACTAACTGCACATCATTGTATAACTTAGTGTGAAGTAATCCTTCTCTATTTTTAAAAAACATATCGACAAAATGTCTGAAGTCTTCAACATGTTTTATATTTACATTTTCTTTTGGTAAAATTTCTTTTTTATTTTCATTAAAATTTAGAACTTTGTTACTTTCATTAGATTCATTTTGTAGTTCAAGATTTTTTTCTAAGGGTTCTTTTTTTACTACTTCTTTGTCCATTTTTTTAATTAGATCTTCTGGGCTGGGACCATCATGTAAATAAATAATTCTTAAAATAATCATTTCTCCATGTTGGTATAAATGAGAGCTATTTTGTAATTCTTGATACCCTTTGAATAAAATTTGCCAGATAATATTCAGATTATTTAATGTCATTTTTGATGACAATTCAGCTCCTTTTTTTCTTTCAAATTCAGGAATGTAAATGTCATCTTTTAAATCTGGTGCTAGCTTTATTTGAACAAGAAAATGTACTACGTTTAATAGTTCATCAAATATCATTGATATATCTGCCCCTAACTCATACAACTCTTTATACTTATTAATTGCGCCAAGGGCATCTCCTTCTAAAATAATTTCAATTAAGTTAAATATTTTTTCTCTATCAGCTAATCCCAGCATACTTATTACAGTTTGTGAATCAACTTTTTCATTTGGACTAGTTATTGCTTGATCTAATAGACTAAGACCATCTCTTACAGATCCATCTGCTGATCTTACAAGTAAAGAAATGGCATCTAAATCTATAGCAATATTTTCTAGCTTGGAAATTTTAAGTAAATGATCAGATAAAATTTTATTTTCTATTCTATGTAAATCAAATCTCTGACACCTTGATAGGACAGTTATTGGTACTTTTTTTATTTCAGTTGTGGCAAAAATAAATTTAACATGTTCTGGTGGTTCTTCTAAAGTTTTAAGTAGAGCATTGAATGCACTTTTTGAAAGCATATGAACTTCATCAATTATAAATATTTTATAATCACCGATAACAGGTTTATATTTTACATTGTCAATTATTTCTCTTATATCATCAACGCCAGTATTAGAAGCTGCATCAATCTCAATCACATCAAGATTACTGTCGGAAGTTGTTGATTTGCACGAATCACAATTTCCACATGGTTCACAATTTTTTTTATCTCTATTCTTACAATTAATACTCATCGCTATAAGTCTAGCAGTGGTAGTTTTTCCAACACCTCTGACACCTGTTAGAATATATGCGTGAGCAAGCCGGTCATTATTAATAGCGTTTGATAGAATTTTTACTAATAATTCTTGACCAATTAAATCTTCAAATTTTTGCGGTCTGTATTTTCTAGCTAAAACTTTATATTTTTTTTCTTCTGTCATTATAATTAATGGAAGGAGTTGAGACCCAAACAAGATTGTTACAGCTGCTTCTTTTCAGATCTGACTGGATTAGCAATTTATTTGCCCTCAATCCTCCCTGTAGCAATATAACATTAATGTAAATAAAATATAAATAGACTTTTTAAAAAATCCTATTTTTTCCTGAATGAAGATTTCTCATATACTCCAAGGATTTCTATCTTCTTACAAAAAAATTTCATCTCTTCTAATGCTAATTTTACAGATGTATTTTCAGGATGTCCCTCAAAATCTATATAAAATTGCGCAACATCAAAACCCTGTGGGTGAATGTAACTCTCAAGCTTAGTTATATTAACACCATTACTAGCAAATCCACCAAGACATTTGTACAAAACTGCTGGAATACTTCTAACAGTAAATACTAATGTTGTAAGGATATCCTTTGTTTCTGGATTAATATCTAATAAATTTTTTTGCATAACAAGAAACCTAGTTACGTTATTTTGAGTATCTTGGAAATTTTTTTCTAATATATCAAGATCGTATATATTAGCAGCAAGTTCAGATGCGATAGCTCCATCTTCAATATTATTTAACTCTGAAATTAATTTAGCAGATCCAGCTGTATCAGCTTCAATAATCATTTGCTTATCTAATTTTAAAATTTTGTTTCGACATTGGGCAATTCCCTGTTCATGACTTCTTATTCTTTTAATATCTGAGATTTTCGCACCTCTAATTCCAAGTAAGTTATGATTTACTTCATGAAAATATTCATAAGTTATTTTTAAATCAGAGTCAGGTATCAATCTTTGAGTATCTGCTACTCTTCCTGCAAGAGAGTTTTCTATTGGAACCATTGCTGCTTCAGATTTTCCTGATCTAACATGTTCAAACATATCTTCAAAAGTCGCA
>CACMRK010000009.1 GCA_902616075.1 uncultured Alphaproteobacteria bacterium
AGTTGATGTTCCATCATCCATTAATATATTTTTTTTATCCAGTCGGTTAATAATATATCTTATAGTTAAACTATTAATATTTCCAAAAACAACATATTCAAAATTTTTGGTTTGATTTTTTATTAACGAAATAAATTCATTTAATTCATTTATTGATCTTAAATTTTTTAAATATATTTGTTTAAAAATATAGTCTGGTTTAAGCATATCTTGAATTAAGCTTGAAATAGTATTGTCATTATGTGTATCATTAGTGCTTAAAAACAAAATTTCATAATTTTTATTTGATAGATTATTTATTTTTATAAATTCATAAGCATTTATAACTTGAAGTGGTGAATGAATTATTATTAAATATTTCATATTTTTTATGCTTAATTTAATATATATTAATTAAGATATGTTTAGAAAAAAAATCACAATTGGCAATAGTATTATTTCTGAAAACAGTAAGACATTTATAATTGCTGAAGCAGGTGTAAATCATAATGGTAGTATCAAAATAGCAAAACAATTAATAGACTTAGCATCATTTGCTGGAGCTGACGCAATTAAATTCCAAGCTTTTAAGACAAATAATTTGATTAAAAAAAATGCTCCGAAAGCGCCATATCAAATTAATAATATGAAAGATAAGAATAAGGAACAATACAGAATGTTGAAAAAACTAGAATTATCTAAAGCTGATAATATTAAATTATACAAATATTGTAAAAAGAAAAACATAATATTTATAACAACACCCTATGATTTGGATAGTCTATCAGAAATAAAAAAGATAGGCATTGATACAATTAAAATTGCTTCTACTGACTTAAATAATTTATCTTTTATTGAACAAATAGCAAAAACAAAAATGAATTTAATTTTATCTACAGGCATGAGTACATTTAATGAAATTAATCAAGCTGTAAAAGTTATTAAAAAATTTAATTCAAAATTAATTATACTTCAATGTACTGCAAATTATCCAATAAAAGATAATGAAGCTGGAATAAAAATAATAAATTTATTTAAAAAAAGATATAAATGTCTAATAGGCTACTCAGATCATTCTTCAGGTATTGGTGCGGGTCCATACGCTGTAGCTTTAGGTGCCAAAGTTGTTGAAAAACATTTTACACTTAACAAAAGTATGAGTGGACCTGATCACAAAGCTTCTTTAGATAAAAAAGAAATAGTTAAATTTATTAAAGAAATACGTAAAGTTGAAGATTATCTATCTCTCAAAAATAAAGTTGTGACTAAATCAGAAATAAAAAATAAATTATTTCTACAAAAATATATAGTAGCAAATAAAAAAATAAAGAAAGGTGATATATTTACAAAAAAAAATATTACTACTAAGAGAACAGGCGGAAAAGGAATATCAGCAATTAATTTTTTTAAAATACTAGGTAAGAAATCAAATAATAGCTATGATATTGAGGACATAATTTTGAAATGATAAAATATTTATCATTTTTTTTTTTAATTTTACTATTTTCTTTTTCATACAAACTATTTGCTACTAATTTTTGGTCTGTAGAATTATATCAATTTTGGTATTCAGATCCAAACTTTAATTTTTTGGAATTATGGAATGACAGGTGGGTATATGATTATCATTTACCTACGTTTCATATTATTACTTGGGCTTGGTTTAATATTTTTGAATACACACAATTAAATGCTCATATTTTACAAATTTTTTTATATTCATTGCCTTTTGTATACATAACTTTTCTTTTAAAAAAAATTCAAGAAAAAAAAAAATTAATTTATTTTATAATATTATGGTCATTGTTACCTGCAATAATTTTTCATGCTTTAGAATTTAGAGTATATTTTTTTGTATCTTTTTTATCATTACTATACTTCCTCAATATATCTCATTTAATAGAAATAAATTCTAAAAATTTACTTTCAATAAGCAACCTATTACTCGCAAGCTTAATATCTTTACTACATTATTGGGGATGTATTTTAGTTTTTTCTATAGGAATATATTTATTTTTATTTAAGTATAGACAATTTTCATTTAAAAAAATTTTTGTTTTAAATCTGATTCCTTTAATTTTTGTTTTAATTTTTTTAATTCCAAAAATAGAGCAAATTTTTTGCTGTTATGTTGATGACCCAACAGAATATCAAAAAGTATATACATTTATTCCTGCTTTAAAAGTTTTTGTTTATTCAGTGACTTGGAAATCAAAGATATTTTTTTATATTATTTTTTTAATTCTAATTATTAATATTTTATACTTGTTTAGATCAAAACAAATATTTAAAATAATAAATGATAATGTATTTAAATTTACATTTATTTCGTTAATTATTGGCTTTATTACAGCATATTTTATTGAATTTTATTTACATATATGGAAGCCTTATACTGCATTAATTTTTTCTCCATTAGTTTTTTATTTAATTTTTGCTTTCATAAACAATAAATTTTTCTTAATTAATAGTTTCATAATTGTTTCTTCTTCAATCTTTTTAGGTCCTTTGTTTTCTTCATATAATAAATATGATTGGTATAAACCTGCAAAACAAATTTTAGATTTTGATAATTGTGACAATGCATATATATTTTCATCAATTAGTTCAGATATCAAAGGAAATTCAGTTGAATTTTTTAATAACTTTTATTTTAATAAAGATAATACTATTTTAGACTTTTATGATAATTCATCTTTTAAAAAAAATATTTCATTAATTAAAAAAAGTAAATGTAAAGCAATTCTTTATGGACCACATACATCTGAAGAAAAAATTAAGGAAATCTTTAAAAAAATATCTAAAGAATTTAAAAAACCTAAATTAATAGAAATAGAAAAAAATTCATCATATATTATTACAAAATAGAATGACTAAAAACTCTTTATTTAATATTCCTGATTCTGAATTCAAAAAAATAAAAAAAATAAGCAATTTAATTAAAATACCAAAAAGTAATATATTAATTACAGGAGGTACAGGATTTATTGGAAGATGGATTACTGAAGCTATTAATAATATTAAAAATGTAAATAAAATTTATTTAATTTCCAGAAATAAAAAAAAATTTTTTAAAAAAAATAAATATGTACTTAATTCTAAAAAAATTATTGTCCTAGAAATTGATCTTTCAAAAAATAATAAAAATTTAATTTTAAATAAGAATATTAAATATATTTTTCATTTAGCATGTAGTACAAATTTAAATAAAAATACAAACAGCAATTATTACCGTAATTTAAATTACTACAGTACAAAAAATATTATTAAAATTGCAAAAGCAAATAATACCAAAAAAATATTTTTTTCTTCATCAGGTGCTGCTTATTTAAATAATTTTAATGATAGAAATTATTATGGTATTGGTAAATTAATAAGTGAAAATCTACTAATTTCTGATAGTGTTATTTCGAATAAAACTATTATAGCGAGAATGTATAATTATTTTGGTCCTCTACAACCAATTGAGTCAAATTATGCTATTTGTAATTTTTTTCACAACATAATTCATAATAAAGATATAGTAATTAAAGGTAATGGGAAAAATTATAGGAATTTTATGTATATACTAGATTTGATTAAAATTATTTTAAAAATTACTTTTGTAAAAAAAAATTCACATTTATTTACAGATTTAGCTTCAAAAAATAATATATCTTTAAAAGATTTAGCAATTAAGATGAAAAAAATTACCGAATCAAAAGCAAAAATAAAAGTACTAAATAAAATTAATTCTTTCGACTATACTCCGATTTATAAAAATAAAATAATTATGAAAGAAAGTAATTTCGATAGATGTATTTTAACAACCTATGAGTATTATAAAAATAATTAAAATGAAAAAATTGATATCAATAGTTACGCCTACTTACAATGAGAAAGATAATGTAAGAAATCTAATAGAGCATATTAAAATTGAAATGAAAAAAAATCCTAAATATAATTATGAACATATTGTTATTGATAATAATTCTAATGATGGCACCCAAAATATTTTAAAGAATATTGCTAAAAGTAATAAGAAATTAAAATTAATATTTAACACAAAAAATTTTGGACATATTCGCTCACCTTTTTATGGCATGTTGCAATCAAAAGGTGACGCTGTAATTATGATGAGCTCTGATTTTCAAGATCCAATAAATCTAATATCTAAATATATTAAAGTTTGGGAAAAAGGTAAAAAAATTGTTTTAGGACAAAAATTAACAAGTGATGAATTTTTTTTAAAAAATTGGCTAAGAAAATTATTTTATTATTCTTTAAAAAAAATTGCTAAAACTAATTTGTCAACAAATACAACGGGCGCTGGAATATATGATAGATCAGTAATTAATATTTTTAAAAAATTGAATGAGCCATATCCTTATATAAGAGGCTTAATTTCAGAATTTTATGAAGATCTTGAATATGTTGATTTTCATCAGCCACTGAGGAAGTATGGAAAAACTAAAAATAATTTTTATACTTTATATGATATAGGAATCTTAGGTGTAATAAAACACTCAACATTTCCTCTAAGAATTATAGTATTTATTGGTTTCATTTCTAGTTTATTATCACTATTTATTGGTTTTGCTTATTTACTTTATAAACTATTTTACTGGTCAAGCTTTGAGGTAGGAGTTGGGCCAATAATAATCGGAATGTTTTTTTTATTTTCTATTACAATTTTTTTATTAGGAATTATTGGAGAATATATTTTAGTGATTTTAAATTATACACAGAACCTACCTTTAATTATTGAAAAAGAAAGAATTAATTTTGATGATTAATTTTTAGGAAAAATTCTACATACAGTTCTGCAATTTTTGCCCAACTGTATTCTTTAATAATATCTTTATTATAATTTATATTTTTTAAATTTTTTTGTTCTGAATTTTTGTTATATAGTTTGACAAGTAACTCTGATAAGAAAATATGATCATATTTTTCATATAAATTAATTTTTAGCTTAGAAGCTATTTCTAGATTTGGTTCAGTTTTAGAAGCAATAACATTTACCCCAACTGCAGCAGCTTCTAAAATTGGTAAACTACTAGATTCATAAATAGATGCAGTAATTAGAAATTTACATTTTTTGTACAAAAATAAAAGCTCTTCATCTGATACTATTCCTAAATGAAAAACATTTTCTAGTTTATTTGACTTGATAAATTCTATTATAGAGTTGTGTGCTGATTTTTTACTACCACACATAATTAATGGTATATTTATATTTCTTTTTTTTAATAAAAGTAAGGCTTTTAAAACAGTAATATGATTTTTATGAAACCATGTTTGTGCTGGATAGAAAATAAAATTCTTAGGAAGTATTAAACTACTATTAAAAAGTTTAATATTATCTTCTTTAAATTTATTTATATCAACTCCCTCACTTATGACAATAATATTATCTATTTTAAAAGATGGAAAATTTTTATTTAAATCTTTTTTAATAAAACTAGAGCTAGCTTGAATAAAATTTACATTGTTAATTGTACTTTTAAATTTTAAGTTTCTTAAGGTTAATTCAAGATTAGAAAAATACTTTCTAAAGTGCACATGTTGTATATCATGCATTGACACAACTGTAGGTATATTTAAGTTATATGTATTTAAAACAGTTGTTGGAGTGTAAAGAATTGAACAATTTGTTTCAATAAATTTATTTATCCCACTTAAATTGTAGTAAATATTATTAATGTATGTCCACAAAGATACAGAATTTAATATTATCGGTAAAATTAATAATAACTTTCTTAAAGGACCAATAGAATTTCCAATTTCAAGAATTTTTATATTTTTATTTTTGATATAACTTTTAATTATTTTTTTTTGTCCTAAGTTTACAAAAATTACAAATTCTATTTTTTTATCAATATATTGAAATCCATTTATTAGACCAAAGGTATATGTATTAATGCCTTCTTTAAATTTGAAATTTAAGTGCCTGCAATCAATTCCTATTTTCATAATAATTTATAATTTTAGAAATAATATATTTCTGTTGCTTATCAGTTAAATTATATGAAGATGGAAGTGATAATCCGGAACTATAAACTTCCTCACTGATGTTAAAATTTGAATTTAAGTTTTTAACAATATTTTTTTTTTTGTAACATGGTTGCATGTGTAGTGGATAGAAAAATTTTCTAGTTTGAATTCCTGCTTTAAACAAGTATTTTGATAAATTTTCTGAGTCTTCAAATAAATATGACGTAAACCAAAATACAGGTTTACAATTTTTCGGGATTTTTATATTTTTTATTTCGTTTACTTTTAGAAGATGATTGTCATATTTGTTCTTAATAGACTTTTTTTTGTTTATAATTTTTTGTAATTTTTTTAATTGAGATACACCTAAAGCTGCCTGTAAATCAGTGAAGGCAAAATTGAAACCTATATCATCATGAATAAAAGTTCCTTGTTTTATTCTTCCATGATTTTTTAATTTAATTAGTTTTTGATATAATGTTTTTTTATTAGTTAATAATATACCGCCCTGTCCGGTTGTAATAGTTTTATTACCATAAAAAGAAATCATTCCTATATCTCCAATTGTACCTACATGATTTTTTTTAAAAAAAACTCCCATCCCTTGTGCAGCATCTTCAAAAACTTTAAGTTTATATTTTTTAGCTATTTTATTTATTTCAAACATGTCAGCTGTTAATCCATATAGATGGACGGGTATAATCATTTTTGTTCTTTTAGTAATTAATTTTTCAATTTTTGAATAGTCTATGCATAAATCATCTTTGTAAATTTCACACAAAACTGGTTTTGCACCAGCCATAATAACTGCATTAGCTGTTGAAATAAAAGTAATATTTGGAATTATTACTTCATCATTTTTTTTTATACCTAAAGCAATTAAAGCTGCATATTGAGCAACCGTACCATTTGACATAGCTACAGCATATTTACTATTTGTTAATTTAGAAATTTTATCTTCAAATTTTTTTGTAAAATAATTTTCTGTTATGTAAGTACTTTTAATAACTTTTGTTAACTCAAAAAGCTCACTTTTATCAATCCAGGGTTGTATTTGTGGTATCATTTTAAATATTTCTTAGGACCATTTTTAAATAATTAATATCTTTATTGCTCAGTTCTGAATGGTTAGGTATGTAGAAGCCACATTCATGAATATGATCTGAAATAGGTAAATTATAATTTTTTTTAACATATTTTTTAAAAAATGGTTGTTTTGTAATATTGCCAGCAACTAATGGCCGTATTTCTATATTAGATTTTATAAAATAATTAATAATTTTTTTGATATTTGTTTTATTAGATTTTATTATTGGAAAAGCAAAATTTGACAAAATGTTCATTTTATCATTAGCAATACTTATATAATTTTTATTAGAGTTCATTATTTTTTGAAATTTAATAAAATTATTCATCCTGCTTGATATATTCTTAGATTGTAATTTTAATTGTTTTCTTCCAATAAAGCCATTTATTTCAGTAGGTCTTAAATTATAACCTAAATCATAAAATGTATATAAATCATAGAATTTATCTACCTTTAAATTTTTTTTTAATTTTTTTCTATAATCGTAATCTACATTTCTATTCCAACCATGAGCACGTACTATTTTTAACATATTATATAGCTCATAATCATCTGTAGAAACTGTGCCTCCTTCAATAGTTGATAAGTGATGCCCAACATATGAAGAACATGTAGAGGCTAGTCCATAATTACCTAATTTTGTTTTTTTATATTCACTACCAAAAGATTCACAATTATCCTCAATCAAAATAATTTTGTTTTTATTGCAAATCTTTCTAATATTATCAATATCTGAACATAAACCTAGTACATTCGTAATAAAAAAGACTTTTATATTTTTATATGTTTTTAAAATATTAATTAAATTTTGACTATCACAATTTAGTGTATTTATATTAACATCCACAGGTATTGGTTGAAAGCCTAATTGTATAATTGGCATTACATTTGTTGACCAAGTTACACCTGAAAAACAAATTTTATCATTAGTTTTTATATATCCTAAATTTTTTAGAGCTTGCAGTAATCCTAAATTTGCAGAACTTCCACTATTGTACATAACTGTAAACTTTCTTTTTTGAAACTTTGAAAATTCAATTTCATATTTTTTGCATTGCTCTCCCATGCTTAATTTATTTGATTTTTTAATAAAGTTAATCAGTTCACTCTTTGTTTTTTTATGATCTAAAAAAGTTGAATTTATTAAATTAATTTTAGACATCTAACTCTCTATGATTTCCAACAATGAATTTTTTATTCTTAATATTTTTTCTAACAATAGTCATTGCTCCAATGTAACAATTAGAACCAATACTTATATCAGTAAGTATGGTTGAATTTAATCCAACAAAAAAATTTTTTTTTATTTTTACACAACCGCCAATACATACAGATGGGGAGATGTAACTATTATCACCAATACTGCAGTCGTGTGAAATACTAACATTTGAGCCTATAAATACATTTTGACCAATAGAAACGTTGGCACCAATAAAAGAATTTGGTGAAATAACTGATCCTTTTCCTATTTTTGTATTTTTGGAAACAAAAGACTTAGAAGAAATTAAAGATACAAATTTATTTTTTTTTTTATACTTTTCAAATAACAAACCTCTTAATGGAACATCTCCAACTGACACTAATAAAAGTTTATTATTTATATTTTTAAATTTTTTTTCATTATAAAATTTCAAATTTAATTTTGTATTTACTTTATCAACAAATCCATCAAAATTATAATTTTGATCAAAAGTAGTTATTATCTCTCTAGCAAGTTTTCCCCCACCTATCAATATTATATTATTCATGATTAGAATAATTAATTTAACATTTTTATTTATTAATGTATAAGAAAAATTAAAGAAAAAAAAATTGAAAAACCGAAATATAAAAGAAATATATTCCCTTCCAAGTGAAGTTAAATTTTGTAAAAAATGCGTTATTTCAAATCAAAGACCTAGAATAAAATTTGATAATGAAGGAATATGCTCTGCTTGTAGATTTTCAGAGTATAAGAATAGTTCTATTGACTGGATAAAAAGAGAAAAAGAATTAAAAAAATTATGTGATGAGAATAGAAAAGATAATAGCCAATATGATGTCATAGTTCCCGGTAGCGGAGGAAAAGATAGTAATTATGTTGCTCATTTATTGAAGCATCAATATGGCATGAATCCCCTAATAATAACATGGTCTCCTCATATCTACACTGACATTGGAAGAAAAAATTTAACTTCAATGATTGATAGTGGTTTTGACAATGTATTAGTAACTCCTGATGGAAGTATTCATAGAAAAATGACAAAGGCTGCCTTTGTTGAAATGGGAGATCCATTTCAGCCTTTCATTTTTGGTCAATATTCTGCTCCATTTAGATATGCATTATTCTATGATATAAAAATTGTATTTTATGGAGAAGATGGTGAAGTTGAATATGGAGGTTCAATGGATTTTGCTGATAGACCAAGTTTAAAATTTAATGATTTTACAAAACATAGATTTTCAGGTGTTTATCCTAAAAGTTTTGAAAACTATAATATTTCATCAAATGAATTATCAAAATATGGACTCAATGAAGATGAATTAGCGAAATTAAAAAGTAGAAAAATTGAGCAACATTTTTTTAGTTATTATAAAAAATGGATACCACAAGAAAATTTTTATTACGCAAGTGAGAATACTGGATTTGAAGTAAACCCTGAAAGAACTGAAGGAACATTTACTAAATATGCAAGTTTAGATGATAAATTAGATGGATTTCATTATTACTTATCTTATATCAAATTTGGGATTGGAAGATCAACATCAGATGCTGCCCATGAAATAAGAGATGGCAACATTACAAGGGAAGAAGGTGTAGAGCTAGTAAGAAAATTTGATGGGGAATTTCCAAAAAAATATTTTAAAGAATTTTTAGATTATTGTGACATTGATGAGAGCTTTTTTTATGAAGTTATTGATAGTTGGAGAAATAAAAATTTATGGGATTTCAAAGATAATAATTGGAAATTAAAATATAAAATTTAATTTGTGAAAAATAAAAATTTTAGAATCATACCAAGATTAGATATTAAATCAAATAAACTTATCAAAACAATTAACTTAGAAGGACATAGAATTGTCGGTCTACCAGGAGAAAAAATAAAAGAATATTATAATTCAGGAGCTGATGAAATTTTTTTAAAAGATACTTTTGCAAGTCTTTACAATGTAAAAATTGAAAAAAAATTTTTTAAAAAAATTACAAAAAATATTTTTATACCAATTCTTATGGGAGGAGGTATAAAATCAATTGATGATGCTAATTCTTTTTTTATGAATGGCGCTGACAAAGTGTTTATAAATACAGCATTCTGTACAAATCTTAATTTAATTAAACAGTTAGTTGAAATATATGGAAGTCAGTCAATTATTGGAGAGGTAGAAATAAAAAGAGTAAAAGATAATAAATGGGAAGTGTATAATAAATCAGGTAGAGAACCAACAGGATTGGATGCTAGTGATTGGATACATAAATTGGAACAGTGTGGTGTAGGAGAAGTTATAGTAATATCAATTGATAACGAGGGCACTAAAAAAGGATTAGATTTTAACTTTATTTCTAATTTTAAAAATAAATTGCAAATTCCATTAATCTATGGCGGGGGATTAAGAAATATTGATGACTTAAATAAATTAAAAAATAATTATGATTGCCAGGGTATTACATTAGCATCTTATTTACATTATAATATTGGAAAGATATTAGATTTAAAATAATTTTTTAAATGCAAATGATAAATATAGGAATAATAGATTACGGAGCTAGTAATATAAATAGTCTTTCAAATATGTTAGAGTACATTGACTGTAGATATGAGATAATTACAGAAAAAAATTTGAAAAATGATTATGATATATTAGTAATACCAGGAATGGGTTCATCTAAATATGCAATAGAAAAAATTGTAAATCAGAAAATGATAGAATTTATTAATAATCACATTAAAAATAATAAAAAATTAATAGGTATTTGTTTAGGTTATCAATTATTTGCAGAAAACCTTATTGAAGGTGGATCTCAAAAAGGTTTGAATTTAATTAAAGGTAAAATAATACAATTATCTAAAAATGCACTTTTAAAAGATTTTAAAATTCCTATTGTTGGTTGGTATAAAAATCAGGTTAATCAAAATTTTTTTGATACAGAATTATTAAAATTAATTAATGACAAATCTTATTATTTTGCTCATAGCTATGGTTTTTTTCCTGAAAAAATAAATGAAATTGTAGCATATAATAATATTAATGAGTTAAAAATACCTTCTTTTGCAATTAGAAAAAATATAATTGGAATTCAGTTTCATCCAGAGTTAAGTGGCATTAATGGAATAAAACTTTTTAAATATATTATAAATTACAAATATTAATTAATTTCTGAAGGTTATGAAGTAATTGTTGTTTTTCATAAAAGATGAGGCAGATGAATTTATTATATTTGTTTTGTCAAAGTAAAAACCAGTATTGCACTGAAAAAGAATCAAAATTAAACAAAAAAATAAAAATTGATAAATATATAAAAGTGGTAGCGGAGGAGGGATTTGAACCCCCGACATCACGAATATGAGCCGTGCGCTCTGACCAACTGAGCTACTCCGCCAAAGAAGTATCATCTAAATTTAATTTAAATTAAAGTCAATAAATTATAAATATGGATTTGGATCAATATCAAAAACACTAAAATTAATATTTTTCAAATAATTTTTATTTTTTTTATCAAGTTTATTCTTAAAAAATCCAAAAATTAGCATGTTTTCATTGTCTACTTTAAATAAAGATAAAATATTTTTTAGAATGATCATAAATAAAATTTTTATAAACAAGACAGACTTTTTATTTTTAAATTCAACACCATATTGGTAATGATCATTAATTTTTTTGTATGCAATATTTGGCATATTTAATGATATTGCTAACTTAATATATTCGTCAAGAGATTGCATATATAGAAAATTAGATGAATCTTCAAATTTTCCAATGATTTTATTTTTTTTTATTTTGAAACTTTTTTTTATAAATGATCTTATAGAATATGATTTTTCAAGTGGCTCAATTAAAAAGACTCCTTTTCTAGAAACTCTAATCATTTCATAAAGTGCTAGAAATGGTCGTGGGCAATGATGAATAGATTCCTTACAAAAAATATAATCAAAACTATTATCTTCAAATTGTATATTTTCTGCATTCACAATATGATATTCTTTAATTAAACTTAAATCTTTTGATTTTTTTAATAAAACGTCACTTATGTCTGAAGGATGAACATTTTTTACACCCTTTTTTTTTAATTTTATAGAGTCGAGACCAAATTTTCCATCACCAATAGTTAGTACTGAATTATTAATATCTTCATTTATTAGAAATTCAGATATATCAAAACCCATTCTATTATGCCTCCAATAATCAATGGTGTTTTCATCAAGCCATAGCTGGGAAAAATTTTCTAATTCTTTGTCATCTATATATTTATTAAAATATTTTTTATGATTATTATAAATTTTTTCCATTATATTTCTTTGATCCAATCAAATGAATAGTTAAAACTCTTATCATCAATTATCATGTCATAACTTGGCTTTCCCATTATTAATTTATTAAATTTTAAATTCCAACTTTTAAGCTGATTGAAGGTAAAATTATATCCGAGTTCATTTACTTTAGAAATATCACCTTTATATTTTGTCATAAATCTTGAGGTAAAAATAATAATATTATTACCTTCATCAAAAAGTAAATTTATTTTTTTTATTGATTTTGATATTGGTTTTGCTTCTTTATAATTTCCCCAAGTGTTTGTACATATGACGCCATCTAAGTCAAAGCAAAATGTTTTCATTATTAAATACTAAATGATTCTCCGCAACCACATGTACCCTTTTCATTTGGATTATCAAATACAAATCGTGAAGCAAGTTTATCAGTTCTGTAATCCATTATCGATCCTACCAAAAACATGGTTGCTTTTGGGTCAATTAAAATTTTTGTACCATCTTTAAGGATAGTATCAAAATTTTTTAATTCAGAAGAATTTCCAAAATCTAATTTATAAGAATAACCGCTGCAACCAGATTTATCCACGCCAATAACAATAGAGTCCATTCCATCTGGCGCGTTGGACATTATTTTTTTAATCTGGTCAGTTGCAGTTGTTGTTATTGATAATAAATTATTCATATTCTCATTATAGGTTAATTTAAAAGATATCTAAAGCAAGTTTTGCTTCATCAGACATTAAATCTTTATGCCATTTTTGGATCCCAAACTAGAGAGACTTCAATAGAATTCAAATTTGATAATTTTTCAACTGATTTTCCTACACTTTCAGGCATACTGCCTGCAACAGGACAATTAGGATTGGTTAAAGTCATTTTAATTTTAATATCATTTTTATCATTAATCTTAATTTCGTAAATCAAACCTAAATCATATAAGTTAACTGGTATCTCAGGATCCATAACTTTCCTTATGCATTGAATAACTTGATCCTCTTTAATTTTTGATGAATTATTTGAGTTAGTAAACCTTTTTATATAGCTTGAATTTTTATTTGGTAAAAAATCTTGTAATTTTTTGTCTATCATTAATTATAATAATATTTTAGTTATTTCATCAATGCTATCTACTAAATAATCAACGTCCTCTTTTGTATTGTATATTCCAAATGAAATTCTAGATGTACCTGTAATGTTAAAATGTTTCATTAAGGGCTGGCAACAATGGTGTCCTGTTCTTATTGCTATATTTTTTTTATCTAACATCGAACCTAAATCAGAGTTATGCACGCCCTCAATGTTAAAAGAAATAATTGCACCTTTATTTTTATTTGATCCAAATATTTTTATATTATTAAATTTTGAAAGTTTTTCATAAGCATAATCATGAAGTTTCATTTCATGATCATAGATAACATTTGGATCGACTTCATTCATAAAATTTAATGAAGATGAGAATCCAATAACTGGAGCAATAGGAGGAGTACCTGCTTCAAATTTTTCATAGCCACTTGCATAGGTACTTTTTTCAATATTTACATCATGTATCATTTGCCCTCCTCCTTGGTAAGGAGAAAATTCATCTATCCATCTATCGTTCATATACAGAATTCCTAGACCAGAAGGACCATACATTTTATGTGCAGAAAAAACATAAAAATCAGGATCCAAAACTTTAAGATCAACTTTTTTATGAGGTGCAAATTGACAACCATCTAGTAATAGTGGTAATTGATTTTTTTTTGCAATATCTTTTATTTTATCAAAGTTTGTTATCGATCCTGTAACATTTGACATATGAGTTAATGTAATTAGTCTAGTTTTTGAATTAATTTTATCATTTAATTCATCGTAATTAATTTCACAATTATTTTTTAATCCAAGAGGTATAATTTTTATTTTTTTTTCAATTAAATGCCAAGGTATCAAATTAGCATGATGCTCAAGATAACTTAATATTATTTCGTCACCATCTTTTAAAAAATTTTTAGACATGCAAGATGCAACTAAATTTATTCCTTCAGTTGCACTTTTAACAAAAATAATATTTTTTTGAGAAGTATTTAGATAATCTGCTACTTTTTTTCTAGCATCTTCAAATTTTATTGTTAACTTTGAGCTTAATTCATAATTACCTCTATGAATATTTGCATATTCATTTGTGTAGCAATTATTTGTAGCTTCAATCATTTCATCAACTTTTAATGCAGATGCAGCGGTATCTAAAAAAACTAAATTAGGATTTTTTTTGAATACGGGAAATCTCGATTTTAAGTTTGAAATATTCATTTTACTTTACTTAGATATCTTACTAGTTTTTTTTGAATTATTTCAGACATTTGATTATCATCAATACTACTTAATTCTTCATTAATAAATGAAGATATCAAGATTTTAGTAGCCGCAATTTTACTCATACCTCTAGATCTTAGATAAAAAATAGCATTTTCATCTATTGGCCCAATGGTTGAGCCATGACTACATTTTACATCGTCGGCATATATTTTTAATTCAGGCTTAGAAAAATATGATGCGTTATCAGATAAAAGTATACCTTTACTGAGCTGATATCCCTCTGTTTTTTGAGCCACTTGATCGACATGAGTGTTACTAAAGTATGTTGCTTTAGAACGATCGTTTAAAATACCTTTATAAACTTGATTACTTTTACAATCCTCAGCTAAATGCTTAACAAAAGTTTTGTTGTTAGAAGTGTTATTATCTTTTAGAAAAAATATTCCCTGTAAATCAGTTTCTGAGTTGGTTTCTATCAGCTCAGAATAATGAAAATTTCTTACATAACCTTCTGAAAAATTATATACTTTTTGATTGTAAGTGGAGTTTTTTTTACATGAAGAATGACTTGTAATTATTAAATTGTGATTTGAAGAATTGTCTTGTATTAAAAAATGGTTTAGCTGAGATTGTTTTTCTAATTTAATTACATTTAATATATTTGATGAAGCATTATTTTTATTTTCATATTCTTCAATTAAATTTAAAGATGATCCCTCTTCACAAATAATATTATTTTTTTGGAAAATAGTTAAATCATCATCTGTTACAATGTTTGATATTTTTATTTTAATGTTATTATTTTTTTTTATAATAATCTTAAAACCACTATTTAAAAATAATGAATTTAGATTTACAAAATGATCATTTTTTTTCAATTGTATTATTTTTTGAAAAATCATTATAATCTTCATCTGAAATTTTAGTTATTTCAATTTTATTATCTTTAAAACTAGAACACTGACCATTTACAGAAACTATTGAGTAGCTATTTTCCTGATTATTATTTATTACTGATGTTTCTTCTGGGATAAGATATTTGTACTTGAAATCAATAAAGTTTTTTAGATTTATATTTTTTATACTTTCATTATTTTTTCTATCAAAATTATCGTTTTCAAAAATGTTTATTAATTTTTTCTCTATGATTTTGAATGTCTTTGTTTAGTGAAAAAAAAAATATTTTTTTTATTTTTTAAATAATTATCTTGGATATTCATTACTGAAATTTTTGAAATCCTTCTTTTTCTATTTCGGCAGCAATTTCGGAACCTCCTGATTTGACAATAGAACCATTTACCATAACATGCACATAATCTGGCTTAATATAATCTAAAAGTTTTTGATAATGAGTAATTATTAAAAATGAATTATCTTTTGATTTAAGTTTGTTAACTCCATCAGTAACAATTTTAAGAGCATCGATGTCAAGTCCTGAGTCAGTTTCATCTAGAATAGCTAGGTCTGGATTAAGAATGCTCATTTGTAAAATTTCGTAACGTTTTTTTTCTCCTCCAGAAAATCCTGTATTAACTGATCGTTTAAGCATATCAATATTTATGCCTAAATCACTAGCTTTGGATTTTAAAAGCTTAGCAAATGATAAATTATCAATTTCTTCTTCGTTCATACGTTTTCTTTTTGAATTAATTGCAGAATGTAAAAATGGAGTGATATTTACTCCAGGTATTTCAACTGGATATTGAAAAGCCAAAAACATTCCTTCTTGTGCTCTTTCTTCAATATTTAAATCAAATAAATCGTTATCTTTGAAATTAATTTTGCCATTTAAAATTTCATAATCCTCTTTACCTGCTAGAACATTTGCTAATGTACTTTTACCACTTCCATTTGGGCCCATAATTGCATGAACTTCACCTTTATTAATATTCAAATTAAGACTTTTAAGAATATTTTTATTTTCAATTTTTACAGATAGATCTTTGATTTCTAAAAACATATTATCCAACACTTCCCTCAAGAGAAATAGACACAAGTTTTTGTGCTTCAACAGCAAACTCCATGGGAAGTTCTTGTAAAACTTGCTTGCAGAAACCATTAACTATTAATGACACTGCTTCTTCATGGCTTAAACCTCTTTGTCTACAGTAATAAAGTTGGTCTTCATTTATTTTAGAAGTCGAAGCTTCGTGCTCAATAACTGCTGTATTGTTTTTTTGAGTCAATGTAAGGCACTGTGTGTGCTCCACATTTATTTCCTACTAACAAAGAATCACATTGAGTATAATTTCTTGCCTTATCTGCTTTTCTTAAAAAAGAAACCTCGCCTCTGTAAGTATTTTGAGATTTACCAAGAGAAATACCTTTTGATATTATTTTACTTTTGGTATTTTTACCAATGTGAGTCATCTTTGTTCCTGTATCAGCTTGTTGAAAATTATTTGTTATTGCTACAGAGTAAAATTCACCAATTGAATTATCTCCTTTTAAAATACAGCTAGGATATTTCCAAGTAATAGCAGATCCAGTCTCTACTTGTGTCCATGATATCTTACTATTTTTACCTGCACAAAGACCTCTTTTAGTAACAAAGTTATAAATACCACCTTTTCCATTTTTCATCTCCTGGATACCAATTTTGAACAGTTGAATATTTTATTTCAGCATCTTCTAAAGCAATTAATTCTACATTGGCTGCATGCAATTGGTTATCGTCTCTTTTGGGAGCAGTACAACCTTCAAGATAGCTAACATAACTTCCCTTATCGGCAATAATTAAAGTTCTCTCAAATTGTCCAGTATTTTCAGCGTTAATTCTAAAATAAGTAGATAGTTCCATTGGACATCGTACACCTTCTGGAATGTATACAAAAGATCCATCAGTAAACACAGCTGAGTTTAATGCTGAAAAAGAATGGTCACCAGGTGGTATAACAGAGCCTAAATACTTTTTTATTAAATCAGGATGTTTTTGGATAGCTTCACCAATTGAACAGAAAATTATACCAAGCTTTTCTAATTCACCTTTGTATGTTGTAGCAACTGAAACACTATCAAATACAACATCTACAGCAACACCAGCTAAAACTTTTTGCTCTTCTAAAGGTATACCTAATTTATTATATGTCTCTATGAGTTTAGGGTCCACTTCACTAAGATCTTTTGGTTTCTTCTCAAAACCTTTTGGTGCTGAGTAATAATAAATATCTTGATAATCAATTTCAGGAAAACTTAGATTTGCCCATTTAGGTTCTTTCATTTTTTTCCATTTTGAATAGGATTTCAATCTCCAATCAAGCATCCAATCTGGCTCATTCTTTTTTAAAGAAATAAATTTTATGGTATCTTCGTTTAATCCTTTTTTTGGCTTTTCATTATCTATTTTCGTTACAAAACCGTATTTATATTTATTTTTACTATAAGTATTTAAAGTATTAAGAGTTTCTGAGTTCACAATACTTCATCTAATTCATTAATTTAAAAAATCTAGTTATTTCAACAAAAATTAACCAAATTTAGAACTCATTTTAAAATTAGACGGTAATCCAACCACCTCCTAGTAATTGGTCATTTTTGTAAAAAACACAAGCTTGTCCAGGAGAAGTGTTGTCTAACTCTGTTTCGAACGTAAAAGTTCCTTTGTCTCTATTTATATCAAGAATTCCTGGTAAATCTTCTTGGGTAGATCTTATTTTTGCTGAACAATCGAGTTTTTTAGGCAAAATATTACCCCCCAACCAATTGATATTCTTAAAATAAATAACTTTTTTCTTCAATTTATTTTTTGTACCTAGAGTAATTGAATTTTGATCTTTATTTATATCTATTACGTACAAAGGTTCTGTTGAGCCGCTAATGCCAATACCTTTTCTTTGACCAATAGTGTAATTACTAATACCATCATGAGTACCAAGAATATTATTATCAATGTCATAAATTATACCTTTTTTGTTTACATTTGGATTTAGATTTTTAACTAGATCTCTATATGAATCAGATGTTACAAAACAAATGTCTTGACTATCAGGTTTATCACTTACATCCAGCTCATATTTTTTAGCTAATTCTCTAATTTCTATTTTTTTATAGTCACCTAAAGGGAATCTAACATAATTTAATTGTTCTTGTTGTGTTGCAAAAAGAAAAAAGCTTTGATCCTTTGAAAAATCTCTAGCTTTATGTAAACTTGCATTGTCCAAAGCACCTTTTCTTATAGCGTAGTGTCCAGTAGCTAGAGCATCTGCTCCAATTTTTTTTGCTTCACTTAGTAAATCTGTAAATTTAACTGTTTGATTACATTTTACACAAGGTAAAGGTGTTTCACCAATTGAGTATGAGTCTACAAAATTATTTATTACTCCTTTAAAAAATTTATCTTGATAATCTAAAACTAAATGTTTGAAATTATTTTTTTAAAGCTACATTTTTAGCATCTTGAATATCAACACCAGCACAACATGACTTACTCTTAGAAACGCTAGAATTACTATATAATTTAAGTGTGATACCAATTACATCATAACCTTGTTTTTTCAACATAACCGCTGCAACTGAGCTATCTACTCCCCCAGACATAGCAACTACTACTTTTGTATCTTTTTCTGACTTATTAAAACCAAGAGAATTCATATATTTAAAACATCTATATTTACAAAATCATATAACTTCAATAATAGCTTTATCAAATGGTTGACTTATTAATTCCTGGCCCTGAAGGCAAAATAGAGGCAAAATACTCTCACAATAAAAGAGATGATTCTCCATTAGTAATTTTATTACATCCAGATCCATCAAAAGGTGGAACCATGCATACAAAAATTATATTTAAGCTTTACAAAATTTTTATAAAAGCTGGATTTTCAACAATAAGATTTAATTTTAGAGGTGTTGGAAAAAGTGAAGGAGTATTTGATGATGGAGAAGGTGAATTAAGTGATGCTGCATGTGTATTAGATTGGTTACAACAATATAATACTAACTCCAAGATATGTTGGGTGGCAGGATTTTCATTTGGTGCTTGGATTGCAATGCAACTTTTGATGAGAAGGCCTGAGATAAATGGTTTTGTTGGTATTTCTCCTCCAGCAAATCTAAGAGATTTTAGTTTTTTAGCTCCATGTCCATCATCTGGTTTGATAGTACATGGAGACAAAGATAATATTGCATCATTTGATTCAACAAAAATTCTTGTTGAAAAATTGCAACAACAAAAAAAAGTTGATATAAAATTTAAACCTATAAAAGGTGCTGATCATTTTTATGAAAATTTTTCAAGTGAATTTGATAACTGTATCAATGATTATATCAGAAATACAATTGATCCTAAATAATTTATAATGAAATTTAAATCAGAGTTTCTTAATGAAATTACAGAAAGAGGTTTTGTATATCAAAATATAGATATTGAAAATTTAGATAAAATAGCATCTAAAGGTAAAATTGCTGGATATATTGGTTTTGATATAACTAGTGATAGTCTACACATTGGAAGTTTAATTCAATTAATGTTACTTCACTGGTTAGATTTTTATGATCATCAAGCAATAGCATTAGTTGGAGGCGGAACAACACTTATTGGAGATCCTTCTGGCAAAGATCAAACAAGAAAAATATTAAGTAAAAATGATATCGATAAAAATATTTCCAATATTGAAAAAACATTCAGTAGATTCATCAATCTTGAAAAGAATGCTTTAATAATCAATAATTATGATTGGCTTTCGAATCTTAATTATATTCATTTTTTAAGAGAATTTGGATCAAAGATTACATTGAACAAAATGCTTACTTTTGATTCAGTAAAAAGTCGGTTAGATCGAGAACAACCATTATCAATATTGGAATTTAATTATATGCTTTTACAAGCATATGATTTTTTTTATTTGAATAAAAACTATAATTGTATTCTACAAATGGGCGGATCAGACCAATGGGGGAATATATTAAGTGGGGTAGATCTTATAAAAAAAATTAATAAAAAAGATGCTTTTGGCATTACTTCACCATTAATAACAAATAGTGATGGATCAAAAATGGGAAAAACAGCTGACGGAGCTATATGGCTTAATAAAGATAAAATATCTAGTTTAGATTTTTTCCAATTTTGGAGAAATATAAATGACAAAGATGTAATAAAATTTTTAAATCTATTTACTATACTTCCATTAAAAGAAATAAATAAACTTTCAAAATTAAAAGATAAAGAAATAAACGAAGCTAAAAAAATATTAGCATATGAGGTAACTAAAATTGTTAGAGGAAAAGTAGATGCAGATGAAGCTATGGAAATAGCAGAAAATACTTTTGGCTCAAATATTGTTGATAAAAGATTACCAAACATATCTGAAAAAAAGTCAAATTTAAAAAATGATAATTTTCTTATTTTAGACGCTATTGAAAAACTAAATTTAGTTAAAAGTAGAAGTGAAATTAAAAGACTAATTAAATCTAATGGTATTAAAGTAAATGATAAATTATATAATTATAGTAATTTATCACTGAAAGAGTTTTCAGAATTTAAGGAAATAAAAATATCAGTTGGAAAAAAGAAAGTTGGCATTTTAAAAATAATCTAATTTATTTTAAAGTAAGAGAGTTTTCTAAAAAACTATCTATTTTTCCATCTAAAACATCACTTACATTTGAAGTTTCATGACCGCTCCTTAAATCTTTAACCAGTTTATATGGGTGTAATACATAAGATCTAATTTGATTTCCCCAACCTATATCTTTTTTTTCTTTATTTTTAATATTTTCATTTTCTTTTCGCTTTTGGAGCTCAGATTCATAAATTCTTGATTTTATCATTTTCATAGCATTAGATCTATTTTTATGCTGTGATCTATCACTTTGACATTGAACAACAATATTAGTTGGAAGATGAGTAATACGTACTGCACTATCAGTTTTATTTACATGTTGTCCACCTGCTCCTGATGCTCTATATGTATCTATTCTTAAATCACTGTCCTTTATCTCTATTTCTATTTTTTCATCAATTTCTGGATATACCCAAACACTAGCAAAACTAGTATGCCTTCTCTTATTGCTATCAAAAGGTGATATTCTAACAAGCCGATGAATGCCACTTTCAGCTTTTAACCAACCGTAAGAATAATCCTTATTGATTTTCAAAGTGCAAGATTTTATTCCCGCTTCTTCTGCACGCATTTCTTGCAATATTGAAACTTTACAATTATCTTGAGAGTCAGCCCATCTTAAATACATTCTTTGAAGAATTTCTGCCCAATCTTGACTTTCGGTACCTCCAGCGCCAGCATGAATTTCTAAAAAGGCATTAAGGTGATCTGCCTCATCATTTAATAAATTTAAATAACGAATTTTTTCAGATAATTTTAAAGTTAACTCAACTTCATTCTTAAGATCATCTATTAATGAAAAGTCATTATTTTCTTGAATAAAATTTAGAATTTCTAAACTTTCATCTTGTAATTTAATTAATTTATTAAAATCATTGATTTTAGTTTCTATAGATTTAATTTCTTTGAAGGTAGTTTTCGCATCAGATCTTTTCCAAATATTTGGATCTGCACTTATTAATTTTAATTCTTTTAAATTATTTTTAAGAGATTGGTAGTCAAACTCCCCTCCTTATAAGCTCAATATTTGATCTTACTCTTTTTAAATTTGCTTCAATAACTTCTAATGATTCCATAAGTATCTATTGTAATAAACCACCTGTGCCAGAAATGGAATTGTTATTAAAATTTTCTAAACCATCTATTATATTAATGTTTTCAGAGTAGGGTTCAGACCCTAAGATGAATGGTTCGATAATACTATCTTTTTTATTCGATATCATACCATTGCTTGGGTCAATTCTAACAAAACTAATACCAGATGGTATTCTAAAAGGTTTTTTATTTTTATTAATTTGTATTTTTTCTGCTAGTTTTTTAAATATTGGAACTGCAACACTAGAACCTGTTTGTTTATATCCTAGCGATTTTGGTTGATCGTAACCTACATATACTCCTATCACTAAGTCTGGAGTGTAGCCTATAAACCAGGCATCTTTATTTAAATTTGTTGTTCCTGTTTTACCGGCTATAGGTACATTTAAATCTTTTAGTTTTTTTGCAGTTCCTCTTTTAACAACCCCTTCTAGCATTGATGTAATTTGATAGGCTAGACGTGGATCGATTATAGTATTTATATCTTCATTGAAATTTGGTATTTTTATCTCTGAAGTAATATAGTCAAATTTACATTTAATGCATTGTTTTAATCTTGTATCATAAATTTTTTTCCCATTTTTTGAATAAATACTAGTTATTAATTTAGGTTTAATTTTTTTACCACCATTTGCAATTATAGCATAAGCATTGGTTATATCTATCAAAGTAGTAACGCCCGATCCTAGTGACATTGAAAGTTTATCATCTAAACCAGAACTAATATCAAATTTTTTTGCTACATTTAAAATTTTATCCATTCCAATTCTATTTGCCAATCTGACAGTCATTAAATTTCTAGATTTTTCAATACCGGTTCTCATCGTTGTTAAACCATAAAATTCTTCTGTATAATTCGACGGTTTCCATTTGGGTAGACCAGGACCCTGATCAACAACATATGGAGCATCTAAAATTAATGTAGAAGGAGAATAACCTTCGTTTAAAGCGGCTAAATATACGAAAGGCTTAAATGCAGAACCAGGTTGCCTATTGGCTTGAGTAGCTCTATTAAACTCACTTTTTTTAAAACTATACCCCCCTGAAAGAGCTAAAATATCTCCACTATAGGGATCAATGACTATTATTGCACCATTAGCTTTTGGTTCTTGACTAATTAAATAAGTATTTTTTTTATTTTCAATCAAGATTACGTCTCCCTTTTTAAATTTTTCATCAATTAACCATTTATTATAATCATCATTTAAATTTATTATTATTTTAAGTTTTGACTGATTAATAACCTCAATTTTTTGATGATCAACTTTGTTTACTATTACTGTCTGCCATGTTGGAAAAAAGGGATTTTTTTCTTTATAATAATTTTTATTTTTATAGAAATTTTCAATAGTTGTGTTTTCAATTGGGCCTTCCCATCCTTGGTTTTTTTGATATTCAATTAATCCTTCAACAAGACTTAGGTTTGCACTTTTCTGAATTTCTGAATCTAGAGCTGTTTTAATAATTAATCCGTTTGAGTAAAGTTTATCTTTCCCAAAGTTTAAATATAACTCTTTTCTTATTTCTTCATAAAAATAATCTGCGTCTGAAAATTTTATATCTTCTCTTTTGAAGATTTCTAGAGGTTTTTTTTTATATTTAAGATCATCTTTTTTAATAAACCCATTAGAATACATTCTATCTATTACCCAATTTCTTCTATCAATAGCTTTTGAATAATTTGTCTTAGGGTTATAATTATTAGGTGCTTTAGGTAAAGCAGCCAGAAATGCTATTTCGTGTAGTTCAAGATCATAAATGGATTTGTTAAAATAGTTCAAGCTTGCTGATCCAATTCCATAAGAACCATAACCTAGATAAATATCATTTAAATATAATTCTAAAATAGAATTTTTTTCTAAAATATTTTCAACCCTGATAGCTAAAATCATTTCTTTAATTTTCCTTGAGTAACTTACTTCGTTAGTCAATAATAAATTTTTAACTACCTGTTGCGTAATAGTTGAAGCTCCAACAACCCTTTTTTCAGAATATGTATTTAGAATATTGGTTATAAATGCTCTAAGTATTGCAATAATATCTATACCATAATGATTATAAAAATTTTTGTCTTCAGATGATAAGAAAGCGTATTTTACTTCTTGAGGAATTCTATTTTCAGGTATAAAAATTCTTTCTTCAGTAAAAAAACTCTTTAGCAGTAATCCATCAGAGCTATATATTCTTGATGATAGGTTTGGTTTATATTCAACTATTCTTTCATAAGAAGGTAGTTCTGGAGAGTACCTCCAAAGTGTATAAAAAATTGTAAAAATTGATAAAAACACTGTCAATATAAGTAAAATAAATAGTAATTTTAAATAACTGTAAATATTGATCATTTTAATAATCTACATTGTGAAATAGTTAAAAATATGACATTAGGCAAATAATATACAAATATACATATGATATTTACACATATAATTTTTTTACGGAGTTTCGGCATTATGTCAAAAAATATACTTATTGATACAACAAATAACATTGAAACAAGAATCGCAGTTACTGAAGATGGAAAACTTGACGATTTTGAAATTGAAACCAATAAAAAGAACGCAGTCAAAGGAGATGTTTATTTAGCTAAAATAACTAGAATTGAACCTTCACTTCAAGCCGCATTTGTTGATTTTGGAACAAATAGAAATGGATTTCTTCCATTAACAGAAATTCACCCTGATTACTTCAAGATTCCTGCTGTTGATGAACAAAAAATAAAGGAACTTAATGATAAAATAAATAATGAAAAAGAAGAAGATGATTTACAAAACACAGAAAATGTAAATGAGCTGGATGAAACCGAGAATAACAATATTGAAACTAAATTTGAAGAAGAAAACGAGAATACAGATGAAAAAACTATTTCTATTAAAAAAAGAAAAAATAAAAAATTAAGCCCAAGAAAAGAATACTTCAATTATTTTAGAAAGTATAAAATTCAAGATGTAATTCGACCCAAACAAGTCTTACTTGTTCAGATCAACAAAGAAGAAAGAGGACTAAAAGGGGCCGCACTAACAACATATTTATCATTTGCAGGAAGATATTGTGTTCTAATGCCAAATAGCATGAATAGTGATGGTATATCTAGAAAAATTGGAGATATAGAAGAAAGAAAAAAATTAAAGCAGATTTTATCATCAGTAGAAATACCAGATAAAATGTCAGTAATTGTAAGAACAGCTGGCATTGGTAGGACAAAAAAAGAAATTTCAAAAGATCTGTCATTTCTTATTAGCCAATGGAATAAAATTAGAGAAATTACTCTAAAATCAGAAGCACCAGAAATGATTCACGAAGAAGGTAATGTATTAAAAAGAGCAATAAGAGATATGCTAAGTGAAGATGTAGAAAAAATTTTAGTTGAAGGGAAAGATGGATACGATAAAGTTAAAAAAATTACAAAAAATTTAGCACCAACATTTGTTAAAAAAGTAAAACAATATAAATCTGATGAAAACTCACTTTTTGCTTCAAATAATATTGAAACACAAATTAATGATCTGTTTAGTCTAAATGTAAAATTAAAATCTGGAGGATCTATTGTAATTAACACAACAGAAGCATTGGTGGCAGTAGATGTAAACTCTGGAAAAAATACATCTGAGAGAAATATTGAAAATACCGCCTTAAAAACAAATTTAGAGGCTGCTGTAGAGATAGCTAGACAACTAAGATTAAGAGATCTCGGAGGCTTAGTAGTTATAGATTTCATTGATATGGATGATTATCGAAATAATTTTAAAGTTGAAAAAAGTTTAAAAACTGCCCTTATTAGAGATAGAGCTAGAGTTCAAATTGGAAGAATAAGCATGTTTGGATTAATGGAGTTATCAAGGCAAAGATTAAGATCGAGTTTAATAGATAAATCTTTTGAAAGATGTAATTATTGTAAAGGATCAGGTTTAATTTTGAATTCTTCTTCAATAATAGATCAGATATTAAAAGTTATTAAAGAAAAAATTGCTGAAAATAAAAATTCAATAATTAATGTTAAATGTAATAGTGGATTAGCAGAAAATTTATTAAATAATAAAAAGAGTGAGATAAATTCATTAGAAAATAAATTTGAATCAAAAATCAATTTTTATTTTGATCCACAATATTCTTTACATGATCCTTTAATTGAAATAGATGAAAATCATCAGTCAAATAATATTGAAAAAATAATTACAAAAAAAAAAAAAACTACTAAAGTAATTAAAAAAAAAAAGGTAATAAAAACTAAAAAAACAAAAAAAAGTATTAAGAAAAACAATTCAGATGATAATGTAATAAAAGAAGAAGATAAAATTGATACACAAAAGGATCTAAATTTAACTGAGAGTGATATAAACGACGATGAAGAAAAAACTGGATGGTGGTCTTAAAAAAATATTATTTTTTTTTTTATTTTTTATTTTTTCTTTAAAAAATGTTCATAGTTCGCAAATTCTAGATTACGAAACTGATGAATTTATTAATCAGATTTTAGAAGATATAATTAAAGTAAATAGAGTAAATAAAAAAATTAAATTTAAAATAAATAATAGTAATGAAATAAATGCCTTTGTAGATATTAATAATGTTATTCATATTAATTCTGGCTTAATTATTTATTGTTCAGACTATGTAGCATTATTGTCTGTATTAGCTCATGAAGTTGGACATATACATCTCAACCATATTGCACATAGAAAAGAAAAAATAGAAAATACAAAAAAATATAATACTTTAGGTATTTTATCTGTAATTGCTGGCTCAACATTAACCCAAAACTCTGAATTGTTACAAGGAACTATTCTAACTTCAGCTGCTTTATCAAATCAATATATTGTATTTAGTAAAGATCAAGAAATGGAAGCTGATTTATATGCTTTGAAAACACTAAATTTACTAAAAACTAATTCTAAATCAATTCAAACATTATTGGAAACAATACAGCTAAAATTATTGAATAAGGGTTTTTTCAAAAGATAAACAAAGAGTTAGTACACATCCATATTTTGAGGATAGGATTTTATTAATAAAAAATTACAAAGAGAATAATGAATCTTAGTTTTGGCTTATAAAATTTTATTTCTTCAGAATACTTACTATCAGCCATCGGAAAGTAAGCTTTTTTATAAAATTCTATTAAGCTATTTAAATCAATTATTTTACTCAATTAAATTTGACATAAAATTAATGTTGTAATTTCCTCTTTTAAACTCATCAGTTTGAATAATTTTTTGATGAAGTTGTATATTTGTATTTATTCCCATAATTACATATTCTTCTAGGGCTCTATTCATTTTTTTAAGAGCTTCTGATCTTGTTGCACCGTAGGTAATTAGTTTACCAATCATACTATCATAGTGGGATGGAATTGAGTATCCATCATAAACAGCTGAGTCTACTCTAATACCCAGTCCTCCAGGTTGGTGATATTGTGTTATCTTACCTGGTGATGGTATAAAACTTTCTGGATGTTCAGCATTGATACGGCATTCTATTGAACTTCCTTTTAATTTTATATCTTCTTGTTTTATTTTAAGCCTTTCACCATTAGCGACTAGAATCTGTTCTTTTACAAGATCAATACCAGTTACCATTTCTGTTACTGGATGCTCAACTTGTAATCTTGTATTCATTTCCATAAAATAAAATTCATCATTTTCATATAAAAATTCTAGTGTTCCGACTCCTTCATATCCAATTTCTCTCATAGCTTTTCTACAAAGATCAGAAATTTTTTCTCTATTTTCATTTGATAGAACTGAACTTGGACTTTCTTCAATAAGTTTTTGATGCTTCCTTTGAATTGAGCAATCTCTTTCTCCAAGAGTAATAACATTTCCAAATGAATCACAAAGAACTTGAATTTCGATATGTTTGGGAGATGTTAAAAATTTTTCTAAATAAACATTTTCATCATTAAATGATTTTTTTGCTTCAATTTTTGCTTCATTTATAGCTTTGTTCAAATCATCTTCTTCTGTTACAATTCTCATTCCTTTACCACCACCACCACTTGCTGCTTTTACTATAATTGGATATTTTACTTTTTTTATAAACTCTTCAATTTTATTTTTATCACTTAAATCATTTATACCTTTTACTGTTGGCACTCCTGTTTCATCCATTATTTTTTTTGCATCAATTTTGTTACCCATCATTTTAATATGTTCTGATCTTGGTCCAATAAATTTAATGTTGTGTTCTTCAATAATTTCTGCAAACCTTTGGTTTTCACTTAGAAAACCATATCCAGGATGAATTGCATCTACATCAGTTAATGTGGCAGCAGTTATAATTGCTGGTATATTTAAATAACTTGATTGTGCAGAAGCTGGCCCAACACAAATACTTTCATCAGCCATTCTTACATGCATTGCATTTTCATCAACATCAGAGTGAATGGCTACAGTTTTGATTCCTAGTTCTCTGCAAGCTCTAAGTACACGTAAAGCAATTTCACCTCTATTAGCAATCAGTATTTTTTTGAACATTATTCAAAAATTATAAGAGTATCACCATATTCAACGGGCTGACTATTCAAAGTAACTATTTTTTTGATTATACCAGATCTTGGAGCTTTGATTTCATTGAAAGTCTTCATTGCTTCAATTAACAATAAAGTATCACCAGCTTTAACATGTTGCCCAACTTTAACATAGGGTTGCGAATTAGGATCAGCAGAAAGATAAGCAACTCCTACCATTGGAGATTTAACAATATTATCTTCATTTACAACTTCATTTGTATTTTCTGCCTCCTTAACTTCAGTATTTTTTTCTAATTTTTGAACAGAAACATTGTTTTCAATGAAGTCATTTGAGGTAATCTCAATTTCATAA
>CACMRK010000010.1 GCA_902616075.1 uncultured Alphaproteobacteria bacterium
TCTTTCTGATAAAAAAGAATCAAATCGTAAAAAATCAGCTGAGGTAGTATCTGCTGTTTTAAAAGATAACATTAGTTTGTTTACATCTATTACCAATAACCTTGCAAAAGACAAATCAATCAATGATAAATGGAGAGGATTGCCAAATCCAGTCAGTTCAAGAAATTTATCTAATGTTGTTGAAGATGAAGTTGTAGAAGCCTTAACTGAAACAATAAAAGAAAATTATCCAAAAATTGCTCATCGTTATTATAAAATAAAATCTAAATGGCTAAAAAAGAAATCTCTAATGTATTGGGACAGAAATGCACCTCTTCCTTTTCAATCACATAGTATTTATTCCTGGAAAGATGCAAGACAAATTGTATCTGATGCTTATTCAAATTTTGATAAGAGAGCTGGAAATATTGTAAATAAATTTTTTGATAATTCATGGATACACGCTCCAGTAATCGCGGGAAAATCTCCTGGTGCGTTCGCTGCTTCTACCGTTCCATCAGTTCATCCATTTATACTTGTTAATTACCAGGGTAAAGCAAGAGATATAGCAACTCTTGCTCATGAACTAGGGCACGGAATTCATCAATATTTAGCAGGAAAAAAACAAACTTATTTTAATTCTTCAACACCCTTAACACTTGCTGAAACTGCTAGTGTTTTTGGAGAAATGTTAACTTTTAAATCTCTTTTATCTATTACTACAAAAGAAAATGAACGTAAGGGACTTTTAGCAAACAAAGTCGAAGATATGCTAAACACTGTTGTGAGGCAGATTGCATTTTTTGAATTTGAAAAACGTATTCATCATCAACGAAAAATCAAAGAATTAAGTGTTGACGAGATTTGTGAAATTTGGATTGATGTTCAAAAGAAAAGCTTAGGACCTTCAATAAAATTTAATGATGATTATAAATATTTCTGGAGTTACATACCTCATTTTATTCATTCACCATTTTATGTTTATGCATATGCTTTTGGTGATTGTCTTGTTAATTCTCTTTTTAACGTTTACGAGAACAAACTCCCTAAATTTGAAGACAAATATATTACTTTGTTAGAGAGCGGTGGAAGTGATACATATGATAAACTATTGAAGCCTTTTGGTTTAAATCCGAAGAAAAAAGATTTCTGGCAAAAAGGAGTTAATGTTATTGAAAATTTGATTGACCAATTAGAAGAATAAAATTGATGAAAGATAAAGAAGCGAAATCTCTAACAAAACAACTTACTAGGTATGCGAAAGTTGGTGGTGTAGTTGGAAAATTAGCCACTAAACTTGCGAGTCAAAGATATTTAGGTGTTAAGTTAGATAAAGAAAAACATGCTTCAGAAATAAGAGCTGCTCTTGGAAGTATTAAAGGGCCATTAATGAAAGTGGCACAATTATCGGCAACTATACCTGACTTACTTCCTGATGAGTATGCTCAAGAGCTTATGCATTTACAGTCTAATGCTCCGCCGATGGGATGGTTATTTGTTAAAAGAAGAATGGCTGCAGAATTAAAGCAGGACTGGCAAAAAAACTTTATTGAATTTGATAAAAATGCAACAAGAGCAGCTTCTCTTGGACAAGTTCATAAAGCTAAAATAAAAAATGATGATATAGTCGCCTGCAAACTCCAATACCCAGACATGGCTTCAGCAGTTAGTGCCGATCTTTCACAATTAAAAATGATTTTTTCAATTTATCAATCTTATAATAAAGCGATCAAAACTGATGAAGTATATAAAGAAATCACTGACAGACTTAAAGAAGAGCTAGATTATGAAAGAGAAAAAAAATTAATGGCTGTATTCAGAAATATATTTTCAAACATAAATTTTGTCCATGTTCCAAAAACCTATGATAAATTATCTACAAAGAGATTGCTAACTATGAGTTGGCTAGATGGTGAGCCTATTTTGAATTTTAAAAAATCTCCAAAAGAAACAAGAAATACATTGGCGGCTAATATGTATAAAGCGTGGTATAAACCATTCTTTGAATATGGAGTGCTTCACGGAGATCCACACTTAGGAAATTATTCTATACAAAAAAAAGACCTTAGTATTAATATATATGACTTTGGTTGTATGAGAATTTTTAATGGTAATTTCATTCAAGGTGTAATTGACTTATATTTTGCTCTTCAAGAAAAAGATAATTCAAAGGCAGTTCATGCATATGAGCAATGGGGATTTACAGATATTACAAAAGATAAATTAAAAGTATTAAATAAATGGGCAGGATTTTTATATTCACCTTTGATGGAAGATAAAGTTCAAAAAATACAAGAAAGTGATAGCGGGATATATGGAGCACAAATTGCATCTGAAGTTCATCAAGAACTTAAGAAACTGGGTGGTGTTAAACCTCCAAAAGAATTTGTGTTCATGGATAGAGCAGCAGTAGGATTAGGTTCAGTCTTTATGCATTTAAAAGCTGAAGTTAATTGGTACAGAATATTCCATGACCTGATTGAAGATTTTAACTCAAAAAAATTAATGAAAAACCAACAAAAAGCTTTAAATTTAGCGAACCTATCAATATAAGAACTCATGCTCTTATCTGCTATTAAAGAAAATGATAACAATGAGACAAGAGTCTCTATCTCCCCTGAATCCGTAAAGCTTTTTTCTAGATTAGGATTTGAAGTTATAATTGAAAATGGAGCAGGAGAAACTTCAGGATATCAGAATTCAAATTATGAAGAAGCTGGAGCAAAAATTGTTACTAGATCTGAATGCTTGAAAGCTGATGTTTGTTTATGTGTTAGAATGCCAAGCACTGATGATATAAATAACCTAAAAAGTAATTCATTACTTATTGGAATCTTAAATCCGTATGAAAATAAATCTGAATTTTCTAATTTAAACAAAAATAAAATATCATCATGTTGTATGGAATTAATTCCTAGAATAAGTAGAGCACAAAGTATGGATGTTCTATCATCCCAAGCTAACTTAGCGGGGTATAGAAGTGTAATTGATGCAGCGGAGCAATTTGGAAAAGCTTTTCCAATGATGATGACTGCAGCTGGAAGAGTAAATCCAGCAAAAGTTATGATACTTGGCGTAGGAGTTGCAGGTTTACAAGCTATAGCAACAGCAAAAAGACTTGGCGCAGTAGTTTCTGCCACTGATGTAAGAGCAGCAACTAAGGAACAAGTTGAAAGTCTTGGTGGAAAATTCATAATGGTTGAAGATGATGAAGCTCAAAATGCTGAAACCGCAGGTGGTTATGCAAAGGAAATGAGTGAAGATTATAAGAAAAAACAAGCTCAATTGATAGCTGAAACAGTTTCAAAACAAGATATAGTTATTTGTACAGCTCTTATTCCTGGAAAAAAAGCACCAGTTTTAATCACAGAAGAAATGGTTTCTTCGATGATACCAGGTTCAGTAGTAATTGATTTGGCTGTCGAAGCTGGTGGTAATTGTCCTTTAAGTAAAATGAATGAAATAGTAATGCATAATGGAGTAAAAATCGTTGGTTATGGAAATGTTCCTGGAAGAGTAGCTAAAGATGCCTCAGCACTGTATGCTAAAAATATTTTTAACTTCTTAAGTTTATTAATAGACAAAGAAAATAAAAATATAAATTTTGATTTTGATGATGAAATAATTAATTCTGTTTTGCTAACGCATGACGGGGATGTAAGATTGGAGCAATTTAAGTAATATGGAAGCACATTCTTCAGAAGTTTTTGTTATAGGACTAACAGTATTTTTCTTGGCTTGTATTATTGGCTATTATGTAGTTTGGTCAGTTACTCCTGCTTTACATAGTCCATTGATGGGTGTGACAAATGCAATATCAAGTGTAATTATAGTCGGGGCAATATTGGCAGCCGGTCCTCAAGGTTTTGATACTTCAAAAATTTTTGGATTAATTGGTGTTGTATTAGCTTCGGTTAATATTTTTGGAGGTTTCTTAGTAACATATCGAATGCTCTCGATGTTTAAGAAAAAAACTAAAAAAACAAAGGAAAAAGAATAATGTCTTCTAACATGGTTGCGATATTATATCTAGTTTCTGCGTTATTATTTATTTTTGCTTTAAGAGGTTTATCTCACCCTGAATCTTCAAGAATGGGTAACATTTTTGGTGTTATTGGAATGATTATAGCGGTGTTCACAACGCTAATGTTCAAATCAGTGCTTAGTTATTATGAAATTGGTGCCGCGATACTTATTGGTGGTGCTATAGGCTCATTCATTGCTCTCAGAATTGAAATGACAGCATTACCTCAATTGGTAGCGGCTTTTCATAGCTTGGTGGGTTTAGCTGCTGTATTTGTTGCTGCTGCAGCATTCTATGATCCCGTAGCTTTTAGTATTGGAAAAGTTGGTTCGATTAAAACTGCTAGTTTAGTTGAAATGAGTATTGGAACATTTATTGGTGCTATCACTTTCTCTGGTTCAGTTTTAGCTTTTGGAAAATTACAAGGTACAATTTCAGGAAAGCCAATAGTATTTAAGTTCCAGCATCTAATAAATGCACTAATTTTCTTTCTAATTATTTTCTTGATTGTATTATTTGTAATAAATCAATCTCCAACAATCTTTTGGACAATAGTTGTCGTTTCAATATTACTAGGATTTCTTGTAGTAATTCCTATTGGTGGAGCGGACATGCCAGTTGTTGTTTCTATGTTAAACTCTTATTCAGGTTGGGCAGCTTGTGGCATAGGATTTACCCTAAGTAATAATTTATTAATTATAACTGGCGCTCTTGTTGGAGCGTCTGGTGCAATATTGAGTTATATAATGAGTAAAGGGATGAATAGATCCATTATTAATGTTGTTCTAGGAGGTTTTGGTGGTGAGCAAGACACTAGTGCTAGTAAGGATAACTCAGACAAAATTGTTAAACAAGGTAATGCAGAGGATGCTGCATATATTATGAAAAACGCAGACTCTGTAATTATTGTACCAGGATATGGAATGGCTGTAGCACAAGCTCAACATGCTTTAAGAGAAATGGGTGACATATTAAAAAAAGAAGGAATAGAGGTAAGATATGCAATACATCCAGTTGCTGGAAGAATGCCAGGTCATATGAATGTTTTACTAGCTGAAGCTAATGTTCCTTATGAAGAAGTCTTGGAGCTAGATGAAATTAATCATGATTTTCCTATGACAGAGGTTTCTTTTGTTATTGGAGCAAATGATGTAACAAATCCAGCTGCAAAAACGGACGAGTCCTCTCCTATTTTTGGTATGCCTATTCTAGATGTAGAAAAATCTCAGAGCGTTCTTTTTGTAAAACGTTCAATGGCAACTGGTTATTCTGGTGTTGATAATGAGTTGTTCTATAGAGATAATACAACCATGCTATTTGGAGATGCTAAAAAAATGTGCGAGGATATAGTAAAAAGTCTCTCTTCTTAATCGTTATTTCTCTTTGCAGACTTCCTAGCTCTTCTAATATTTTCTTCTTTTTCTCTAGCGCGTTTCAAACAAGGTTTTTCGTAATGTTTACGAAGTTTCATTTCTTTATACAAACCTTCTCGCTGCATTTTCTTTTTAAGCGTTCTAATTGCTTGTTCTACGTTATTATCTTTTACGTTTACAAAAAGTGTCATTGAGGCGGGCTAGTAACATAAACTCATATTATTTGCAAATGGATATATTGAATTAATTTATTGGTATATTTAAAAAAATACTTATATCTATTATGTGTCTATTCTGAAAATATCAAAAATTGGTCATCCCATCTTGCTAAAAGAATGTTCTGAGATAAAAGAATTTTCTTCAGATTCTCTAAAAAAAATAGTTTATGATATGTCTGAAACAATGCTTGACTATAACGGTATAGGTTTAGCAGCACCGCAGGTACACATTTCAAAGCAAATAATAGTATTTCGTAATCCTGATATTGAAGTGAAAGATAAAATTGAGATAACACCGTTAATAAATCCTAGTTTTACATCTATAGGAAAAGAAACTGAGGATGATTGGGAAGGTTGTTTATCAATTCCTGGTATGCAAGGTTTAGTTAGAAGATTTAAAAAAATTAAATATTCTGGATTTGATCTTGATGGTAAAGTAATTGAAAATGAAGTTGAAGGCTTACATGCAAGGGTAGTACAACATGAGGTCGATCATTTAAACGGTGTTTTGTATACATCACGTTTAGCACATAAAAATGCTTTTGGCTTTGAAAAAGAAATAACAACTTATTGGAAAAATGAACAAAACGGAAAATAAAAAAAAAGAAGATATTCTCATAAAGGCAAAAAAAATTATATCTATTGAAGGTTGGTCTTCAGAAATATTTTCAAAATTACAAAAACAAAATATAGAAGAAAATGATTTATTCTATTTTTTTCCGGATGGATATAAAGATTTATTAGAATATGCTTTACAAAATATTAATGAAAAACTTGAGTATAAATTAAAAAAAATTAATTTAATTAATTTTCCAATTAATAAAAGAATAAAAAAAATATTATTATTACGATTTGATATATTAAATGAAGATAAAGAATTTTATAAAAAAACCTTTAACCATCTTTTGCTGCCCATAAATAACAAAATATCAAAAAAGAGTTTATATAATTCGGTAAATACAATGTGGTATTTAGCTGGAGATAATTCAACAGATTTCAATTTTTATACAAAAAGACTGATTTTATCAGGAGTGTACACTAATGCCTTATTAGTTTTTTTTTCAAAAGAAATGAAGAATGTTGAAGAAAATATCGATAAAAATCTTAAGAGAATATCAAAAATTCCAAAACTTAAGGAAAGAATATCTTTTATTAAGGAAAATGCTCCTAAATTTTTAAAAAGTTTTTTAGCTTAAGCTATACTATCTGGCTCTAATTTATTCTGAATTTCTAATATTTTATCTTTTAGGATTAACTTTCTTTTTTTTAACCTTTGAATTTGTAAAAAATCTACTGTATTTTTTTCTTGAAGTCTAATAAGTATTTCATCAAGATCTCTATGTTCTTGTTCAAAATTTTTTAAAATTTCTATAAGTTTGTTTATGTCATCCATGAAAATAAATAAGTAAAAATATAATAATAGTATATAAACGCCCTGTGGTAAAAAAAATAGCAATTTTAACAAGCGGTGGAGATTGTGCAGGTTTAAATGCAGTAATTAGAGCTGTTACATTAAGAGCACATAATAAGTACAATTGGGAAGTTTATGGAATAAAGGATGGAACATTAGGCTTGTTGAAAGAGCCACTTGACGTTATCAAATTAAATCCGCAAAATTTTGAGGGTAGCTTAATGAGAATGGGTGGAACTTTTTTGGGATCAAATAACAAAGGAAACCCTTTTAAAACAATTATAAGGAATGGAAAAAAAGTTGACTCATCTGATTTAGTTATAGAAGGTTTTAAAAAATTAGGAATTGATGCATTGATAGGTATTGGTGGAGATGGAAGTTTAAAAATCCTTCAAAGTATTACAAAAAAAGGAAATATAAATTTTGTAGGTATTCCAAAGACTATAGACAATGATGTAAAGCATAATGAGCTATCTATAGGATATGATACTGCAGTTGACGTTGCAACAAATGCATTAGATATGCTTCAACCAACAGCAGCTAGCCACAGAAGAGTAATGATTTTAGAAGTTATGGGTAGAGATGCAGGCCACATTGCTTTGAATGCAGGAATAGCTGGAGGAGCAGATATTATTTTGATACCTGAGATTCAATATTCAATAAAATCTATCGCTGGTCATATTGAGAAACTTAGGTCTAAAGGAAGAAATCATGCATTAATTGTTGTTGCAGAAGCTGTAAAAAAAGAAAACGGTAAAAAAGCTACAGTTAAATATGTTGATGGAGAGGTGCGCCTTGGAGGAATTGGAAATTATCTTGGTGATGAAATCTATAAAATTACAGACTCTGAAACAAGAGTTACAGTTTTAGGACATGTGCAAAGAGGTGCTCAACCAACTCATAGAGATCGTTTAATTGCAAGTGCCTTTGGGGTTTATGCTGTTGATTTAATTGCAAAGAAAAAATTTAATAGAGTGGTTGTGTGGAAAGACAGGGGGGTACAAGATTTGATGCTTAGTCAAGTTGCTGGATACTCAAAAACTGTGCAAAAAAATGATCCTTTAATTAAAGTTGCTGCAGGTCTTGGAATTTATATTGGTGAAATAAATTAGAAATTACCTAATTTTTTCCAAATATAAAAATATATTTTGTAAGGTAATATCCTCGTAAATTTAAAAAAATATACAATCAAATAGGGAAAAATTATTTCAAATTCTTTACCTTTAGTTAGTCTATCAAATATTTTTTTTCCTGCATATTCAGCACTTTTCAAAAAAGGCATTTTGAAGTTATTTTTTTGGGTTGCTTCGGTATCAATAAAACCTGGACATATAACTCTAACATTAATGTTCAACTTTTTGAAATCAAAATACAAGCTTTCACTCAAGCTTAATTGTGCTGCCTTAGAAATACCATATGCCCCAGCTGTTGGCCAACCTCTATATCCCAATGGTGAAGAAATAATAGCAATCGTATTATTTCTATTTTTCATAAAATCTTTTAATTTGTTTACACAATACAGAGTGCCTTTTATATTTACATCTACTAGTAATTCGTAGTTTGAAATATCAAATATTTGATTTTTGTTTGGACTATACGCTGATGCATTTAATAATGCTATATCAATTTTACCAATATTATTTTCTATAGAATTAATCGTTTTATCAACATTATTTTTTGAAGAAATATCACATACAATAGCATGAACTAAATTTTTATTATCATTTAGTTCTAATTTTTTTTTTGCAGCCTCAAGTTTTATTTTATTACTTGAAGAAATTACAACTTGCCAATTATTAGCTATAAATTCTTTTGCTGTAGCAAAACCAATACCTGAAGATCCACCGGTAATCCATATAGTTTGCACTATTGACTCCAATCATTACGAATTATTGTTATAATATTTTTTTTATCATTTGGGTTTTTGAATTCCATTTTCATGAGTTCTTTTTCAAAATACCAAAGTGTATATTCTGGAAATGGTCCTTTATCTTTTGGATTTTTTGATGCATTGAAAACATACTTATTAGCTAATATTTCATTGTCATTAATTTTAATTTTTTCATCTTCAAGTTGCTTTACTTCTATAGTTCTTACAATACCCTTTTGAGTATCAAATACTTCTTCTTCATTTAACATTTCAAGATTCCAATAATTTAATGGAACTATATTTTTATCTAATTTTAATTTTCCATCCATACCACTAGCAATAAAAAAATTGTCTTCATCATTTCCAATTATTTTATACTCTCGATCATCTTCGAAGTCTGTAAATCCTTCTATTGATACAAATTCACCATTTTTCCAAGTTTCTTTAGTTTCTTGAAAAAATTTGTATGCTGGAATGAATAAAACTTTAACATTTATCTTTAAGACTGAATGTATAACGACACTATCTTCATTATTTTCAAATTTTGATATTAAGCTACCAATATTTTTCTTTTTTCTAATAACATCATAACTTACCTCATTATCTTCTGGTATTGGAAATGGTTGACTAAAAACGCTTAAAGAAAAAACAGATAAACAAATTATAAAGATATATTTCACGATTTAATTCTTAATGATGATCTTCCCCCATCTATATGAAATATTTGTCCAGTTATCCAACTATTTTTATCACTTAATAGAAAACTTCCAATATCAGAGAAATCATCACCAGTTCCAATTTTAGGTAGAGGATGCATATTTTCAATTGCTTTCTTAATGGTTTCATTACTAATCAACTTTTGTGTCATTTTTGCGTCAGTTAAACTTGGCGCTATACAATTTACTTTGATTTTTGGAGCAAATTCAGCAGCTAAACTCAAAGTAAGCCCTTCAATGGCACCTTTTGCGGTAGAAATTATTGTGTGATTAGTAAAGCCTTGTTTTACAGCAATAGTTGAATAAAGAAGAATACTGCCGTTATTTTTAGCAAGAGTTTCTTGATTAAACTTAATCGCATTTATAGCACTAAGTGTATTTATTTTAAAAGAATCAATAAAATCTTCATCTTTAGTCATTTTAAGAGGTTTTAAATTTATAGAGCCAACACAAAAAGCAATACCACTTAATTGATCTTTATATTCTTCTGAAATACTCTTAACTTTATTAGAGTCTAAAACATCACACACTTTGTATTCACATCCAATTTCTTCAGATAATTGTTTTAATTCTGTTTCATTTCTAGAAATAATTATTGGATCATAGTTATTGCTTTTCAGTTTTTTTGATAATGATTTTCCAATAGAACCCGTGCCCCCAAAGACAAATATATTTTTGTTAGACATCTTTTACCTTTCTAATTTTAATTTGATGATAACTAATTAATAAAGTTGATAATAGCAAAATTGAATTAGTTTGATGTAAACTTGCGACTGGTAAGTAAACATTACTTAAAAGAGTTATAATACCTAATATTACTTGTAACGTTAGAAAGAATAAAACTAAATATACAAGAGTACTAGATATATTTTTATTATCAAATTTAATAAATTTAAAACAAACAAAAAGGATATAAAAAAAAACAAATATTGATAACCAACGGTGGTTAAAATTTATTGCAACTGTATTTTCAAAAATATTATAAATACCTAAATCATCAATAACGTAATCATCAGGTATAATTTTTCCATTCATTAGTGGAAAAGTATTAAAAGATTGTCCAGAGTTGGTTCCTGCCATAAATCCACCTGTTGCAATTGTGATAAATATTAAGATTACAGCAACTAAAATATAAAATTCAGTTGTCTTTGGATTAGATAAAAAACTTATATTAGAAGAATACCTGTAATCCATTGCTATCCATAATAGTATAGAGAAAATTATAAGTGCATTTAAAAGATGAAAAGTAAGTCTATAAGGACTTACATAAGGATTTTCAGTCAAACCACTCTTTACCATCCACCATCCAATAACTGCTTGAAACAAACCAAACACAAAGACAATACCAAGCCTTATATACAGTGATGATTGAATTTGCTTTTTAAAACTAAAATAAATTAATGGTATTAAAAAGACAACTCCTATGGCTCTTGCAAATATTCTATGAAACCACTCCCACCAAAAAATATATTTAAATTCATTTAAAGTCATATTTTTGTTAACTATTTTGTATTCTGGTGTTTGTTTATACATTTCGAATACAGCCAACCAACTTTCTAAACTCAGTGGAGGAATTACACCTAAAATTGGACGCCAGTCAGTCATAGAAAGTCCAGAGTCTGTTAATCTTGTGAGACCTCCTATTACTATAATTAATAAAACCATTGCGGTTATTGTTAATAGCCATATATAAATCGCAGGATTATAATATTTTGAAGTATTAGCGAAATTCATTAAGATTATATATAATCCCTAGAAATAATAAAAAAAGTTGTTATTTTTCTCATATGACAGAAAAAACTGATGTAGTAATTATAGGTGCAGGTCCAGTAGGCTTATTTGCAGTATTTGAACTAGGTCTTTTAAATATAAAATGTCATTTAGTTGATAATTTAGATAAAGTTGGAGGTCAGTGTGCTGAATTGTACCCAGAAAAACCAATTTATGATATTCCCTCAAGACCAGTTGTAACAGGACAAGAATTAACTGACGAGTTAATTAAACAGATAAACCCATTTAAACCTAAATTTCATCTCAACCAACAAGTTGAGAAAATTGCTAAAACAGAATATGGTTGGATTGTAGAAACTAATATTGGAACAAAAGTTGAAGCTAAATGTATAGTAGTGGCAGCTGGAGCAGGAAGCTTTGTGCCCCGAAAACCTCCGATTGAGAATATTGAGAGTTTCGAAAACAAAAGTGTTTTTTATGCAATTCGAGACAAATCAATATTTAAGGATAAAAAACTCTTAATTGCAGGAGGAGGAGATTCTGCTTTAGACTGGACAAATGAACTATCTAATGATTCCAATGTAACTCTAATACATAGAAGAAAAGAGTTTAGGGCAGCACCTGATTCCGTTTCAAAAATGCAAGAATTAGAAACAAAAGGAAAAATTAAATTTTTAAAGGGCCAAATAAAAAAGATTTCAAAAATTCAAGATAGTAGAATAATGCTAGAATACGAAAATGATGAAGAAAGATCAAATATTGAAGTAGATTATCTTTTACCATTTTTTGGTTTAAAAATGGAACTAGGTCCAATTGCAGAATGGGGTCTAAACTTACATGAGAATCTAATTAAAGTGGATACTGAAAAATTTGAAACGTCTACACCTTCAATCTTTGCGATTGGTGATATAAATTGGTACCCAGGAAAACTTAAGCTTATTCTATCAGGATTTCACGAGTCTGCCTTAATGGCTCAAGAAGTATTCAAGTATTGCTTTCCTGATAAGAAAAACATTTTTAGATACACAACATCTTCCAAAGAACTTCAGAAAAAACTAGGCGTTTAATGCCGAAGTTAATAATCACAGATAGATCGGGTAAAAAGTCTGAAATTGAATATGATAGTAATTTTACATTAATGGAAACCCTTAGAGACAATGGCTACGATATTGAAGCTTCATGTGGAGGATGTTGTGCTTGTGCTACCTGTCATGTTTATATTGATGAAAAATGGACGAACAAGCTGAAAAATATGGATGATGATGAAGAATCTATGCTAGATCAAGCTTTTGATGTTAAAAATAATTCCAGATTATCTTGTCAAATTGATCTTTCCGAAGAGCTTGATGGCCTAGAGATAGAAATTGCACCAGAATAGTATTGACATAATTTTTAATTTGTATACAAACAGTTTGTATAAAAACTATGGCAGACACTTCTCTTAATGAGAATAGATTATCATTATTAATTTGGCAAACATCAAACTTATGGCAATCTAAAGTAAGACATAAATTAAAAGAGAGTCAAATAACATTAAATGAATATCTTATTCTCGAGACAATTTATTTATTACAGGAAGAAAACATAAATATTACACAACAGGATGTATGTAAAAATGCATCTATTGATAGATCAGTTGTTAGCTTACGTGTTTCTAAGCTAGAAGAAAAGAATTTAATATCAAAACAACAACCACAAGATAAAAGATCTGATAGTCTAATTTTAACTGCAGCAGGGAATGATTTAATTAATAATATTATTGATAATATTGTAGATTTAGAAAATGAATTATTTAATAAACTAGGATCCGAAATTTTTAATTTCACAAATTCATTAAAGTTGTTATTGGGTAAAAAAATTAGAATTAGAGCAAAATTAAATGATTGATCAAGAATTAGTACAATCCTTAAAAGCTTGGCCTTTTAAAGAAGCATTACAAATCATTAAAAAAAATGGTGGTTTACTAAACTTTAAAATTCCATCTAAGGGATATGTATTACTAGAAACTGGTTATGGCCCCTCAGGTTTACCTCATATTGGAACTTTTGGTGAAGTTGTAAGAACATCAATGGTAAAAAATGCATTTAGCTCTATAATTGATTGTCCAACAAAACTAATCACATTTTCTGATGATATGGATGGATTAAGAAAAGTTCCTGAAAATGTTCCAAATAAAGAAATGTTAGAAAAATTTATAGGTAAGCCACTTACTTCTATACCAGATCCATTTGGTAAATTTGAAAGTTTTGGTCATCATAATAATGCAAAACTTAGAAGTTTTTTAGATGAATTTAATTTCGACTACGAGTTTGTTAGCTCAACAGAGAAATATCAAAGTGGAGATTTTAATGAAACAATATTAAGTATATTTGAAAACTATACAAAAATATTAGATATTATTTTACCTACCCTAAGGGCAGAGAGAAAAGAAACTTATAGCCCCTTTTTGCCGATAAGTGAAAATTCAGGAGAAGTACTTCAAGTAAAAATTGAAGAATATAAAATGGATTCAAAAACTATAATTTACAAAGATCCATCATTAGGTAAGTTAGTTGAAACAGAAGTAATTAATGGAAAATGTAAGTTACAATGGAAAGTAGATTGGGCAATGAGATGGATGTCGTTTGATGTTGATTATGAAATGTGCGGTAAAGATCTTACAGAAAGTGTTGATTTAGGATCCAAGATTTGTAGAGCATTAAATAAAAAACCACCCACTAATCTAATTTATGAAATGTTTTTAGATGAAAAAGGAGAAAAAATTTCTAAGTCAGTCGGCAATGGTATTAGTGTTGATGAGTGGCTACGTTACGCCTCTCCTGAAAGTCTTGCACTCTACATGTTCCAAAAACCAAAATCAGCTAAAAAACTTCACTTTGATGTAATTCCTAAAACTGTAGATGATTATCTTTCTCATTATAATTCATACTCAAGTTTAGATAAAAATAAACAGTATGATAATCCAATTTGGCATATTCATTCAGGAAAACCAAAAGAATTTAAATCAGAAATAAATTTCAATACCCTTACCAATCTAGTAAATGTTTCTAATTCTAAAGATAAAAAAGTAATATGGTCTTTTATTAATAAATATGATGATAATATTAATGCTGATAACAATCCTGAATTTGATCGCCTCATAGATTTTGCACTTAATTACTATGAAGATTTTATTTTGCCTAAAAAGAAATTTTTAGAGATTGATGGAAGCAATAAAGAGGTATTTATTGATATTATTAATGTTTTAGAAAATGAGGTGACTGAAAAGAGTTCATCTGAAGATATTCAAACATTATTATACGAAGTAGGAAAAAAGCACGAATTTGAAAATTTAAAAGATTTTTTTAAACTAGTATATCAAGTTATGCTTGGTCAAGATCAAGGCCCTAGACTAGGGTCATTTTTTAAATTATTTGGTTTAAGAGAAACTATTGATTATCTAAAAAAATTAATAGATAATTAATTTATTGTACAATAGTTCATTAAAAATATTAAGATTTTTGCCTCCCGAGCTATCTCATAACATTACAATTAATTTTTTAAAATATTTCAAAGTAAGACAAAAAAATATTGAGGACTCTATTCTTTCACAACATATAATAGGTTTAGATTTTCCAAATCCTATAGGGCTCGCTGCAGGTTTTGATAAAAATGCTGAAGTGATGCATTCTATGTTTTCATTTGGTTTTGGTTTTCTTGAAGTTGGTACAATTACTCCACAACCTCAAAGTGGTAACTCTAAACCAAGAGTATTTAGATTAAGTGAAGATAAAGCCATAATCAATAGTTTAGGTTTTAATAATAAAGGTATTAAAAAAGTAAAAAAAAATTTAATCAAACACCAAAAATCATACTTAAATAATAAAATTGTAGGAGTTAATATTGGAAAAAATAAAAATTCAAGTGAAGCTATTGATGATTATCTTATTGGTTTAGAAGAGTTAGGTGATTTGGCAAGCTATATTACTATAAACATATCCTCACCAAATACTGAAGGTTTGAGAGATCTACAATTGCGAGGAAAGATAGAAAAATTAATTAAAAAAATTATAGACAAAAGAGATGAAATAAAAAATATTAATACTAAACCAATATTAATTAAAATTTCACCAGATTTAAATGAAGATCAACTTAGAGATTTAGCTTTAATTTCCTTGGCTAATAACATAGATGGCTTAATACTTACAAATAGCACTATTAAAAGAGATAGTAATTTAATTTCTTTAAACAAAGAAAAAAAAGGCGGCTTAAGTGGTAAACCTCTCTATGATAATTCAAATATAATTTTGAAAAAAATGTATGAATTAACAAATGGTCAAATACCATTAATAGGAGTGGGTGGTATATCCAGTGGAAGGGACTGTTATGATAAAATTAAATCTGGTGCTTCTCTAGTGCAGCTATACACCGCTTTGGTTTATTCTGGTCCAAATTTAATTAATTCTATGAAAAGTGACTTAATTGATCTTATTAAAACTGATGGATATAAAAATGTATCTGACGTTATTGGTAAATCGGTATAGTAGTGAAAAAAATAAAATCCATTGATGAAATTATTAATGATTATGACAATTTTATAATTGATCAATGGGGTGTAATGCATGATGGAACATTTGGATATGATCATGCTTTTAATTCTATCAATATTCTCAATAGCAACGATAAAAATTTGTTTATAATTTCAAATTCATCTAAAAGATCAAAAACATCAATAGATAGACTGCCAAAGCTTGGTTTTAAGAAAAATTCTTTCTTAAATACAGTGACAAGTGGAGAAATGATTTGGCAATTACTAAAAAAAAAATATTTAGATGATAAAAATAAAAAAAATTGTTTTCATATTTATGATAAAGAAAAAGAGGATGGTCTAGCTTTTAGAGATGGTTTAAATTTTAATTTTGTAGAAAAAATAGAAGCAGCGGATCTAATTTTAGCTTGTACTCCTTTTATAAATTTACAGCCAATAGACTACATTCCATTACTAGAAGTAGCTTATAAAAAAGAAATAACAATGTATTGTGCAAACCCTGACTTTGAAACAGTTGAAAGTAACACCAACAATAATGTATTTTGTATGGGTGCAATTGGTGAAATATACAAAAAAATGGGTGGAAATGTTATTATAAAAGGTAAACCTGATGTAAGCATATATACTGAAACCACAAATCAAATTAATTTAGAAAAAAAAAGAACAGTAGCTATTGGAGACTCATTATTTCATGACATTCAAGGTGCTAATAATTTTGAAATAGATAGTGTTTTAGTAAAATCTGGTATTCATAAAGATTTAAATCAAATAAATAATTTAATTAAAAATCATCAAATAAGTCCAACTTATATCATAGATAAATTTAGTATTTAGAATACTTGACAAAATAATATTTATATTTACATGCAACCTCACTATGTCAATGCGATGCGAATTAACTGGAAAATCCTTTCAAACTGGTAATAACGTTAGTCATGCTAAAAATAGAACAAAAAGACGTTTTAAACCAAATCTTCAGAATATAACTTTTGTTAGTGAAGTTTTAGGTCAAAAATTCCAATTAAAAGTTGCTGTTAGTACAATTCGAACAGTTGAAAAAAAAGGTGGTTTAGATGAATTTCTAATTAATACACCTAATTCTAAATTACCGTTAAAAGCTAAAAAATTAAAAAAAACTATTCTATCAAAATCTAATTAAATTTTTGTAATGGGATTTTTCTTTGAATTAACAACAATACTTAATTCCCTTAGCACTGAACTAATGTGGTTCATAATGCTACTTTTTTGTTTTTTTTCTATTCTTATTTTTTTAAGGATATTTGGATATATAGGAATTTTTATCTATTCTGCACTAGCTGTAATTGCAGGAAATATTCAAGTTTTAAAAACAGTAGACTTTTTTTATTCACCCGAACCGGTAGCATTAGGAACTATTCTTTTTGCATCAACATTTTTATGTACTGATATTTTATCTGAATATTATGGAAAAGAAAAAGCTAGAATGAACATTTTAATCGGTTTCAGTGCATTTTTATTTATGACTTTATTAATGGTAATTACAATTGGTTTTCAACCATCAAATGCTGATTGGGTACAAGAAAGTTTGTCAAATGTATTTACTCCAATGACAAGATTTTTCATAGCTAGTATGATAGCATATTTAATTAGCCAATATTTTGATGTTTGGTTATTTAACTATTTGAAACAAGCCTTATCAGGTAAGTCTCTCTGGTTAAGAAATAATTTATCTACTATTATCTCCTCTTTAGTTGATAATACTGTCTTTAGTATATTTGCTTGGATCTTATTAAATCCTGAACCAGTAAGTGTGTATAATGTTATAATGATTTATATTTTAGGCACTTATCTTCTTAGAATATTTATAGCTCTACTAGATACTCCTTTTATTTATATAGCTAAGTTTTTTGTCCCAAAAACTAATGACTAACTTTTCTTGGAAAGTTAAAAAAACAAATAAAAATAATAAAGCAAGAACAGGAAGAATTTCTACACCGCATGGTGATATTGAAACTCCAGCATTTATTTTTTGTGCAACAAAAGCTGCACTAAAATCTTTTACAACTTATGAAGCAAAAAAAAATAATACACAAATTATACTATCCAATACTTACCATTTAATGCTTCAGCCAGGTAGTGAGCTAGTAGCTCAACATGGAGGTCTTCATAAATTTACGGGTTGGGATGGACCTATGTTAACAGATAGTGGTGGATTTCAAATTTTTTCTCTTGGACACGGCTCAGTGGCTGATGAAATAAAAGGGCGAAAAACAAATTCAAAAAATAAAAAAACTTTAATAAATCTGAATGAAGAGGGCGCATTATTTAAGTCTTATATAGATGGTTCTACTCATATGTTATCTCCTGAAAAATCAATAGAGGTTCAAAGAAATCTTGGCGCAGACTTCATCTTAGTTTTTGATGAATGCACTCCATATAATGTAGATAAAACGTACACATCTGATTCTATGTTAAGAAGTCATAGATGGTCTTTAAGATCAATCAATGCGTTTAATTCTAAACTTAATTATAGTCCTAAAAATGGCTCAGCAGGTAGACAAGAAATGTATGGTATTATTCAAGGTGGGATTTACAAAGATTTAAGAGAAGAAAGCATAGAATTTAACACAGAAAAAATCAATACTTTTGGAATTGCTATTGGTGGAAGTTTAGGATCAAATAAAAATGAAATGAAAGATATAGTTCATTTTACTTCTTCTAAATTAGATAATTCTCGTCCAGTACATTTACTAGGTATTGGCGATCCAAGGGATATATGGGATTTTGTTGCAGATGGAATTGATACATTTGATTGTGTAAGCCCAACTAGAATTGCTAGACATGGATCAGCTTTAATAAAAGGCAAACAGGGAAAGATAAACTTAAAAAATGTTAAATATAAAAATAATTTAAACCCGATAGATAATGAATGTAATTGTTATACTTGTAAGAACTTTACACTGGCATATTTATACCATCTTTTTTCTGCACAAGAATTACTAGGATTACAACTCCTTACTAATCATAATATATATTTTATGAATAATCTTATGAAAGAAGTTAGAAGTTCAATTGATAACAATGATTTTGATAATGCAAAAAAGAAATGGTTAAATTCTTAATTATCTAAATTAAAAGTAGCAGATAATTGATTTAGCAATACTTCGCCTAACTGATCGACATCCATTATTGTTACAGCTTTACTATAGTATCTTGAAACATCATGACCAATTCCTATGGCAATTAATTCAATTTCCTCCTTTTTTTCAATTTCACCAATTATATCTCTTAAATTTTTTTCTAAATAATTACCTGGATTTACGGAAAGTGTTGAGTCATCAACTGGAGCACCATCACTTATAACAATAAGAATTTTTCTTTTTTCCTTTCGAAAAGATAATCTATTATAAGCCCATGATAAAGCTTCTCCATCAACATTTTCCTTCAAAATTCCCTCTTTCAATAATAAGCCCAAATTTTTCTTTGATCTTCTCCATGGTGAGTCTGCTGATTTATAGATAATATGTCTTAGATCATTTAACCTGCCTGGATTAGAAGGCTTTCCATTTTTAATCCATTTTTCTCTAGAGTTACCTCCCTTCCAAGCTTTGGTTGTAAACCCTAATATTTCAGATTTAATTAAACATCTTTCCAATGTTTTTGCTAAAATATCTGAACAAAGGGCTGCAACCGTAATTGGTCTGCCTCTCATTGAACCAGAATTATCAATTAGAAGGCTCACAATAGTATCTTTAAATTCTACCTCTTTTTCTATTTTGTAGCTTAATTTATTATTTGGATTAGCAATAATTTTAGCTAATCTTGATGTATCAAGAAAACCCTCTTCCATATTAAAATCCCAATGACGATTTTGCTGAGCTAAAAGTTTTCTTTGCAGTCTATTGGCAATTTTAACAATTAGTGGTTGAAAAGAAAATACTTGTTGATCAAGATTTCTTCTAAGTTTCTCTAATTCTTTGATATCACAAAGTTCTTCAGCATTAATAATTTCATCAAAATTATAATCATAAACTTTATAATTCTCTAAATTCTCTAAAATTTTTCTATCTGGTAAATAATCTAGTTCAGTATCCCCGCTTTCTTCTCCCATATCATCATTTTCTTCTAATGAAACTGATTGCTCAACAGTTGCCTCACTTGTTTGCATTTCAATATTTGACTCACTTTGTTCATCATTTTTTTGTTCATCATTATTTTCATTTTCATTATCTTGATCTTCATCGTTTTGATTAATATCTTCGTTCTCAGTATTGTTTACACTGTTATTAAGTAATCCAAGTTCATCTAGTTTTTCAACTATTGTAGATGTATATTTTTCCTGATCATGTAGACATTTCTTTAAATCAATAAAAAAGTTTGAATAATCTTTTTTTAATTTTTCTTTTACAATATTTTTAAAACTACTATTATTTTCACCTAAATCTACGCCAACAATTTCTTCAAATGCTACGTTTTTAAATGCTTTTATTAAAAAATTTTGATCTTTTTTAGTATTTCCAATTTTAAGATCTCTAATATACTTATTCTTTAGATTTTTTTGTATTCCCTTGAATTCACTACTACCTATAGCTTCTACTCGTGCTTGTTCTAAAACATTAATTATTTCGTTTGATAACTCATCTTGATTTAAAAAGTTTTGGTGTATGTCTTTTGAATGTAATCTGAACTCTAATGCAAAAGAGTCCGCTTCAGCTCTTAAATATTCTAGATTATTTTTGAAATTTTCAATTTTTGGTTCAGTTAGATTTATAGTGTTACCAATAATTGAAGGATTTTCTTTAACAAAATTAATCTCTATATCTTCTTTTTTACCTATTGATTTTATTGTAGCACTTAAAGACTTTTTAAAATCTTCAATAACTTCGCTATTCTTTGACATTAGCTACTTTAGCATCAGTAATATCAATTCCAAATGACCTTTGAAAATATTCCTGTAAGATAGATCTCTCCATTTCATCGCATCTATTTAAAAAAGATAGTTTAAAAGAATATTCTATATCATTGAATAGAAGATAATTTTCTGCCCAAGTCAATACAGTTCTTGGACTCATAACAGTTGAAATATCACCATTAATGAATCCTGATCTAGAAAGATCTGCAGTAGCTACCATGCATTTAACGATGTCTTTGCCATCCTTATTATTAAGTTTTTTTACTTTACTTAAGATAATATTTATTTCTTGCTCGTTACTAAGATAATTTAAGGTTGATACAATATTCCATCTATCCATTTGCCCTTGGTTTATTTGTTGAGTACCATGATACAAACCAGATGTATCACCAAGACCAACAGTGTTTGCTGTAGCAAACAATCTAAAAAATTTGTGAGGTTTAATTACTCTTGATTGATCCAGTAGAGTTAATTTACCTTCTGACTCCAAAATACGTTGAATTACAAACATTACATCAGGTCTGCCAGCATCATACTCATCAAACACTAAAGCTACAGGGTTTTTGTATGACCAAGGAAGTATGCCATCCTGAAACTCTGTCACCTGTTTATTATCTTTAAGTACGATAGCATCTTTGCCAATTAAATCTATCCTACTGATGTGACTATCTAAATTAATTCTAATACATGGCCAATTAAGTCTGGCTGCTACTTGTTCGATATGGGTAGATTTACCAGTGCCATGGTATCCTTGAATCAAAACTCTTCTATTAGAAGAAAACCCTGCCAGTATTGAAAGAGTTGTAGTTGGGTCAAAAATATATGTTTGATCTATTTCTGGTACGTGTTCAGTTTTTTCTTTAAACTTATAAACATCAAACTCACAGGAAACTCCAAATATTTCTTTGGGTTCAATTTTTATACTAGGAGATATTTCTATATTTTTTTTATCAGTCATTTTTAAATTTTTTTAATAGTATTTTGTATGAGTTATTTATTTCCTTAAACTTCTCTTCTGCTTTTTTATCGTTACCATTTACATCAGGGTGAAATATTTTCACTAGTTTTTTGTAAGTTTTTTTAATTTTATCCAATGTCAATGGTAGATCTAGATTAAATAATGACAGAGCTTTACTTTCTTCTTTTGTAAGATTTTCATCAACTAGCTTATTTCTGAAGTAATTATTCTCTCGTTCATTTGTATTTAAATCGTTTATTTCTTCGTTAAAAAAATTGTTAATTTGATCCATTACTTTGTAATAATTTCCCTTTAATGGCCAAGATGGCCTATTCCAAATAATATCTTCTCTCATTGAATTCTCAATTTCATTAACTGATAATCCTTTATAAAAATCCCATGACTTATTGTATTCCTTAATATGTTCCATACAAAAATAATAATATTGATTTAACAAAACTCTTGATTTTGGTGCTTTAAACTTACCTTCATTATTACAATCTTTATTATCACATTTTCTAAAAAATGTTTTTTCCCAAGAAAGACTATTTTTATTAATATCTATTTTATGTTTACCCACACGTAATATATAGTTTAAAAATAATGAATCGTAAGCAAAGAATTGATAAAATATTATCAAATAAATTTGACAATTTTTTATTAGAAATTGTTGACAATTCAAATTTGCATAAAGGGCATAATAATTTTACTGGTAGTGACGAAACTCATATCAAAATAATCTTGACGAAAAAAGACAATTCCCCATGTAATAGATTAAATATTCACAGGATTATTAATAGTTTGCTTGAAGAAGAATTTAATTGCGGTTTACATTCTTTAGAAATTAAAATTAGTTAATTTTTGAAATTTCAACCTTAGATATTTGTTTTTTTGAATGTGATAAAACTTTGTAGTTAAAAAAGTTATCCTTAAAAGTCTCTCCATAAGAAGGTATTTTTTTTGATATATCTAAAATATAACCAGCTATAGTTGAAGATTCTATTTCTGGCGGCTCTAAATCAAAACTTTTATATAAATCTCTAATATTCTTTTCTCCATTTATTATAACTTTTCCATAATTATTAAGTTTAAAATCATTTTCAGGAACATCAATTTCATCTACTATTTCACCAACTATTTCTTCAATTATATCCTCTAAAGTAATTAACCCAAGTAACTCACCAAATTCATCTACAACAAAAGCTAAATGCTCTTTTCTTTTTTTGAATTCAACTAATTGTTCTAAAAGATTAGTTGTTTCTGGTATAAACCACGGATTTGAAATTTTATCAAAAATAATTTCTTTAGATTCATTATGATTTTTTAAATCAATATCTAAAGTTCTTACGTTTAGTAGACCTATTATATTTTCTGGATTATCTTTCCAAAAAGGAATACGAGTATATCTAGAACTATTAATTTTGTTTATAATATCGCTAGTTTTTAATGAGGAGTCTATAGAGTAAATATTCTTTCTATGAGTAAAAATTTCTTCAACTGTTATATCATTTAATTGCAATATGCTTTGTAACATATCTTTTTCTTGTTCATAATCTGGATTTGAAGTCTTATAAAGATCTATAACACCTTTGAGCTCTTCCTCTGATTGAATATCTTTATTTAAAATATCATTTTCATTTTTTCTAAAAATTAGTCTTACAATAATATTAATGAAAAATACAAAAATAAATAAAGTTTTGTTTAAATAATAAATAATTGGAGAAATTAATAAAGCTGTTCTATTAGGTCTATTTATAGCATAAGTTTTAGGTAGAACTTCAGCAAAAATTACAATAACAACTGTCATTATTAATGTTGCATAAAAAATACCTTCAACACCAAAAAGATCGTAGAAAAATGCTGTTGCTAAGGAAGACGCTAGAATATTAACTAAGTTATTAGACAAAAGTAAAGTTGATATTACGTTATCTTTTTTATCTAGCAGTTCCAAAACATACTTGGCTCTTTTACTACCCTTTTTTTTCTTATAGAGAATTCTTGCTTTTGAAGTTGCGGTTATTGCTGTTTCAGAACCAGATAAAAAACCTGAGAGGATTACAAGGAATATTAATAAAAAAAGAAGAAAAATGCTTGTCATTTATATATTTTGTAAAATTTTAATAACTTTATTTTTATCTAATTTATTATAAAAAATTGAGCTTCCAATCTTATCTATTAGT
>CACMRK010000011.1 GCA_902616075.1 uncultured Alphaproteobacteria bacterium
AAAATTAATGGAAAAATAACTTTAGAAACAACTAATGAAGAAAAATTTCTTATTTCATTTTTAAAATTATTTTTTGAAAAATTAGAAAATCAAAAAAATCAAAAATTTGCATTTTCTGAATTAATAAATGCTTTTGGTAATGAAAGTTCTAATTTTAAAGGTGTAATAAATAAAAATAAAAATATTTTAGAAACTAACAAAATTGAAATTATCAATGAAAACAACAGAATTCTTATAAAAGGAGAATACAATTACAGTAATAATTTTATGGATATTATTTTAAACTTATCTCAAAATAATGAAATATATTTAACTACTTTGATAAAAGGAAGCTTAAATAATCCTAATATAAGTTTTGATAAAAATTCAAAATTTTTTCAAAATTCAAACTCACATGAAAATAATATAATTGAAGAAAGCGTCATTCAATTTTTAAATAATTTTTTTGATTTCAATGATTGATTTATTAAATATAGTAAGCAGTGTTTTTGGATATATCCTTTTTGGATTTTTTGTAAATAAATTACAAATACTTCCAAAAAAATATATTGATTATTTTGATTTTACAGGTTTCAACATTCTTTTACCTTTAGCTTTAATTATATATTTTTGGCAAGTCTCATTTCCTCAAATTAATTCTATTGGCCTGATCATCTCATTTTTTGCTTCAGGAATTTTTATATCCATGACTGGATTTTTAATTAGCAAACAATTTTTAAATTTTAAAACAGATGACTCTGCACTTTTTGGATTAGCTGCTTGTTTTGGTAACACAGTAGCAATGGGAATACCTCTTATGTATGCAGTTTTGGGTCCAATAAATACAATTCCTTATATGATATTAGTTTTTTTTCATGGTATTGTTCATTTTAGCTATACTGTTATTATAATAGAAGTTTATAGAAATAGACAAAAAAGTATTGTCGAAATTTTTTATCAAATATTATTAGGTATAATTAAAAATATTGTACTTTTTGGAATGATAATTGGAATCATTCTTAATTACTCTAATATTCTTGTCCCATCAATTATGAAACAGCCTTTAGATATTTTTGTAAAACTTGCTCTTCCAATGGTTCTTATTTCTTTAGGCCTTGCATTAGGAAATTTTAAAATTAGAGAAAATATTTATAGTGCAATACTATTAACTATCTTAAAAAATTTTATTCACCCTATAATTGCATTTTGTTTAGCAAATTTTATATTAGAGCTTGATAGTCTCTTGGTTATTATTGTTACTATGGCCGCAGCTTTACCAAGTGGGTCTCAGTCATATTATTTTGCATACAGATATAACTCACTAAAAGCTGTAGTTTCTTCAAATGTAGTATTAAGTACGTTTGTTAGTTTTTTTACACTATCTTTATTGTTAGTATTTTTTGATATTACGTAGATTGAGAAATAAACGATTGTATTCTCTGTTTTTTATCCATAGTTTTTACACTAAAAGGAAAAATCTCTAACATCTTATCATATACATCAATTGCCTGTTGAAACTGACCCTTATGAATAAAAATTAAACCCATTCCATCTAGGGCACCAAAATGTCTTGGTTCTAATTCAAGAGTTTTAATAATGTCATTCATAGATTGATCAAAGTTACCCATCATAAAGTGAACTGTAGCTCTTTTATTCCAACCTTCTGCAAAATTAGGATCTTCTTCAATTAAATTATTAAAAAATCTAATTGCTAGTGGATAATTTCTTAAATTCATAGCTTGAATACCCTTCTCAAAATATTCAATTACTTTTGGATCATCAACTTCATACCATATATTCCAAATGTCAGATATTAAATCTCTTATCTCATCCTGATTTTCAGTCTCATTTAATTTTTTAAATAAATTATTTAGCCGTGGATCATTTTGATCTGCTAATACCATCTTGCTAGCAAACGAAAGACTTATACTGACAAGTAATATTTTAAAGATAGCTCTCATATTTAAATGATTTTTCGGATAGATTTCTTTTCTTTTCATGCTTTCTAGTTCTCCCTGTTACTCTAGTTCTCCATAACTTAAATGATCTAGGTTTCAGATTTGTTCTCATTATTTTTATAACCTGTGATTCGGTTACACCGTGAATTCTTTTTATTTTTTCAAAAGAGGTTTTATCGCACCAGGCTAATTTAATAATATTATCTATATTCTCCTGCATATTATGAATATAGTTCTCTATTAATTAAATTCTAAAAAAAATGATTGATTTATATTCATCACCTACCCCTAATGGTCGAAAAATTAGCATTATGCTTGAAGAATTAGGTGTGGATTTTAATCCTATTTTAATAAATTTAGATAAAAAAGAGCAGTTTAGTGAAGAGTTTTCAAAAATATCTCCTGCAAATAAAATTCCTGTAATTGTAGATAATGATACCAACCAAACAGTATTCGAATCCGGGGCTATCCTTCTTTATCTGGCAAAAAAATATGATAAATTTCTAAATAAAGATAAGTATTGGGAAATAATACAATGGGTTTTTTTTCAAATGGCTTACGTAGGGCCAATGCTAGGCCAAGCTCATCAATATTTATTTTATCATCCTGGTAAAAGCAAATTTGCAGAAGATAAAACAAAAGGCTATGCACAACATATATATTCAATTTTGGATAAAAGACTTTCTAACCAAGATTATTTTTCGGATACCTATTCAATAGCTGATATTTCAATTTGGCCTTGGACAGCTCGTTATGAAAGACATCAAATAAATTTGCATGATTATCCAAATGTGTTGAGATGGTATAAACAAATATCAACAAGACCTGCAGTTATTAAAGGATATAATTCTGTAGGCGAATCTTATGAAATCCCTAAACCTTAAGTGTTGTAAAATAATACTGAGCCTGCGGTTATAATTAAAAGGATTGCTAAAAACCATTCAACAATTTTTTTTAATTTTTCATTATTAAGATATTGTCTGATAACACTTCCTCCATATGCCCATATACTAATGGAAGGAATATTAACTACTGTAGACATAATAACCATAAATAGTGTTCCAATTATTATATTTTCATCTTTTGGATAATATAATGTTACTGCAGTTGAACAGATTACCCAAGCTTTTGGATTTACAAATTGAAACAAAATTGCTTCATGATATTTTAATGGTCTTGATCTATCTTCTGTCTTTGAGATATTTAAAGACCCAAACATTTTATATGCTAAATAAAGAATGTAGCCTGCTCCAACATATCTTAAAATATCATAGAGTATAGGATAGGTAATAAACAAAGATCCAAGACCTAAACATACAAGTGCTAATTGCAAACCATGACCAGAAGGAATGCCAAAAATATTAGGTATAGATCTTATAAATCCAAATTTTATACCTGATGCAGTTAAAATACTATTGTTTGGACCTGGAGTTACGTACATAATAAAATTATACACTGCTAAAGCAGCTATTAATTCCCATGTAATCATTTTTTAATCTCTAAAATTTACAAATTGGACTGGTATACCTATCTTAGCATCCTCAATAAGCTTCATTACACTTTGTAAATCATCTTTTTTCTTTCCTTCAACACGAAGTTCATTTCCATTGATCTTTACTTGGACTTTTAATTTAGAACTTTTGACATCAGAAGTAATTTTTTTACACAGTGATTGCTCAATTCCTTCTACTAATTCATACGTCTGACGAATTTTATTTCCCCCAGCTTTTTCCATATCATTTTTTTTTAAACATAAAGGATCAACTTTTCGTCTAACAAAATGAGTAACGAGCATGTCATTTACTTGACCAGCTTTCATTTCATCATCAGTAATAACAACTATAGTATTTTCTTTTTTTTCAATTGAAGTATTTGATCCTTTAAAATCGTACCTAGTAGTAATTTCTCTTGTAGCATTTCCTAGTGCGTTATCAATTTCTTGATGATCTATTCTGTTTACAATATCAAAACTAGGCATTTATTTAGTTTATTACATCGTCATTTATATCTGGCAACTGTTTTTTAGTGCTTAATCTTCCTAATTTTTTCATCTTTTCTACTTTTTTAGTCAAACTTCCTGAACCATCTTGCAATCTTTGTTTAGCTTCATCCATTTTTGATTTAGCTAAATCTATTGACTGATTAGCTTTTACAAATGACTCATATACACTGACTGTTTTATCATAAATATCTGATGCAGCTGATGCTATATCTTTTATTGTTTTAGATTGTTTATCAACCCGCCACATATTTTCTACAGCTTTAAGTAAAAAGGGTAAAGTTGATGGCCCAACAATAATTATTTTATTGTTCCATGAATCTTCTATAAGTTTATTTGCCTCATTATATAAAGTAAGTAATGCTGGCTCTATTGGAACAAACATTAAAACATTATCAATTGTATTGATTCCATATATTTTTGAATAATTATCTTTACTCAAACTTCTAATCGAAGTTTTTGTAGAATCCAAAAATTTTTTCAAAAATATCTTCTTTTGTTGATTGTCATTTGTATTAGAATAATCATGCCAAGAATCTAAGGACACTTTTGAATCTATAATTATGTGTCTATTACCTGGCATATGAACAATTACATCGGGTTTTTGTAAATTGCCATCTTCATCTCTAAAAGTTTTTTGAGTTGAGTACTCTTCTCCTTCTCTTAAACCAACACTATCTAATATATTTTTAAGTACAAATTCTCCCCAAGGACCTTGTTGAAGCGCACCACCTCTAATTAATGTATTCTCAATTCTATCTTGAGCTAAATTAAAATTTTGTAAAGATTGCTGAATTGATTGCATGTGATTTTTTAAGGAAGTAAGATCAGTGTCATCTTTTATTTCAGAACTTTTTGTTTTGCGAAGAAAAAATAAAATTGATAAAAAACCAACTCCAGATAAAAAACCAATAATGAAAACAAATATAAGATTTTCAAACATCACTATTTAGATAAGATATAAATATATTATTAAATATCTAGCAATTTTCCCAATAGATACAAATATTAAAAAAAAAGTAATGTTATATTTTACTGTACCTGCTGCAAATGCAATAGGATCTCCAATAATAGGTACCCATGAAAATAATAATGACCATTTTCCATACTTTTTGAAAATATCTGTAGCTTTCTGTAATAAGTATTTATTTACTGGAAACCAAGGTTTCTTAATAAGAAAATTTACAAAGTAACCACATATCCAACTGATTAGAGATCCTAAAATATTACCTGCTGAAGCAAAAAATAATAATAAAAATGGATTATACTTATTAGATAATAATAGTGCTGATAAATATGTCTCTGAAGCAAAAGGAAAAAAAGTACCTAAAGACAAACAAAAAATAAATAATGATGAATAGATCAAAGTATTTCTTATTGTTAATTTATGTTAATGTTATGTTACTTATCAATTTATGAACGATTTTCCAAAAGAAGAATTTATTTCCAGAATTGAAAAAATACAAATACATATTGAAAAAGAAAATATTGATGCTGTTATTATAACTTCACCGTCAAATTTTAGATATTTCACTGGACTTGATAGTAATTTTTGGGAAAGTCCTACAAGACCCTGGTATTTAATTATTTCAAAAAAAAATCCAATTAAAGCTATAATACCATCTATTGGTATTACAGCTATGCAAAACACATTAGTCAATGATATCGAAACTTGGGAGTCTCCAAATCCGAAAGATGAAGGAATATCTTTATTGAAAAAAAACATCAAAAGTTTTCCTAAAAATTCAAATATTGGTTTTGAATTAGGAAATGAAACTTTTTTGCGAATGAGTATTAACGATTATCAGGATATTCAAAAAAATTTATCAGAATATAATTTTGTTGATGCTAGTAAAATACTTTGGAGTATAAGAAAAATAAAATCTGAAATAGAGATCAGTAATATTAAAGAAATTTGTTCTATTACAAGTAAGGTGTTTGATAATTTTCCTGAAAAAATTAATTTAGGAATGAGTGAAAAACAAATTACATCAATATTTAAAAAAGAATTAATTGAGGGTGGTGCAGATTATATTCAATATATGGCGTGTGCTTCGGGACTTAATGGTTATAATCAGATTATCTGTAACCCAACAGAAAGGGTAACTAAAGATGGTGATATTCTAATTATTGATACCGGTGCAACTTTAAATGGTTATTTTTCAGATTTTGATAGAAATTTTAGCTTTGGAAGAATTAACAAACAAGTTCTAGATGCATATAATAAATTGTGGGAAGCAACTGAGAGAACTTTAGAAATTGTAAAACCTGGAACTAGTTGTTCAGAAATATATTCTAAATTATCTTATAGTTTAACAACTAACAACATATCAGTTGGAAGGATGGGTCATGGTTTAGGCTTACAACTGACTGAGCCGCCAAGTATTATGAAAAATGACAAAACATTACTTGAGGAAAATATGATTATAACTCTTGAGCCATCAATTGAAATGGACGCAAATAAAATATTAGTACAAGAAGAAAATTTATTGATAACTAAAGATTCCTATAAACTTTTAAGTACTAGAACTCCTGAAAATTTACCTATTATTAATTAGTTAAATAATTGATTCAATTTTAGGCATAAGTCTAATTAATTCCTTCGTATATTCATGCTCGGGATTATTAAACAATTCCTCTGTATCTTTTGTTTCACAAACAGCACCATTTTTTAGTACAATTATCCGGTTACACATTTGGCGAATTACAGGAAGATCATGGCTAATAAATAGCATAGTTAGATGAAGTTCATCTTGTATATCTTTTAATAAATTCAATATTTGTGCTTGTATACTGACATCCAATGCAGAAGTTGGTTCATCACATATTAATAATCTTGGTCTTGTTGCCAAGGCACGAGCAATAGATATTCTCTGCCTTTGCCCTCCTGAGAATTCATGTGGGTATCGATCTAGAGATTGTCTGGTCATTCCAACAATATCTATTAGGTCGTAAACATTTTGTAAAAGATCATTATTGCTAATATTTTTTTGAAAAAATTTAATTGGTTCTGCAATAATATCCTTAACTTTGAAACGAGGATTTAGAGATGAGTAAGGATCTTGAAAAATCATTTGAATTTGACCTCTACTATTATGAATTTGATATTTTTTATTTGAATTATATAGAGGTTCATTATTATAAATTAAATTACCTTTATTAGGACTAATTAATCCAGTAATAATTTTTGCAATAGTTGATTTACCTGAACCAGACTCTCCAACTAATCCAAGTGTCTCACCTTCGAATAATTCAAAAGATACATTGTCGACAGCTTTAACTATTTTATCATTCGAACTTTTATTAGAAATAAATGAAAAACCACTACCTAAAGAATTATCATCAAAAACTTTTGTCACTTCCTCAAGTTTTAATAATTTTTGATTTTTATTTTCCCTTATGCCCCATGTTTTAATAATATTTTTAGTCAAATCCTTGGAACTAGATGTTATTTCCTTACCATCGGAGCTAATCAATTTAAATCTATCAATTTTCTTATTTGTTGGTGGCACTGAAATTACTAAGCTTCTTGCTTCTGTTGATTTTGGATTTGTTAATAATTCTTTAGTCTCACCTTGTTCAACAATATGTCCGTATCTCATGACAATAACTTTATCAGTCGTCTCTGCTATCACTCCCATATCATGGGTAATAATTATAACACCAAGATTTCTTTTCTTTGTAAGATCTTTAAGAAGTTCTAATATTTGATATTGAATACTTACATCTAAAGCTGTTGTTGGTTCATCTGCAATTATTAAGTCAGGTTCACAACTTATCGCTAAAGCTATCACAACTCTTTGACGCATACCGCCACTAAATTGGTGTGGGTAGTCTTCAATTCTTTTTTCAGCGTTCTCTATTCCAACCTCTTTAAGTAGTTGAATTGATTTTTTAAGTGAATCTTGATAACTTAAATTTAAATGAGCCTGAATAGTTTCAATTAATTGATCTTTTATTTTAAATAGAGGGTTTAATGAAGTTTGAGGGTCTTGAAAGACAAATCCTATTTTTTTTCCTCTAATATTTTGAATTATTTCTTCATTACTTCTTAATTCAATATTGTCTATTTTTATTGAACCATCTGTGATTTCACCTGGAGGATCAATCAAGTTAATTATCGCATTTGCAATTGTAGATTTTCCAGATCCAGACTCACCGACAATTCCTAATATTTCGCCTCTTTCTAAAGAAAATTCTACATTTTTGCTTGCAACAATAGTTTCCTTTCGTGTTGGATAACTTATGTTTAAATTTTTTACTTCTAAAAAACTCATCTCTTTTTTAATTTTGGATTTAAAGCATCTCTCATCCAATCCCCTAATAAATTAATTGATAATGCTAAAACAATTAAGAAAATTGCTGGAAAAAAAGTAATCCACCACTCTCCTGAAAACAAAAAATTATTTCCAAACCTTATTAGAGTCCCAAGAGAAGGTGTTGTTGGTGGAACTCCAACACCTAAAAAACTTAAGGTGGACTCTGTAATAATTGCAAGTGCTAATCCGATTGTAGCAATTACTAATATAGGCCGAAGTATATTTGGTAAAATATGCTTAAACATAATTAATATATTTGATAATCCAATAATTCTTGAAGCTGAGACATACTCTTTATTTTTTTCAACTAAGGTTGATGCTCTCGATACTCTTGCAAACTGAGGCCATTCTGAAATACCAATAGCGAAAATCAAAACATAAATTGCCATTTCGTCATGCATTGATTGTGAGATAATTGCCCTTGCAATACCATCAACAAGTAAAGCCATTAAAATACTTGGAATAGTTAACTGCACATCTGTAAGGCGCATTACAATTATCTCATACCTACCACCAATATATCCAGCTGTTATTCCAAGAAAAACTCCAAGTATCATTGCAAAAATTATAGATGCAAAACCAACGATCAGTGAAATTCTTGAACCATAAATCATTGTTGAAAACATATCTCTTCCTTGCTGATCAGTTCCTAATATGAAGCTAAAACTTCCTCCCTCCGACCATACTGGTGGGGTAAAGGCATCCATTAAAGAAACTGATGCTGGATCAAAAGGATTATAAGGTGCAACTATCCCAGCAAATACAGAACAAAAAAGTATAATAAAAAATATTGTTGAAGAAATTACTGCTAATTTAGAATTAAAGAAACTGTATCCAATATCAGTATCGTATATTTTATTGTACGTTTTAAGTAGCATTTTAACTACCCTCTTCCTTCAGCCTAATTCTAGGATCAATAAAATAGTATGTGATATCTACAATAAAATTTATCATAACAAATATAAAAGCTACCATAATCATGTATGCTGACATAATTGGAATATCGACAAAGTATACTGCTTTGATAAATAATGACCCCATGCCTGGCCATTGAAAAACTGTTTCTGTAATAATTGAAAAAGCAATTAACGTTCCAATGTTAATACCTGTAATAGTAATAACTGGAATTAATCCATTTTTTAGCGCATGCTTATAATTAATAACACTCCTTTTTATACCTCTTGCTTTTGCAAATTTAATATAATCTGTTTGTAAAATTTCCATCATTTCAGCGCGGACTAATCTAATAACATAGGTCATTTGAAATAAACTTAACGTAACTGATGGGAGTATCAGTGCTTTTAAACCAGAAATAGTTAAAAATCCTGTACTCCAAAAACCTAATTGTGTGACTTCACCTCTTCCAAAGGATGGAAGAACTCCTAAAATTACTGAAAACAAATAAATTAACATTATTCCTATAATGAATGTAGGTAATGAAACCCCTGCTAGAGAAATCACAAGAATAATATTAGAAATAAAACTGTCTCTGTAAATACCAGTATATACACCCAAGATGACACCGCTGATGATTGCAATTAAAGCGGAGACGAAAACTAATTCTAAAGTTGCAGGCATTCTTTCTGCAATTAAGTCTGAAACTTCTCTTTTTAATTGGTATGATATTCCAAAATCACCTTGAATTACATTTCCTATAAAACGTGAAAATTGAACGTAAACAGGATCATTTAAACCCAATACTTCTCTAACCTCAGCACGTCTTTCATCTGAAGCATCTTCTCCAGTCATACTATTTACTGGATCACCAACAAAATTAAATAAGGAAAATGAAACAAAGGCCACAACAATCATTACAAGAATAGATTGAAAGAGTCTTTTAAAGAAATAGCTAAACATGGTTTAGTTTCTGGCCAGATTACTGGCCAGAAAATATAAAAATTATTAGTTTACGTTTGCAAATCTAAATAATGGCTCGTTGTTCATTCTAATTGGAACATCGACATTACTTTTTGATGCTTGGTTAACAACTTGGTGATGTAAAGGAAGATATGTTACATCATCTTGAGTAATATCCCAAGCTTCAGCAATCATAGCATTTCTTTTATCTTGATCTGTTTCAACACCCATTGCCGCTACTAACTCATCAACTCTAGCATTACTGAAATTAACTTTATTCCAGCTACCAGCACTATCAAATAAGTACGAGTATACGTAATGACTATCAAAAGTTGGAACACCCCAACCTAACATGTACATGTCACTTGTCATACCGTTTGCGTCACCTTCTTTAACTTCTGAGAAGTGTTGACTTTTAGTTTTTGCATCAAGAGTTACATCAACTCCAATTTTAGCAAACATACCAATTGCAGCAACACAGATTGCTTCATCGTTTATGTAACGATCATTTGGACAATCTAGTGTAACTTCAAATCCATCTGGATAACCAGCTTCTGCTAATAGTTTTTTTGATAGCTCTGGATCATAAGGTAATCTTTCATCACGTGCAGCTGTATGACCATTTACACCAGGAGCAGTGATAATTCCTGCAGGAACACTTTGTCCTCTCATTACCTTATCCTTAATAGCTTCCATATCTAAAGCATGGTACATAGCTAAACGAACTCTTTTATCTGCAAAAGGATTTTTACCTTTGATATTAGATGAATTTAATTCAGCAGAACCTTGATCCATTCCAAAAAATATTGTTCTATTTTGAGGAGTCATTTTTACACCATGTCCAGCAGAAGATTTGATTCTCTCTATATCTTGAACAGGAACAACGTTTGTGTAGTCAATTTCTCCAGATAGAAGTGCTGCAACTCTTGTTGCATCATTTGCAATAGGAAGTAATTCAATAGTATCTACATTGAAAGTACTATCATCACCCCACCAATCATTATTTTTTTCAAAAACAGTTCTTACGTCCTGTTCTCTAAAAGTAATTTTGAAAGGTCCAGTTCCATTTGCATTAGAAGCACAATAAGATGTTTCACCTGCATCCCAGTTGTATGAAACTTCACAACCATTTGCTTTTGCCCAATCTTCTGACATAACAAATATCTGAGTTAATTGATTTAAAAGAATTGGATTTGGTCCATCAGTTACAATCTGAACTGTGTGATCAGTTAATGCTGATGCTGATTTAATGCTTTTAATTAAATCTACCATATCAGATGGAGCAGTTTTTGCTCTATTGATACTAAAAGCAATATCACTAGCTGTTAAATCTGATCCATCATGAAATTTTACACCCTTACGAATTGTAAATATCCAAGTGTCATCAGCAGTTGTTTTCCATGATTCAGCAAGCTGAGGAAGTATTTCCATATTAATACCTGGAGTTACTAAACCTTCATATACTTGACGCGAAACCATGTGAGTTGGTCCTTCGTTTTGTGCATGCGGATCAAGAGTTAAAGAGTCACCAGGCATTGACCATTTAATAGTGTTTGCAAATGCTGGTGAGAAAATACCCATGAAAAGCAAAGACAAAACAATGCTTAAAGTCTTTTTCATATTATTTCCTCCATAGAAATTTTATGGTAGACCCATACAACTTCAATGGAAATATTCAATATTATTAGTATTAATAAGTGCTATATTTTGTCATAATTATTAGTATTAATTTAGACATACCCTTGGAGGAGGCTTGATATAGTGAAAAAAATAGAGAAGGCACAAGAGATCTCTAGAATACTAAATCGTATATACAGAAAAGTACCTATTCCTCTTAACCACAAAAATAAATTTGAATTAGTTGTAGCTGTACTTCTTAGTGCTCAATGTACAGATGAAAGAGTTAATCAAGTTACGCCAATACTATTTAAAAAAGCTAACACAGCTATAAAAATGACAAAAGTGCCAAAAAAAACAATTTATAATATTATTCGCCCTTGTGGTTTGGCACCTCAAAAATCAAAAGCAATTTTTGAACTATCAAGAATTCTTGTAAAAAAATTTAAAGGCAATGTTCCAGAAAGTTTTGAAGAATTAGAAAACTTGCCAGGTGTTGGTCACAAAACAGCCAGTGTTGTTATGTCTCAAGGATTTGGACATCCAGCATTTCCAGTTGATACACACATTCATCGTTTAGCTCAACGTTGGGGTTTAACAAATGGTAAAAATGTTGTCCAAACAGAAAAAGATTTAAAATATCTTTTTCCAAAAAAATCTTGGAACAAACTTCATTTACAAATAATATTTTATGGAAGAGAATTTTGTCAGGCAAGAAGTTGTTATGGTTTGGAGTGTGAAATATGCAAGTTTTGTAATCCAAAGAGAAAAACGCCTATTAAAACAAAAAAGTAGTAATTAAAAAGGCTGAAATACAACAAGTATAAGTATAAAAATCAATATTACTGCTGGCGCTTCATTTGTAATTCTAAAAAACTTAGTAGAGTATTTGTTTTTATCATTTTTAAAATCATTAAGACATTTTAAACAAAAAAAATGATAGCCAGATAATAAAATTACAAATAAAATTTTTAAAAGCAACCAAGTATCAATACCCACATAATGTGTAAGTGTAAAACCTGATATCCACGTCACTATAAAAGCTGGAAACATAATTATTCTGTACAATTTTCCTTCCATTAGTTTGAATGTTTCTGAGGTTTCTTTTGTGATTTCAGGATTAGCATGATTTACAAACAAACGTGGCAGATATAAAAGTCCAGCCATCCAAGCTATGATACTAAAAATATGAATAACTTTCAGAGTATTAAATAACATTATTTATTCCCATACCGCGTGAGGAGGCATTGACATTAATATAGCATCAACATTCCCACCAGTCTCTAGACCAAATTTTGTACCTCTATCATATAATAAGTTAAATTCAGCATAGCGACTACGCTTAACTAATTGTATCTTTTTTTCCTCTTCATTCCACTCCTCATCCTTAAGTGCAATTAAAGTATTTTTGATAAACTGATGAAAATAAGTACCTACGCCTTGGACAAATTCAAAATCTTTTCCCCAATCGCCAGTTTGAAGGTAATCAAAAAATATTCCTCCAACACCTCTTGGTTCGTTTCTATGTTTAAGAAAAAAATAGTCATCACACCATTTTTTAAATTTAGGATAATATGATTTATCATATTTATTACACAAAACTTCTAAACCACGATGATATTTTTTCTCATCCTCAAATATTACACAAGGTGTAATATCCATGCCTCCACCAAACCATTCCTGAGTGGTTTTAATAAATCTTGTATTAAAATGCATTGAAGGAATTTTAGGTGAAACAGGATGTAATACAACACTAATGCCGGTTGCATTATAATTTGGATCTTCTTTAGCACCCGGAATAGTATCTCTCATATTTTCGTTAAATGTCCCAGAGACGGTAGAAATATTTACTCCACCTTTTTCAATAATATTCCCCTTAATTTTACTCATTTTACCACCACCATCACCTTTGTGATCCCAGTTACTTATTTCAAATTGATTTTCATCAATGTTTTGAATAGTTTCAACTAAGTTATCTCGTAATTTTTCAAACCATTCTTTTGCAGTATTAAATTTGGGATCAGCAATCATAATGGCCAACCTTGAGTATGTTTTTTTATCAGATTTACAAAAACGTCTATGTGATCATCGTGATCATTCAAGCAAGGTATATAATGATAATTTTCTCCACCTGACTCCATAAAATATTCTTTATTTTCTTCTTCAAGTTCTTCCAGTGTTTCAAGACAATCACTACTGAAACCAGGAGATATTATATGTATATTTTTAATCCCTTGTTTTGGTAATTCTTTTAATGTTTCACTTGTATATGGCTTTAACCATTCCTCTCTTCCAAATCTACTTTGGAAAGTAGTCATTATCTCATCATCGGATAATCCAATATGTTCTTTAACAAGTCTTGTGGTTTTAAGGCAAAAGCAATGATACGGATCACCATTAGTCAAATACCGTTTTGGTATACCATGATAACTAAAAATAATTTTTTGAGGTTTTGAAGTTTTTTTCCAAAATGACTTTATTGAATTTGACAATGCTTCAATATAATTTTTTTCTTCAAAGTACTGATTGATAAAACGCATTTCAGGTATCCAACGCCATTTTTGCAATACATTTGTTACTTCATCAAATGTACTACCTGTTGTTGCAGCACAATATTGCGGATACATAGGTAGAACTAATAATTTTCTTACTTGTTTTTTTTGAAGTTTTAACAAAGCATCTGGAATAGATGGATTGCCATAACGCATCCCAACTTCAAAAACTATATTTTCATTTTTTGAAGAAAAAGATGATTGGATTTTATTTAGTTGTCTTTTTGCTATATCTAAAAGTGGAGAACCCTTATCAGTCCAAATTTGTTTGTATGCTTCTGCTGACTTTGATGGTCTTATTTGTAAAATTACTAGCTTCAATATAATTTGCCATAGGATTTTAGGTAATTCGATTACTCTAGGGTCTGACAAAAATTGATTAAGATAAACTTTTAGTTCTTTTTTATTTGGGGCATCTGGAGTGCCTAGGTTAGTAATTAAAACGCCAATTTTTTCTCTACTCCCATGCTCATAATCTTTTTCACCTATATATTTAACCATATCTATTAGCTAAATTCTTTTCTGATATTTTCTATAAATAAATGAACATTTTTTTCTGGAGTGTTTTTGTTAATTCCATGTCCAAGACCACAAATCCAGCCATTAAGGTTTTCAATTGATTTCATTTTTTCAATAAAATCTTTTAAATCATTAAGAAATGTATCTGTTTCACTTAACATTAATTGTTCATTGAAATTACCTTGAATAAATCCATGTTTTTGATTTTCAAACATAAATTTAAGATCTATTGTGTGATCATAGCCAAAACCACCAAAGGGAAAACTGATGATAGAATTTAGATCTGTTAAACTTTTACCTCTTGAATAATAGCCAAGTTTATTTGGAAAAGAAATTGCAATCTCTTCCAAAAATTTTGAATAAATTTCATAAAAATTTATTTTATCTAAATCATACAAGGAGCTATCAAAAATCATGACAAGTTCAACACCTGCATCTAATTGTAATTGAATATTTTTCTTAAGAAGGGGTAGAAGTGTTTTTGAAATAAATTCTAAATTCATTTTAGTGTCGATTAAATCAGAGTTATTATTTCCAAATGCATATTTTGATAATGTCCAAGGTCCGCCAACAAATCCAATTAAACTTTTATTATTTGGCAATTTCTCTTTTGTTATTTTTATAGCTTCAAATTGAAATTGCATATGCTCAATGCCGCGATCAATATTACTATAATCATTAATGTTTTCTGAATTTATATAAGAATTAAATTTAGGTCCTGGGTCAAACTTTAATTCTAAACCAAGTCCCTCCAAGATAAATAAAATATCACTGAATAAAATTGCAATATCATAATCAAACTCTTGTATTGGGCCAAAAGCGACTTCTGCGGCTAGATCCGGAGTTTTACAAAGTTCTTCAAAAGTATATTTTTCTTTGAGCTTGCGATAATGCGAATGGTACCTCCCAGCCTGTCTCATGAACCAAATGGGTGGTGTTTTTTGGATATTTCTTTTGAGAGCATTTTCTAATAAAATATTTGTCATTTTTAGGCTTTTAGTAATTTTTTCTTCCAACTATCATAAGATAGCTCAACAAAAAGATTTTTATCATTACCTAATATTTTACTAATCTCATTGTAAGTATTTCCTGGGCCACAAAAATGATATTTTTCTATAATTTTAGGATATTTATCAATACTCGCCTTAAAAGCTGAACTGCTCATCCAATAAAAGTACTTTTTCTTATCTATATCTATTTCAAAATCAATAGACTCCAATTGATACGTTTCAATTTTATTTTTTATCGAACTTTCAGGAGATTGAGAATGAGTTAATTTAACCCAAGGATTATTTGTAAGTGAATTAATATCTTTTTCAAAATCCTCACCAAGACCATCTGAAGTTCCATTAACCCAAATACCTCTTTCAGCTAAATTTTTCCATGTTCTTAAACCACTAGTCCAAATAACATTATTTGATTGGATTTTTGACTTATCTGGGATTGAGCTAATTCGTGAAACATAAATACATTTATTTTGTAAATTATTTATATAATTGACATTTTCATTTAATTGTTTTCTAGAAAATATTTTATAATTTTTTAAATTTTCAGGATAAATTTCATCTTTTGTATTACTAGAAAAACTTATATCTTTTGGATCAATAAAATCCCAGCTCTCAAAATGATTGCCATTTTCATCTTCACCTCTTTTAGACACAACTAATCCTAATTTATGTGAGATATAAGATACTCCTATTTTTTGGTGACATCCTCCTCCATAATTTTTTAAAATATTTCTTTCTTGAATAACATTCGAATAATCTTTGGAAAAATTAATATCATTTAAAATTTCGTTTAGTTTATTATCTTTGTTTCTTGTTTCAATCGCTAGAGCTCCTTGTCCAGGAGAACAAGGGTTTATTGACAATGGTAAAACAGACCATAGACATTCGTCAATATATTTTTTTAGTGTTTTTTTTAATTCATTAAATTCAGAATAATTATTTGATAGTAATCTATCAATTGCTGCCTTAGCAACAATGAAACCATCACTATTAGGATCTTCCAAAAATTTTTTAAATCTAGTGGGTATGTTACCTCTTATATTTTGAAAGCAAACTTCATCAAACTTATATGGAAGATAATTTTCAATAAAATTTTCTAAATTATATTGTCTTCGAGGTGATGAGCAAAAAATAGTAATTTTCTTACTATCTAATGTTATGTTTTTTTTTAAGAATAATATATCTCGTTTATCAGCGCGTTTTAATGTAGCAGCAATTTTAGTTTTCTCACCAACTTCAATTGGAAGATCCTTCCAAGAATGAACAATTAAATCACATTTGTTATTTATTAATTCATCTCTTAAATCATTAGTAAAAACACCTTCTGTTGGCATTTCAGAAAGAGGTGTTTTTAGATCTTTATCTCCTGAAGTACTTCTTGTTAAAAATTCTATTTCTACAAAAGGATGTTTTGATTGTAAATAGTCAGAAAATTCACGTGCTTGAATTATTGCCAAGTCACTTTTTCTAGATAAAATTCTAATTTTCATTACTTATATTTCTATAAATAACACTATATTGTAAAATTGGTAATGGTTGAATTTAAAGGTACAAAATCTTCGTGGGGCTTGGTTGCAAAACTTTTTCATTGGTCATTGGCACTTCTTCTTTTTTGGCAAGTTACAACAGGGATTAGCCTTCATAATATGGAATTTTCTCCTCTTAAAATGGGTTTTATTATTACTCATAAATTTTTTGGCACCTTAGTCTTTGGTTTAGTTGTGCTTAGATTAATATGGAAATACATATTTAATACTCATCCTAAATATGAAAATATTCCTTTATTTCATAAATTGGTTTCAAATTTAGTCCATTTTGTACTTTATGGTTTAGTTATTCTTATTCCTATTCAAGGTACCTTTATGACATGGCTTGGAGGAGAAGATGTTCATCTCTTGGGATTAATTAAAATACCACCTTTAATCGAAGAGAATTTTTTTTTATACCCTCAAGCTCTAGCTATACACTACTACTCAGCGCTTATGTTAACAGCTCTTTTTTCACTTCATATTGCAGCGGCGTTGTATCATCGATTTATAATTAAAGATAAATATGGTGTGTGGAGGAGAATGTCTTTTAGTAGAAATAAGGTGTGACAATTCATTCAATTAAACACTTACAATTAAAGATTGGGTAAGATATCTAATATTTATGCAATACAAAAATTTCTTTAAATCTGAATTAAAAAATTTAAAAGATCAAGGTCTTTATAGGGACTTTAGAAACATAGACAGACCTATAAAAAGTTTTCCAAATGCAGATGAAAGTTTCAAAAATAAAGAAAGAGAAGTAGAGGTTTGGTGTTCTAATGACTATCTGAACATGAGTCAGCACCCAGAAGTCGTAAATGAAATCGTAAAAACACTACTTGAATATGGATCTGGTTCAGGTGGAACAAGAAATATTTCTGGTACATCAACCTATCATACTGAACTTGAAAAAAAACTGGCAAATGTTCATAATAAAGAGGCGGCATTAGTTTTTGCTTCTGCTTATACAGCAAACCAATCTACTTTATGGACTTTAGGAAAAAAAATTAAAGATATTGAGATATTTTCTGATGAATTAAATCATGCATCTTTAATACAAGGTATTAAGAATAGTGGAGCTAAGTGTCATATATTTAAACACAATGACATTGATCATTTAGAACAGTTACTAAAAGATTCAAATGCAGATAATCCTAAGTTAATTGTTTTTGAAAGTTTATACTCTATGGAAGGTATAAGATCGCCTATAGTTAAAATTGTAGAGTTAGCAAAAAAATATAACTGTATGACATATCTGGATGAAGTTCATTCAGTTGGACTTTACGGTGAAGAAGGTAAAGGTATTGCAGTAGAAATGGGAGTTGAAGATAAAATAGATATTATTAATGGAACTTTAGCAAAAGCATATGGTCAAATGGGAGGTTATATTGCAGCTAGTTCAGAAATAATTGATTACATTAGAAGTTTCGCTCCAGGTTTTATTTTTACAACTTCAATCTGTCCATCAATTGCTGCAGGAGCAGCTAAAGCAATAGATATTGTTTCTCTGGCAGAACAACTAAGAATAAGAATAAAAGAAAATGCAGCTTTAATAAGAGAAAATTTAGATTCCTTAGCAATCCCTTATTTGGATACAAATTCTCATATTGTAGCAGTATTAATTAATGATCCTTTTTTATGCAAAAAAGTGTCTAAAGATTTAATTGATGATCATGGTATTTATGCACAACCAATTTTTTACCCGACCGTACCAAAAGGTTTAGAAAGACTAAGAATAACTGTTACCCCAAAACATAGAAAAGAGCATATCGAAAAAATGATTAAGGCTCTTGATAAAGTTTGGTCTAAAAATAATTTACCAAGAAAAAAAATTAATAAAGTTACAGCAAATATTTAAGTTTTAATATTGATATCAATCTGCCTAGCAGCAAAACCATAATAAACTACAGCTAAAGTTATTATGAAACCTCCAATTATTACAGTTGTACTTGGTACTTCATGAATTCCAAAAATAGGGAGCCAAACCCACAGAACTCCTCCAACAACTTCCATTAAAGATAAAAGTGCTAGCTCAGCTGAGGGTAAGTATTTTGCTCCAAGACTGTAAAGTATTAAGCCGGCTGCAACAATTATTCCATGAAGTATACTCAAATAACTATTTATTTCAGGCATCAGAATAAAAGGTTCAAAAGAGAAGCCTAAAATAAAGAACGCAAAAATTGTACAAAATATTCCCGCTAAAACAACTGTTGTGAATTTTGGTGTTTCAGGTTTCCATCTTATTGTTACCGTGTATAATGCAAAACCAGTTGCAGAAATAAATCCTATTATTGCACCTAAAGCAGTTCCTGAAATACTGTCATTTATAATCATTACGCACACACCTATAAATGCTACAACCATTGCAATTAATGTTGATCTTTTTAGTATTTCGCCAAGAACAAAATAACCAACAATGGCTGCAATAAAAGGCATGGCTGCTAACATAAATAATGTTACGGCAGCCGTAGTCATAGTAATAGAAAAAATGAACCCAGTAAAAGCTGTTGCTAGAAATAAACCTCCAAGTATAGATGGTATTCTTATTTTGAGAAAATTTTTATAAAAAGCAAATCCTTCCCTAAAAAATAAATATATAAGAAGTATAATTGAAATAGTTAAGCCTCTATAAAATAAATATTGAAAAACATATTGATGACCATCAACCATATATCTAACAGTCAACGCTCCAAAACTCCAAAAAATTCCAGCAAGAAAAACCACAGTAAATGCATATAGATAAGAATTTTGACTCATTGTTTAAAGGTCAAATCATTAAATTTGATAAAAGTAAATTAATATTTTAATTATTTATTTGAATACCAGTTTCTTTACTTCCTGAGATTTTAAAATTAACTTTATTATCATCATTTTTTTGTATTTCAGATACGTCTGACATTTTGCAACTGGCAATAAAAAGAAATAAAATAATTATTGGCAACTGCCTATAGAACCAAGAGCACATTTTTTACCATCTATCCATATAGCATTTGACAAATTTGCTTCATCAAACATTGCACCTGAAATATTGGCACCAAGTAGATTTGCCTCATATAGATTTGCACCTTTAAAAGTCGCTCCAAAGAGATTAGATCCCTCAAAGTTTACTTTTGCAAGGTTTGCATTATCAAAGTTAGCATTATTACAATTAGCTCCCTGTAAATTTGAAGCATATAAATTTGAATTACTAAAATTTGAGAAGATAAAATTACCAATAGATAAATTTGAATTATTAAGTTGAGATTTTTCAAAATTAGATAAAGATAAATTAACTCCTGACATTTGAGAATTTGCCAAACCAGTACCAGAAAGATCGAGATTTTCTACAAAATTACAATTGGTCCAATCCACCTCATTTGCTGGTTGATCACTGCATGCAGCAAATACAGAATATGAGCTAAAGAAACTTAAGACAAATAAAATTAAAAATCTCATATTTAATTTTTACGATCAGTTTATGTTAAATTTAAGGCAAATTAGCGTGAAGTGAGTTTTAATTCAATCCTTCTATTCTGTTGTAGATCACTCTCAGTTTCTCCATTACTGATAGGATAAAACTCTCCATATCCTGCAGATGCTAATCTATTTGGTGGAAAACCAAGATCAAGAAGAAGTTTTAAAACTGTATTAGCTCTAGCTGAAGATAATTCCCAGTTAGAAGGATATCTAATTGTTTGTATGGGTTTTTTATCAGTGTGTCCTTCTACCATTATAATCCAGTCAATATCTGAAGGAATATCATTAGTAGTCTCTTTTAAAGTAAGGCCAATTTCACTTAACTTTTCTTTGCCAGATAGTTGTAAATCTGCTGAAGCAGAATCAAATAATAGCTCTGATTCAAAAATAAATCTATCTCCTACAATTTTAATATCTTTTCTATCACCTAAAATAGATTGTAATTTTCCGAAAAACTCAGATCTATATTTTTGGAGCTCAAATACTTTCGATGTAAGGGCTTTGTTTAACTTTTCACCTAGCACCTCTATTTCTAAATCTTTAATCAAAGCCTGGCTTTCACTAGCTTCTAAAGCATCATTAAGTAAAGCTATTTCTTTTTGCAAGGTATCAATTTGATTAGAAAGAATTTCTACCTGTTCTAATGTTTTTGAAGCTTGTATTTCCATATTTTTAATATCTTCAAGTGATGTTTCTTTTTGTGTTTGATTTTCTTGTTCTAATGAAACAATTTGACTTTGAAGTAACTCAAGTTTTTCTAGTTGTTGTTTTTGTTTATCTTCTGACAAAGAAAGAACATTATTTAGTTCAGATATTTTTCCTCGCAAATTAAAAATTGTGCTATCTTTCTGAATTAAATCTTTATTTAATCTTGCTAATTCTTCATTTTTAAACCTAATTGCATCAAGTTGTTCATTAAGTGATGCATCTTTTAAACCTAGACTATCATTAATCTCTAAAAGATCTTTCATAAGTTCTTGATATTGAGATATTTGACTTTGTAGTTCTTCATCTCTCAATGATAGTTCAATGTTAGTCTTTTCTAATTCATCATTTAAACTTAGAAGCTTTTCATTTTTATTTTTAATTGCAAGTAACTGTTCTTCAATTCCTCCCTCCTCTAAACCCAGACTTTCGTTAATGGCCATTAAATTTTCATTCTTCTCATTTAATTCTGCTATTGTAGATTTGAGAGATTTTTCACTTTCAAGTAGTTTAAAATTAGCATTATCTAATTCTTGATTAAGTATTTTGAGTTGATCAATTCTTGTTGCAAGTGCTTTATTAATTCGTTCTCCTAGCCCCTCGGTTTCAAGTAAAGTAATTTCTTGTCCTTCATAAGTTTCTAATGCATTTGCAACTATTCTCAATTCTTTTAAAAGACTACTAATTTGCTCGGATAAAGCTATTATATTTTGTTCCTGAACAAATATTTCTGATCGTTTTTTTGCAACATCAGTTTGTAATTGCTCACTTAATAATTGCTCACTTTGTAAATTTAATTCTGTATCTTCAAGTTTTTTCTCAGTTTCAGAAAGAGTTGAAAGAGCTTCTTCTTTATCTTTAGTTTCAATAACAAGTATTTTAGATAATTCATTTATTTGTGTTCTTAAATCTTGAAGCGCCTTATCTCGACCAGATATAGCATCACTCAGATATATTTGTGAAACAGTAAAAACCATTAGCACAAATATGATTACTATTAAAAGAGTAGCTAGAACATCGACAAAACCGGGCCAAATATTTGTTGTATCAGCAAGTCTATTTCTTAAAGACCTAGTAGACATTATTATTTTTTAATTTTCTTTAGTTCTTTTTCAATTTTCTGAAAATATTCTTTAACTTTTTTTGCTTCTAATATTCCATTTTTGCTTAAAGCTTCTGTAAGGTTCATTAGTGTAGATTGTGTGTTTAATTGTGAAGATAAGAAATTTGATAATTGCTTATCAAGATTTGAAGAGTTGGAATTGATTTTGTTAAGTATTTCATTAAACTTTTCTAAATTGTTTGAAATTTTAGTTTGATTGTCAGATGATTTTTTAAACGCATTTAGGAGTTTTTCTAAGTTGTCATAGATTTTTTGAATTGCTTCACCTGTAGGCTTATCTTCTACTTTAGAAAAATCTGGAGAAGAATTGCTATTAAGGATTTTTTCAAAGTATTGACTAAATTTATTTTGAGCTTGTCCAAGATTTAAATCAAGTAATCCTAATATTAAAGAGCCAGCTAAACCTAATAAAGAACTGCTAAATGCAATACTCATTCCTTCAAGTGGAGCATTTAATCCATCTTTAAGAGAATTAAAAAAACCTGCAACATTTGTATCATCTATACCTAGGCCGCTGATAACATTGCCAACAGATCCAATAGTTTTTAGAAGTCCC
>CACMRK010000012.1 GCA_902616075.1 uncultured Alphaproteobacteria bacterium
AACAACAGATTGAAAAGTTAACTTTAAAAAAAAGAGTTCCTGCTTTTCGTCCAGGCGATACTCTAAAAGTTACTGTAAGAATTACAGAGGGAAGTAAGTCGAGACTTCAAGCATTTGAAGGTATTTGTATTGCAAGAAAAAATAATTCAGTAAACTCTAACTTTACTGTGAGAAAAATATCTCATGGAGAGGGTGTTGAAAGAGTATTCCCTTTATTCAGTCCATTAGTAGAAAAAATTGAAGTTGTTAGAAAAGGTGATGTAAGAAGAGCTAAGCTATATTATCTAAGAGAATTATCTGGAAAGAAAGCAAGGATCGCAGATAAAGATAGGGGCGATGAAGCTGATCAATATGAATATATAGAGGAGGCTCCTTCGGTAGAAGAAACAAAAACTTTAGATACTAATACAAATGCTGCAGAGGAACCAAAAGCTGAAGAGGTAGAAGCAAAACAAGCAGAGACAAAAGCAGAAGAAGCAGAAGCCAAACCAGCAGAAGAATCTAAAGCAGAAGCTGCAGATGAATCTAGTAAAGAAGAGGAAAAAGCAGCCGAAAATAAATCGGATGACAATAAATAATCCTAAAACTCTTTTTGATAAAATTTGGGAACATCATCTTGTCGATAGACAAGAAGATGGAACTTGTCTTATATATATTGATAGACACCTTGTTCATGAAGTTACAAGTCCTCAAGCATTTGAAGGTTTGAGAAATAATAATCGTAAAGTTAGAAGACCCGAAAGTACTTTTGCTGTAGCTGATCATAATGTCCCAACTTCAGATAGATCTAAAGGTATAGAAAATAAAGAAAGTAGAATTCAGGTTGAAACACTAGAAAAAAATTGCAAAGATTTTGATGTTACACTTTTTCCATTATTAGATAGTAGACAAGGTATAGTTCATATAGTTGGACCAGAACAGGGTATTACTCAGCCAGGTATGACAATAGTTTGTGGTGATAGTCATACAGCAACACACGGAGCATTTGGTGCCTTAGCTTTTGGTATCGGCACAAGTGAAGTTGAACATGTATTAGCTACTCAGACCTTAATTCAAAAACCTGCAAAGAATATGCGAATTTCTGTTGAAGGTAAATTAAACTTAGGTGTTACAGCAAAAGATATTATCCTTCATATCATAGGAAAGATAGGAACAGCTGGTGGAACTGGTTATGTTATTGAATATGGTGGTAGTGCAATTTCCTCTCTTTCTATGGAAGGAAGAATGACAATCTGTAATATGAGTATTGAAGCAGGTGCTAGAGCTGGTTTAATCGCTCCTGACGAAAAAACTTTTGAATATATTAAAGGTAGACCGTACGCTCCATCAGGAGATAATTGGGACAAAGCGGTAGAATTTTGGAAATCTCTTCCTTCTGATGAGGGTGCAAAATATGATGAAGAAATTTTAATTAATGCTGAAGATATTTCACCACAAATTACTTGGGGCACAAGCCCACAAGACGTTGTTGCTATAAATGGTATAGTACCAAATCCTCAAGAAGAGAGTAATCCAAATAGAAAGAAGGCTATGGAGCGTTCTCTTGAATATATGGGTTTAGAACCCAAACAAGAAATACAAAAAATTAAAATTGATAAAGTGTTTATTGGCTCTTGCACTAATGGAAGAATTGAGGATTTAAGAGAAGTTGCTAAAGTTGTAGAAGGCAAAAAAGTTTCTGTAGACTCAATGATCGTTCCTGGTTCAGGTCTAGTTAAAAAACAGGCTGAAGAAGAAGGTTTAGATAAAATTTTTATTGAAGCAGGATTTGATTGGAGAGAGCCAGGTTGTTCCATGTGTTTAGCTATGAATCCAGATCAATTAAAACCGCAAGAAAGATGTGCATCAACATCAAATAGAAATTTTGAAGGCAGACAAGGTAGAGAAGGTAGAACACATCTTGTTAGTCCTGCAATAGCTGCTGCCTCTGCGATCAAAGGTTCTTTTGCAACAGCAGAGGATTTATAAATGGAATCATTTAAAACAATAATTGGTATACCTGCACCACTACCAATGATTAATGTCGATACTGATATGATTATTCCAAAACAATTTTTGAAAACAATAAAGAGATCTGGTTTAGGAAAAAACTTATTTCATGAATTAAGATACGATATTCAAGGTAACATAAAGAATGATTTTGTTCTAAATTGGGACCCTTATAAAACTTCAAAAATTTTAATTGCTGGGGCAAATTTTGGTTGTGGATCAAGTAGAGAGCATGCACCATGGTCACTTTTAGATTTTGGTTTTAAGTCAATAATTGCACCAAGCTTCGCAGATATTTTCTATAATAATTGTTTTAAAAATGGAATACTGCCAATTAAGTTAGATCAACAAAAGGTAGATATATTAATGAACGAAGCAGAAAATAAAAATGATGTTTCAGTTGATTTAGAAAATCAAAAAATCACTTATCAAAATGATAAAACAATAGAATTTGAAATTGATGCATTTCGAAAAAAATGTTTGCTAGAGGGTTTGGATGATATTGGTTTGACGCTCCAAAAAAATAAAAAAATTGATGTTCACGAAGAAAAAATACACAGTATCCAACCTTGGATAGTGTAGTCAAAAATGAGTAATAAAAAAATTTTAATTTTACCTGGTGATGGAATTGGCAATGAAGTTATGGCTGAGGTATTAAAAATCATTGATTGGATGGAAAAAACTAAATCTTTATCTTTTGATATTTCTGAAAGATTAGTTGGTGGTATGGCATACGATAAAGAAGGTAACTCTATAAGTGATGAAACAATGCAAGTAGCTATGGATTGTGATGCAGTATTATTTGGTGCGGTAGGAGGTGCTAAATGGGATAACGTAGAAAGAGATAAAAGACCTGAAGCAGCCTTATTAAGATTAAGAAAAGACCTTGATCTCTTTGCTAATCTAAGACCAGCGGTTGTTTTAGATGCTCTTTCAGATTCATCATCTTTAAAATCTGATCTTGTTAAAGGATTAGATATTTTGATAATAAGAGAGTTGACAAGTGGTGTATATTTTGGACAACCAAGAGGTATATCAAAAATTAGTGAGACTGAAAGTAAGGCAGTTGATACTCAACTGTATACCACATCAGAAGTTAATAGAGTTTCACGAGTGGCATTTGATTTAGCAAAGTTGCGTAATAATAAAGTTACATCAGTAGAAAAATCAAATGTAATGGAAACAGGCTTATTTTGGAAACAAACCGTAACAGATTTACATAAAAAGGAATATTCTGATGTTAATTTAGAACACATGCTTGCAGATAATTGTGCAATGCAGTTAGTTCGTTATCCAAAACAATTTGATGTCATACTTACAGATAACTTATTTGGTGATCTTTTAAGTGATACAGCAGCTATGCTAACAGGATCTTTAGGAATGCTTCCTTCAGCAGCTCTCGGACCAGTTAAAGAAAATGGAACTAGAGCAGCAATGTATGAGCCCGTTCATGGTAGTGCACCAGATATAGCTGGGCAATCTAAAGCAAATCCTTTAGCAATGATCATGAGCTTTGCTATGATGTTGAAATATAGTTTTGATATGCAAGAAGATAGTCAAATGATTGAGCAAGCTGTACAGAATGTATTACTAAAAGGTTTAAGAACAGCAGATATAAAAGATGGAGCAGAAAAAATTATCTCAACTCAAGAAATGGGCAACGCTGTTATTGAAGAATTAAAAATTCTATCTGGAAATTAAATGACTCAAAAATACAACATAGCAGTAGCAGGAGCAACAGGTGCGGTAGGAACAGAAATAGTTCAAATATTAGAGCAAAGGGATTTTCCAATAGACAATTTATATTTACTTGCATCATCAAAATCAAAAGGGAAAAAAGTAGAGTTTAAAGATAAAGAAATTGTTGTAGAAGACTTATCAGAATTTGATTTTTCAAAAGCTCACATTGGTTTATTTTCACCTGGTGGTAAAATTTCTGCAGAATATGCACCAAAAGCAGCTAAAAAAGGATGTATTGTTATAGACAATACCTCTCATTTTCGAATGCAACAAAATATTCCTTTAATCGTCCCTGAAGTGAACGCTAATGCACTTGATGAATTTTTTGATGATGAAAACAGAACTAATATTATTTCAAATCCTAACTGTTCAACTATACAAATGGTTGTTGCATTAAAACCACTTCATGAAAAAGCAATTATAAACAGAGTTGTTGTATCAACATATCAAGCTGTTTCTGGAGCAGGTAAAACAGGTATGGATGAATTATTTAATCAGACTCAAAATGTTTATGCAAACCAAGAATTAAAAAAAGAAAAGTTCACAAAACAAATTGCGTTTAATGCCATTCCACACATTGGGGCTTTTTTAGAAAATGGTAATACTGAAGAAGAGCAAAAAATGATTGATGAAACAAAAAAAATCCTAGATGAGGGAATTAATGTTTCAGCAACTTGTGTTAGAACAGCTGTATTTATTGGCCATTCAGAAGCTGTAAATATAGAGTTTGACTCACCATTAGATGAAAAAGAAGCTAACGAAATATTATCTAATTCTGAAGGTATTTCAGTAATTGATCATCGAAAAGATGAAGGTTATGTGACTCCTGTTGAAATTGCAGGAGAGGATAAAGTTTATATTAGTAGAATTAGAAATGATCAATCAATAGACAATGGTTTGAATTTATGGGTGGTCTCGGATAATTTGCGCAAAGGAGCAGCGCTTAATGCTGTTCAAATTGCTGAGTTAATAATTTCAAAGTATTCAGAAAAAATATATATTTAATTGGCGGTCTCGTAGGGACTCGAACCCCAAATCCATGTTCCGAAGACACGTGTGATATCCATTTCACCACGAGACCATTTATTATAATTATTTATTATTGAAATTTTCTAATTTTTGAATGAAATCTTTGAGAATAGGATCTCTTTTTATTTCATAGACAATTTTAATTGGGTGCCTATTTTTATCTGAAGCCCATTTCATATCATCTAAAAGAATTGGAGATGGAATTATGTTAGTTGGTGCCCAGTCTTCGTTTAAGACATAACCAACAGCTGCCATATCCCAAATTTCTTTTGACCAACCTTTATGGATACTATTGTACTCTTTAAATCGCATTGCAAGAAATTTACCGATTTCACCATGAGGTTCTATATATTTTTCTATTTCTGGAACTGTTGAAATAAGATGTGAAGTTACTCCCTTACAAGGAACCATAACCAGAGAAACGCCGCTATCAAATAAAACTTGAGCACCTCCGATATCTTGCTTTAGATTAAATTCCATATTTTGTGGCCAATAAAGCGCGTTACCTCCCAACCAAACTACAACAATTTTTTTTATAATTTCTGGCTCTTTTAACAAAGCAGAGGCAACATTTGAAATAGCGCCGATAGCCAATATGTATAGAGGATCTTCCTCAGAACATTTTAAAGCACTTTCAATGATATTATCCGCTGCAGGTGAATTAATTGGTTTTTTTTCAAAACCTACATATCTTGTTGAGCCTTTAAAAACAAAATTATTTTTTTTAAAATTTATTTTTTCTAACAATCGATAGATTTCATCATAACTAAGCTCCATTCCCTTCTTTGGATTATCTGAACGATTATTCATTGAAAAAGGAGCGGCATTTATACTTTGCACTTCTATTTTTTCTTTTGAAAACAACATTTGCACTAAAGCAAATTGATCATCAATTTCATTGTAGGTGTCTGTATCAAGAATTGCTTTAATTTTCCCTTTTTTAAACTTAAGTTGTTTTAAAATATCTGAAAAATTTCTTTCTAAAAGCATATCTTAATTTACCAAGAACTATTCGGTTGTGTTAAAAATACCTCTTCTTCATTTGTTGATATTCTATTTAGTATTTTATTTCTATGCGGATACCTTCCAAATTTTTTAATTGCCACGCTATGATCATTCCAAGCTTTTTTTATATTAGTATATTCTGGATGATTATTTAAATATTGATCGACTAATTTATGACCAAGTTCATGATCCATGATGTCCTCACTATGAATTAATGGCAGTAATAAAAAATGTATTTTATCAATTTCTAGGCTATCTAAATATCTTTTATTTATTGCTTCTTTAACAATTAAAACACACTTAGTATCCTGCTCATAAGCTTTTGAATTATTTCTGAAAAAATTTCTTGATAGTTGATCAAGTAATATAATCAAAGCTACACATTCTTCAGCATCATTTCTCCAATTATCATACTCATTATTAATAGCCTTAATGTAATCATCCATAAAACTACTTTTCAATATATTATCAAATTCATCATCTCTTTTAAACCACTGCTCAAGTGGAGTTTTGATGAAACAAAATTCTAGAATAGCTTTAGCTCTTTCATTAATCACAGAGCTGTAATATAAATATATATCTTCCAAATGACATTAAGTAATTTAAACAAATCCATTATTCATTGCAGAAAGTGTGAACGCTTAGTTAACTTCCGTGAAAAAATTGCTAAAGAAAAAAGAAAACAATATATTGATCAAAGTTATTGGGGTAAGCCCATTACTGGCTATGGAGATGAAAAAGCTAAATTATTAATGGTAGGTCTTGCGCCAGCAGCGCATGGAGGAAATAGAACAGGTCGAGTTTTTACAGGGGATAAATCTGCAGATTTTTTATTTTCCTGTTTATATAAAACTGGATTTGCAAACCAACCAGATTCAGTAGATAGAGGTGACGGTTTGGAACTTCAAAATATGTACTTAACTACTGCTCTTAAATGTGTACCCCCAGAAGATAAACCCACTTCACAAGAATTGAAAACATGTTTTAATTTTTTTAATCAAGAAATTGCTTTCTTAAAAAAAATAAAAGTCATTGTTGCCCTTGGTAAAATTGGTCATGACGCCTGTGTAAATTATTATAAGCAACAATATGAAATACGAAATAAAGATTTTATTTTTTCTCACGGATCTATGAATATTTTACCTGATAAGAAAATTTTAGTTGGTAGTTATCATCCAAGCCCAAGAAATGTTAACACAGGAAGAATAGATAAAAGTAAAATGGTAAAGCTTTTAAATAGTATTAAAAAATTGCTTTAGACTATAATGAAAAAATTTTTTTTAAATGATCCTAATCTCTTAGTATACGGATTTGTCATGGTCTTCTTTGCAAGTTTTGGACAGACTTTTTACATTGCATTATTTAACGATGATATTCGAAATCTATATAAAATAACAGATGGTGAGTTTGGATTAGTTTATGCCATAGCAACGCTTGTAAGTTCATTTTTATTTATAAACTTTGCTAAATTAATAGATAAAATTGATTTAAGATTATACTCCATAGGTATTATTCTTGGTTTAGCTTTTGCTTGCATTGGTTTTTATTTTATTTTTGATAATATTTTTCATCTTTTTCTTATTTTATTTTTATTACGTTTTTTGGACAGGGAGCTATGACACATGCCGGTTCAACTTCAATGGCAAGATATTTTTTAATTGATAGAGGTAAGGCAATATCTGTTGCAACACTTGGAGGATTGTTAGGTATAATGTTTTTACCAAAGATTATCGTTAATTTGGACTCATACTTTAATTTTAAAACTCTTTGGTTTTTAACAACTTTGACTCTTTTGATCTTAATACCAATAATATACTTTATTCTTTATAATCAAAAAAGCAGGGATTCTGCTCTTCAAAAAAATATTGATAATGAGAAAACACATAAAAGTTGGACCATTACAGAAATTTTAAAAGACCGAGTTTTTTTCATTTATTTTCCATTAGCTGCAGCCTTTCCATTTATTGGTACTGGGCTAATGTTTCATCAGATTTATATTTTTGATGCTAAAGGGTGGACAATGGAAATGCTTGGGAACGGTTATATATATTTTGGATTGTTTTCTATTTTAGGTTTATTAATAGGAGGACCCTTAATAGATAAGATAAATACAAAGAAAGCAATACCTTTTGTTCTATTACCTTTGTTACTCTGTATCACCATTCTTTTTTTCTTTAATAATTATTGGTCATTCGTGCTTTACATGTCTTTATTTGGATTTAACTTAGGTTTATCAGCACCGTTTATGGGATCACTCTGGGCAGAAATTTACGGAGTGAAAAGTATTGGAACTGCTAAAGCTTTACTGCACGCAGTTGGGGTTTTTGCGAGTGCCTTATCGCCTGTAGTTTTTGGTTATATTATTGATTGGGGTTATGGAATATCAGTTATATTTTTAATTAGCTCCATTATGATTGTTGTATCATCAATTTTACCTATAATTTATAAAACATGAATAAACAAATAATGGAGAGTCTTAATTTTCTAATCAAGGAATATAAAAGATTAAAAAAGAAAAAAGAAAATAGAAGCATCAGCAGTGGTGAACTAGAAACTTTAAAACAACTTGAACAGTACTTAGGTAAAAAATAATGTTTAATGTTATTGATCAATACAATAGTTTTGTTGAAAATAATTTTATTAAAAAAAATAAAGATCAAATTGAATTTTTAAAACAAGCAGATAATGTATGGTCATCTTTTAGTAAAACAAAGTTATTTTTTAAGGATAAAATTTTTGAAGGAATTTATCTTTATGGTCAAGTTGGAACAGGAAAAACATTTTTATTAAATTTATTTTATCAAAATACTAAGATTGGAAAAAAAATTCATTTTAATAACTTAATGAATGAAATCCATGAACAAGTTAAAAAATCAGAAAATAAAGAACTTGCAATCGAAAACTATGTAAAAAATTTAAGTAGAGATTACAAAATAATATTTATTGATGAATTACATATTTTTAATATTGTTGACGCACTAATAATAAAAAAAATATTTAATTATTTTTCTAAATATAAAATATTTGTATTACTGTCGTCAAATTTTCATCCAGATAATTTATATAAAGATGGTTTGCAGAGAAATGACTTTCTACCATTTATTGATTTAGTTAAAAAAAATTTTTTTCTTTATGATATTAGTATTAAAACTGATTTTCGTCGACAAACGTTAAATCAATCAAAGACATATTTCACACCTATAACAACTGAAACGTCAAATGAATTTGAAAAATTATTTAATCGCTTTGTTGATCCCTCCCATTTAACAACTGTAAAAATAAAATCTAAAAGTCGTGAACTAGAGTTTGATAAATGCACATCAAATCTAATGATGATAGATTTTGAAAATCTTTGTGAAGTAAATTTTGGTAATGAAGATTACAAAAATATTGCAGATAAATTTAAGTTGGTGTTTTTAAAAAATGTTCCTGAATTTGATAATCAGAAAAAAGATGCATGCAGAAGATTTATTGGATTAATTGATATGTTATATGAAAATAATTGTTCAATAGTAATTTTAGCTTCAAAACCTATAAATTCATTAAATAATATAAATACTCTAGCAGAAGAATTTAAAAGAACTGCTAGCAGATTATATGAAATGACTATAGTAAAACCAGATTGATGAAATACATAATCAGATTTTTAGTAAGCACTGTAGTTTTATTAACAGTAGTTTATTTTACTGCAGGTTTTTATGTTGCTTATCAAATTTTAAAAATAGATCCAACTTGTGGTTTACACGAAGGATCTCTTCCTAATTCATGGAGTACAACAGTTGACTCACATGAATATTCTATTCTTGCACGACAAAAAGTAAGAGAAAATTTTAACTTTAAAGACTATTATTTAGATGAATGGCAAGATGTATACTTTCAATCTCGTGACTCAGACATTAAGATTAATGGATGGCTATTTAATTATTTTCCAAATAGACCAATTATAATTGTAACACACGGTATAAGCCCGAATGGTAAATGTAAGTCTGAAGCAAATCTTATTGCAAGTTTTTTAGTTAATAAAAAATTTAATGTTCTTACGATAGATTTAAGAAACTACGGCCAAAGTGATACTGTAAGTAGTTATGATGATTTAGGTTTAAAGTCATATAATGATATTCTTGGTTCATTTGATTTTTTAAAAAAAATTGGTTTCAAGTCTAATAGCATTGGGTTACATGGAATATCTCTTGGTGCAAGCACCTCTATTTTTGCAGCACATGCTGAACCAGAAATACGTGCAGTGTGGGCAGATAGTTCACTTGCTGAATTTAATATGATTTTAAAAGATGAAATAGCAAGATATGGTCTTGTTATAGAATTTGGGCCAGTAGTTAGTTTAGCTGGAAGAATCTTAACTGGAACAGATCCAAGAGAATTATCTCCAGCTAAAAAATTATCAAAGAACCAATATTATTTTTTTACTCATGGCGACTCTGATACAAGAATCTTAACAAGACACTTTAATTATTTTAAAGAATACACAAATCAAAATAAAATTAATGCTGAGTTTTGGTTAGTTGAAAACTCTTATCATGTAGATGCTATGTTTAAATATCCCGAAGTATACTCTAAAAAGATGGAAGAATTTTTTAATAAAAATTTAAAGTAGGCCGGACTCTAAAACTAGTTTGTACCTTGGCAGACACCTCTCTAGAATAAGAAACTCAACTAATTATCAAACGGCGGGTAAGATAATTAAAATTCTTGGCGTTCCTCCGAAGCTAAGAAACGAGTATTATCCGGCTTATTAAGAGTAATATCTATCTATTTAAAATTCAAGATTTTTAGTTAAATTCGGCATTAAATTTGGATGATTTTCATAAAATATGGCACTTTTTATCAACATTTTACAAACTTCCGTGATAGTAAGAAGAAAATAACAAAACCATTAATATTTTGAAATTTGAAGAAAAATACTTACTTATGAAACATAAAAAAAATGAAAAAAATGACTGATAATAGACCATTATCACCTCACCTATCTATTCACAAAAGAGTACTTACAGCAGTATTTTCAATTTTTCATAGGATATCTGGAATAGGATTAAGTGTGGGTGCACTATTAATTTCAATTTGGTTTTTTTTAATTAGTTTTGGTCCCGAATTTTATATTTATTTTGAAACTCTTTCTAAGAGTATTTTGTTTAAACTAGTTCTAATGATTTGGACTGTCGGTATTTTTTACCATCTATTTAATGGATGTAGAAAATTATATTGGTCATTCGGTATTGGAATGGAATTATCACAAGTATATAAATCGGGTTATGCTGTTATATGTTTAACTTTAATTTCTAGTTTAGTTGTCTGGTACTTCGCATGAAAAATTATGCTTTTAAATGGTTAACCCAAAGAATTACTGCTTCAATTTTAATACCATTGACGTTTTGGTTTATATACTCAGCAATATCATTATCAAAGATGACTTATTCTGAAATAGAAATTTTTTTTCAATCCTATGTTAATGCATTCTTATTTTTTGTGATGATGCAATCTATGCTCCTGCATTCAAAATTAGGACTGCAAACAATTATTGAAGATTATGTCACATCGAAAAAGACAGCCAAATTGATTAAAGTATCAATTAATTTTCTTGTTTATTTTATCATGATTTTAATTACTGTAAATTTAGTGAGAATGGTGTTTTAAATGACTAATTCATACAAA
>CACMRK010000013.1 GCA_902616075.1 uncultured Alphaproteobacteria bacterium
TTTCTTGCACTTTTTTTAGCCAATAATTTTAGAGGAGCAGCTGTATTTAGAAGTTTGTTTTTTTTACCATATATTTTAGCAGAAATTGTTGCGAGTTTGATTTGGGTTTACATTTATAAAGGAGATTATGGATTAGTCGGTGCTATTTGGGGTTTGTTTGGAGCTGACGCACCTTGGATTACTGCAGACAAAGAGTGGGCATTGACCGCCATACTAATAGTTGTTGTTTGGAAATATTTTGGAATACATATGATGATTATGATCTCAGGTCTTCAAGGAATATCAAAAGAAGTAATAGAGGCTGCAAAAATTGATGGAGCCGGTCCAGTAACTACTGCTTTAAGAATAAAAATACCAATTTTATGGCCAACAATTACTTTATCTATTTTCCTTTCTACGCTTGGAAGTTTACAACTATTTGATTTAATTATGCCTCTAACAATGGGAGGTCCATCAAATGTTACTCACTCAATGGTTACTTACTTGTATGATTTTGGTGTTGGAAGAATGAGACTTGGTTTTGGAAGTGCTATTAGTGTAGTAATTTTTATAATTTGTTTTGTTGTTGCTTTAATTTATCAAACAACAATTTTAAAAGATAAAGGATATAACTAATGCAATCAAAATTATCAAAATTTTATATGTATCTTTTCTTATCTTTTTTAGCAGGAATAATTTTAGTACCTTTATACTTAACTTTTATAAGTAGCTTTAAAACATTAGGAGATTTAAGTTCAAATGTCATTGGATTACCAAGAGAGTGGATTTTTTCAAATTATACAGATGTTTTTGGTATGGAATATTTTTGGTCATTTGCTTGGAATTCACTTGTATATGGAGTCTTAACTACAGTGTTAACTTTAATTTGTGCATCTATGGCAGCATTTGTATTCGCTCATATTAGATTTTTTGGAAATAGATTTTTATTTAATTATTTGTTGATTGGATTAATGTTTCCTTTTGCTTCAGCAATCATTCCTTTATTTCTAAAGGTAAGAGATTTTGGATTACTTGGAACTTATTGGGCAGTTGTTTTACCTCAAATCGCTTTTGGTCTTGGATTTGCTATTTTACTTTTTAGAGGTTTTTTCAAACAAATACCGCCGGAATTATTTGATGCTGCATACGTTGATGGTTGTAATTATTCAAATTTCTTTTTCCGAATAACGATCCCACTTTCTGTTCCAATATTCTCTACTGTAGCAGTTGTAACTTTTGTGACAAGCTGGAATAATTATCTACTTCCATTAATTATGGTTAGTAATGAGGAGTTATACCCTTGGCCTATGGGTATAATGTTTTTTAGAGGTGAGTATGACACAGATTGGTCAATGGTTCTAACTTACGTTTCTTTAACATTAATACCTGCGATAGTATTTTTTCTCTTAGCTCAAAAATACATCATTGCTGGACTTACTGGCGGAGCAGTAAAAGAGTAATGCTGAAAGAAAATGAAGTAAAATTCTATAATCAAAATGGTTATTTAATTTTAAAGGATAAATTGGACAAGAATACATTATCAGACTTGAAAAATTCAACAACACAACTGATAGAGGAGTTTAAAAAAAATCAATCAACTTTTATAAGAGATAAAAATAGAAATATATCTAAGCATGGTAAAATGTTTTTATCCAATCGTTGTGAAGATTTTCCTTTGATGGAAAAATTCACTAAAGGTAATTTTGTTAAATCTATTTGTAGGTCAATTTTAGGTGAAAAAATTTACTTATTTAATGAACAGGTAGTTAATAAGGAGCCACAAACTGAAAGTAAATTTGCGTGGCATCAAGATTCTGGTTATGTAGGCCATGATCATAAGGCATATCTATCTATTTGGATTGCCTTATGTGACACAAATGAAAATAATGGAGCATTAAGAATATTGCCAATAAATCTAGAAAGAGAAGCTAAAATTGAAGAACATGTTTGGTCCGAACAATCATCAGATTTAAGTATGAAAGTTCAGGAAGAGAAGTCAATTTCGTGTACAATTGAGGAAGGTGGATTAGTTTTATTTTCTAGTAGAACACCCCATGCTTCTTTTCCAAATAAATCAAACAAAAACAGACCAGCATATTTATGCCAATACTCATCTGAGCCAATTATACCTCCGCCTGGTTCAAATAAAAAATTTAGAGCAGAGTTAATTTAATGAAAGTTGGAATTATAGGATGTGGAAATATAGCAGATATATATTTTAAAAATTCTCAAAAATATTTTAATAATTTTGACATCATTGCATGTGCAGATATTAAAGAAGATGCTTCTGTTCATTATTCAAAACTTTATGGAGTGGAAAATTTATCAGTGGATAAATTATTAAATCATAGTGAAATAGAATTAATTATTAATTTAACAATTCCTGACGTCCACTTTGAAGTTTCGCAATCAATTCTTCAAGCTGGAAAGCATTCATACTCTGAAAAACCTCTTTCAATTGAATTTAACCACGGAAAGCAATTGTTAGATTTATCGAAAGAGAAAAATTTGTATTTAGGTTGTGCGCCTGATACATTTCTGGGGGCAGGTATTCAAGAATCAAAGAAAATTTTAGAAAATAACATAATTGGAAATATTAATATGGGTAGTATTGCGATGGGTGTTGCGGGTCACGAAATATGGCATCCTAATCCAGATTTTTATTATAAGTATGGTGGAGGACCAGTATTGGATATGGGCCCTTACTATTTTACAGCATTAGTCAACTTATTAGGTCCTGCAAAATCTGTCTATTCTCAATCTAGAACAGTTTATAATAAAAGAATTATAGGAAGTGGTAGCAGAAAAGATGAAGAAGTAATTGTAGATATTCCAACAACTCTAGTTTCTCAAATTGAGTTTGACAATGGCGCGCTTATAGACTCTTTTTTCTCTTTTGATACATGGAAACATAATAAAAACCATATTGAGCTTTATGGAGATAAAGGATCAATAAATATTCCAGATCCTAATACTTTTGGTGGTTCAATAAATATTTGTACATCAAAAAATGGAGAATGGGAAACTATAGCAACTGATAAAAATAATTTAGGAAAGATCAATATCCATAATAGTAAAAAAACAAATGAAAATCCTGGCATTGCCAATTATAGAGGAATTGGTGTTAGTGAGATGGTTGATTCTATAAATAACAAAAGATTAAACAGGTGTAGTGGTGAATTAAGTTTACATGTTTTAGATATATTAGATACAATTATTAAATCTTCTGAAAATGATAAAAAATTACAATTAAGAAGCTCTATCAATGAAGTTAGTTATTTTGGTGAGGATGAAATAAGTAAATTATTAAACTGAAAGGAAAATGAATGAAAAAAGCTCTTATAGTTTATGGTGGTTGGCCTGGCCATGAGCCTGAGAAATGTACTGAAATAATTAAAGGTATGCTTGAGCCTGAAGGATACGAAGTTAGAGCTGAATATCAAACTTCAGCATTTGCACAGGATTATGTTCACGAAATGGATTTGTTAATACCCATAGTCACCATGGCTTTTCATTTTGATCCTCGAGGAGAAATAAAAAAAACTGCTGTTAACAATGTTATCAAAGCTGTTCATAATGGTTGTGGCCTTGCCGGTCACCACGGTGGAATGTGTGATGCATTTAGACAGTCAATTGATTGGCAGTTTTTAACAGGAGGTCAATGGGTAAGTCACCCAAATGGTATTCATGATTATAAAGTAAATATAACAAAAAAAGATGATCCAATTATGGAAGGTATTGAAGATTTTGATTATCATTCAGAGCAATATTATATGCATGTTGATCCATTAAATGAAGTTTTGGCAACTACAACTTTTAAAGGTAATGAAGTTTGGAAGCTTGAACAAGAACCTGGTTCATCAAGTGGTGACGCTTATACAACAGAATGGTTAAAGGGTGTAGAAATGCCAGTTGCTTGGAAAAGACGAATTGGGAAAGGTAAAATTTTTTATATCTCTCTTGGTCATTTTGCACATGAATTAAACCATCCACAAATGAATAAAATTTATAAACGTGGTTTACTTTGGGCATCAAGATAGAGTAATATAATATAGGAAATCATATGACAGAATACTTTAGTAAAATACCAGAGATTAAATTTGAAGGCGAAGAAAGCACAAATCCATTTGCTTTTAAATTTTACGATGAAAATAAAAAAGTTTTAGGCAAGTCTATGAAAGAGCATTTAAGGTTTGCTACTTGTTATTGGCATACATTTACTTGGCCTGGCCTTGACCCATTTGGTGGTCAAACATTTGATAGACCGTGGATGCAAGCAGGTGATGAAATGAAAATGGCTGAAATGAAACTTGATGCTGCATTTGATTTTTTCACTAAAATAAAAACACCCTTTTTCTGCTTTCACGATAGAGATATTTCTCCTGAAGGTTCAAATTATTCTGAGACACAAAAAAATTTCTTTCATATTATAGATTTAATGGAACAAAAAATTAATAACTCAGGAATGAAATTACTTTGGGGAACAGCAAATGCTTTTTCTCATAAAAGATATATGAGTGGAGCTTCGACTAATCCTGACCCAGAAGTTTTTGCATATAAAGCTGCGCAAGTAAAAGATTGTATGGATGCAACGATGAGATTGGGCGGTCAAAACTACGTTCTTTGGGGTGGAAGAGAAGGATACGAAACTATTCTTAATACTGACATGACTAAGGAGACATCTAATCTTCAAAGATTTCTCGAATTAGTTGTTAATTATAAACACAAGATAGGATTTAAAGGTCAAATTTTATTGGAACCAAAACCTCATGAACCAACTAAACATCAATATGACTTTGATTCTGCAACTTGCTTAGCGTTTTTACGAAAGGCAGGTTTAGAAAATGAGATTAAACTAAATGTTGAAGTTAATCATGCAACTTTGTCTGGTCATAATTTTGAACATGAAATTGCTTACGCAACTTCAAACAGCGCCTTAGGAAGCATTGATATCAATAGAGGTGATACTTTAATAGGTTGGGATACGGATCAATTCCCAAATAATCCTGCAGACTTAATTATGTCATTTTATTTTATTTTTAAAAATGGCGGCTTAGGTCAAGGAGGTATGAACTTTGATGCAAAAATAAGAAGACAATCTATTGACGCTGAAGATTTATTCCATGCTCATATTGGAGGCATGGATGTTTGTGCAAAAACACTTATTGCTGTTGAAAAATTAATGAATGATAATGTTATTCCTAAGTTTATTGAAGATAGATATTCAGATTGGAATAAAGAATTGGGTCAGCTTATTCATAATAAAGATACTGGATTAGATGATATAAATAAAAAAGTAATCGACGATAATATTGAACCAGAACCTCGTTCAGGAAGACAAGAATATCTGGAAAATATCTTAAATAAATATTTGTAGTTACTAACCATAAGTTTCTATACTAATTGATTTATAAATATTATGAAAATTTATAAATTAGATACAGCATCAGATTTTGAAAAATTAAACCTTTGTCTTGCAATAGGTAATTTTGATGGAATACATAAAGGGCACCAAGAAATAATAAATAAAATTAAGGAGATTGCATCAAACAATAATTTATTATCTTCTATAATGAGTTTTAATCCTCATCCTCGTATTTACTTTAATCAAATTAATGAGCCTTTTAATATTTATACTCAAAGTGATAAAATAAATTTTCTTGAACAATTGGGTTTAGATATATTTATAGATTTTTCTTTTGATAACAATCTATCAATATTATCAGCTGATGATTTTATAACTAAAATTCTAATTGATAAATTAAATATTAAATACTTAGTTATAGGTTCTGACTTTAAGTTTGGAAAAGACAGAAAAGGTAATTTTAAAACATTAGAAAAGTATGCTGAAAAAAATAATTTTAATATTCATTTAATCGATCCTATTATGCTTGCTGATAAATCTGATAAATATTCATCTTCAATAATTCGATCACAAATAAAAGACGGTTATATGGAAGATGTTACTGAGTCTTTAGGTAGACCCTGGCATATGCATGGAAAAATAATTGAAGGTGATAAAAGAGCTAGAGAAATCAACTTTCCGACTGCTAATATGATACCAGATCAACATATATTACCCAAAAGAGGTGTTTACTGTGTAGAAGTGCTGTTAGAGGGTAAAAAATACAAAGGTGTTTCAAATTTTGGTTTAAGACCAACAGTCGATGGAAGCAAACTCCTTCTAGAGACACATATGTTTAATTTTAGTGAAGAAATATATGGTAAAGAATTGACTGTTGAATTCCTTACATTTATTAGGTCTGAACAAAAATTTAATAATTTTGAAGAACTAACTAAGCAAATCAACAAAGATATAAATACAGCTAAAGAATATCACCAACTATAATGGAATATAAAGATACAATTTTTCTTCCCAAAACATCTTTTGAAATGAGAGCTAACCTTCCATCAAAAGAACCTGCAATAATAGAGGAGTGGGATAAAGAAAATATTTTTAAAAAGCTAAGAGATAAATCTAAAGGTAGAGAAAAATTTGTTCTTCATGATGGTCCACCATATGCAAATGGACATATTCATATGGGGACAGCTCTTAATAAAATTTTAAAAGATGTCATTGTGCGAACTCAACAAATGGCTGGTAAAGATTCTATCTATGTTCCTGGATGGGATTGTCACGGTTTACCAATTGAATGGAAAATAGAAGAAGAATATAGAAAAAAAGGAAAGAACAAGGATGATGTCCCGACTGTTCAATTTAGAAATGAGTGTAGAGAGTTTGCAGAAAAATGGATCGATATCCAAAAAAAAGAGTTTAGGCGACTTGGTGTTGAAGGAGATTGGGAAAATCCTTACCTCACAATGTCAAATCAAGCAGAAGCACAAATTGTTCGAGAGCTTGGAAAATTTTTACTTGATGAAAGTTTGTATAAAGGAGCAAAACCAGTTCTCTGGTCTGTTGTAGAAAAAACAGCTCTAGCTGACGCTGAAGTTGAATATGAAGATCATACGTCCAACACTATATATGTTAAATTTTTAATTAAAAATTCTACGGATAAAGATTTAATTGATTCTAATATTGTTATTTGGACAACAACTCCTTGGACGATTCCAGGTAACAGAGCTCTGGCTTATGGTAAAGAATTAGATTATTCACTCATTGTTGTTGAAGAATTAGAAGAAAATAGTTTAGTCAAAAAAAATGATAAATTAATATTTGCATCAGAACTTTTAGAAAGTGTAACTGAAGAAATTGGAATAAAAAAATTTAGTACAAAAAAGAAATTTAAAGGAGATAATTTATCTTCGTGTGAATGTGAACATCCATTTAAACAATTGGGATACGATTTTATTGTAAAACCATTTCATGGGGACTTTGTAAACTTAGAACAGGGTACAGGTGTTGTACATATAGCTCCTGGACACGGAGATGACGACTATGTTTTAGGGATAGAAAATAATGTTGATATTGTTCAGACAGTTCAAGATGATGGAAAATATAATCAACATGCTGTTGGTTTTGAAGGTGAGCATATTTATAAAGTAGATCACAAAATTGCAGATAAATTAGAAGAATTTTCAAAATTATTATTTAAAGGGACGCTTCGTCATAGCTACCCACATTCATGGAGATCTAAAGCTCCTCTTATTTATAGAAATACTCCACAATGGTTCATTTCTATGGAAAAAAATAATTTAAGAGACATTGCTCTTAAATCAATTGATGAAACTATTTTCTATCCTCCTCAAGGCCAAACAAGGCTTAGATCAATGATTGAAACTAGACCAGATTGGTGTGTCTCCAGACAAAGAGTGTGGGGTGTACCTTTACCATTATTTGTAAACAAAAAAACGGGTCAACCTTTAAGAGATGAAAATATTATCAATAGAATAGCTGACATATATGAAAAAGAAGGAAGCAATACATGGTTTACTGAAGATCCACAAAGATTTTTAGGTGATGAATATTCACTTGATGATTATGAACAGGTAAAAGATGTCGTTGAAGTATGGTTCGATAGCGGTTCCACACATGCTTTTTGTCTAGAACAAAGAGAAGATTTGAAATGGCCTGCATCAATGTATTTAGAAGGAAGTGACCAACATAGAGGTTGGTTTCATTCATCTCTTTTAGAGTCTTCGGGAACTAGAGGAAAAGCACCATATGAAAGTGTTTTAACCCACGGCTTTGTTGTTGATGGAAGAGGTCGTAAAATGTCTAAATCTCTAGGTAACGTTATTTCTCCAGATGATATTTTAAAAAAATATGGAGTAGATATTTTAAGATTGTGGGTAGTAGCATCCGATTATTATGATGATCTAAAGCTTGATAATGCTATCCTCCAATCACAAGCTGAGTCTTATAGAAGAATAAGAAATACCTTTCGTTTTTTAATTGGCAATTTAAATGAATTTACTAAAGAGGAAGTTATTGATGAGAGTGAGTTTCCAGAGTTAGAAAAATATCTTCTTCATCGATTGTGGGAAGTTGATCAAGTTATTCAAAAATGTGTATCAACATTTAACTTTCACTTGATGTTTACAACACTATTAAACTTTTGCTCAACTGATCTTTCAGCTTTTTATTTTGATATTAGAAAGGACACTATATATTGTGATAGTAAAGAATCGGTTAAAAGAAGATCTACTAGAACTCTATTAAATATAATTTTTAATCATTTAGTAAGATGGTTTGCGCCATCTATTTCCTTTACCTCTGAAGAAGCGTGGAAAGCAATGGGCAATAAAGAAAGTATACACCTACAAGATTTTTTACATTGTAAAAATGAATATGAAGATAATCAATTAAATGAAAAATGGAATTTAATTAAAAATATTAGGAAAGTTGCCACTGGAGCAATTGAGAAAATCAGAGAAGAAAAAATTATACGTTCAAGCTTAGAAGCTCATTTGGATATATTTATTTCTAAAGAAAGTTTTGATAAGGTTAATGACGTTATGTTTGATGAAATTGCTATTACTTCATCATTTAAAGTACATATACTTGATGAAAATAGCCAAGGTTTTTCAATAGACGATATTGAAAATGTGAAGGTACAAGCTTCAAAAGTTGGTGGTCAAAAATGTCAAAGATGCTGGAAATATGAACTAGAATTAATAAAAAATGAAATTTGCAATCGTTGTAATGATGCAATAAGTTAAGTGATTAAGATAGCTATACTAGTATCATTAATTGTTTTTGATTTTCTAACTAAGTATTTAATTCAAGATAATTTGTTTTTAAATCAATCAATAAAAATCAATGAATATTTTGATTTAGTTTATGTTCAGAACTTTGGTGTTTCTTTTGGTTTATTTTCTGGTTATGTTTCTCATTGGATATTAATACTTATAGCCTTAATAGTCGTTATATTAATTTTTTATTTATTTATTAAATCAGATAAACAACTTGAAAAACTAGCTTATTTTTTTGTTATAATTGGGGCTTTATCAAATATCATTGATAGATTGATAAATAGTTATGTTGTTGATTTTATCTTACTACATTATGGAAATTTTTATTGGCCCGCATTTAATCTAGCAGATATCTATATTACAATTGGAATTATCATGTTAATAATGAGTTTTTTTATAAAATCAAAAACAGTAAAATGAAAAAAGTTATTTTTGTAATAATCATTTCCTCAATTTTTCTATCTTCTTGTAATACTATAAGAAGTAGTGCCGGTGTAGATAGAAAAGTAATAGATGAATATAATGTAGTTGAAAATCCTCCATTAGTAATTCCACCAAATTTTAATTTACTACCACCTGATCAAATTGAATCAAAAGATATTGATGATACCGATAGTGAGCTTGCAAAGGAAATTCTCTTTGGTCTGGATGAAGAAAGTAATGAAACACCTTCTGAAAATTCTGTTATCGACAATATTTTAAAAGAAACTGAAGCAGATCAAGTAGATAATAGTATCAGAGAGGATCTTGATGGAAACTCAGAGGGTGAAATAAGCCAAGATAATACAGATGTTGAAAGTAAAAATATAGAAGAACCAAAAAAGAAGAAAAGATTTTTCTTTTTCAACAGTAAAGCAGAAAATGAAGATGACGAAGAAGGTGAACCTAAAAAGAAAAAAAGATTTTTCTTTTTTTAATTTTATAAATGGAAATAAAATACTTTAATTCAAATTTTGACAAAATCACTCAAAATAAAGATACTGATCAAAGTATAACTAATTTAATAGAAAAACTTCCTTCTCTGAATATTGTTTCAGATAAAAATTTATTAGAAGAAACCATAAAAATTTCAAATCAATTTAAAGAGAAAAAGGAAAAAATAATTGTATTTGGTACAGGTGGTTCAAATTTAGGAGCTAGAGCATTAAATAATATTATTTCCAATAATAAAATTATCTTAGAATTTTATGATAATGTTGACCCTATTAATTTTGAAAAAAATTTTCAAAATATTAATTTTGAGCTAACTGGCTTCTTGGTTATTTCAAAATCGGGTACTACACCAGAGACATTATCTCAATTTTCATGTCTCTATCAAAAGGCAATAGAAGCTAACAAAGTGGAAGATTTTTTTTCAAATACTCTAATCATAACTGAATTTAAAGAATCACCACTTTATAAAATTGCAAAAGATAATAATTGTTTACTGTTAGAGCATCATAAAGATGTTGGAGGCAGATATTCTATATTTACCAATGTTGGTATAGTTCCTGCAATCATTTCTGGATTAAATATAGATGCACTTTTTGGTGGAGCATCTGAAGTAATTAATAATATTGATAATTACAAACCGTACGATCTTGGAAGATATTTAACCCAAAAAGAAAATGTAAAATTTACTAATAATGTTTTAATGACATACTCTGATTCACTTTATTTTTTTGGAAAATGGTATCTGCAACTTTGGGCAGAAAGTATTGGAAAAAATAATAAAGGTATTACAGCAATTCATTCAGTAGGAACCACTGATCAGCATAGTCAATTACAACTGTATTTAGATGGACCTAAAGATAAATTTTTCACCTTTATCACAACAAATCATTCAAATAAGGGCATAAAAATTAATAATGATATGTTTAAAGGTACTGCTATTGACTATTTTAAAGATAAAACAATGGGAGATTTAATGGAAGCTGAACAGCGTGCAACCATTGAAACTTTTAAATTAAATAATTTTAGTTTTAGAGAAATCTATATTCCTAAAATAGATGAGCATAACTTAGGTAAATTATTATCGTTTAGTATAATAGAAACGATTGCTTCCTGTATGTATTTAGATGTTGATCCTTTTGATCAACCTGCTGTTGAACAGGGTAAAAA
>CACMRK010000014.1 GCA_902616075.1 uncultured Alphaproteobacteria bacterium
TAAATTGTATTCCTCTTTTAGTCTTAATGCAGCTTCTTTTGATTTCTGCAACATTATTGAATACGTTACGATCGTTAAATCCTTTCCTTCTTTTTCTATATTTGCTTTTCCAATTGGTATTGAGAAGTTAATGTCATTATTAACTGGACCTTTTAATCCATAAAGAATTTCATTTTCTAGAAAAATTACAGGATTTGGATCTGATATTGCAGATCTTAATAAACCTTTTGCGTTGTAAGGAGTAGATGGTGCAATGACTTTTAAACCTGGCACTTGAGAATACCAGGAAGAAAAATCCTGGCTATGTTGTGCAGCTACTTGCGCTGCAGCGCCATTTGGTCCTCTGAAAACAATAGGACAGTTAATTTGTCCTCCAGACATGTAAAGTGTTTTTGCTGCTGAATTTATAATTTGATCAATTGCTTGCATAGAAAAATTAAAAGTCATAAATTCTAAAATTGGTCTCAACCCCTTAAATGCCGCACCAACTGCTAATCCAGTGAAACCATGTTCGGAAATAGGAGTATCTAATACTCTTTCTTTACCAAATTCCTGAAGAAGACCTTGTGTAACTTTATACGCGCCTTGATACTCGGCAACTTCCTCTCCAAGTATGAAAACTTTATTATCTTTTCTCATTTCTTCAGCCATTGTGTCTCTTAGCGCTTGACGCATGGTAATTTCTTCTGAGCTTAAGTTTGTATCTTCTTCTACTTTAGGTGATGATGTATCGATTATATCATCCTTATTTGACTCAATTTTTGTCTCAATTTTTTTTTCAATTTTCTTTTCTTCAATCACTTTTTCTACGGGAGCTTCTTTTTTTACTTCAACTTTTTCATTTGGATCACCAATAATAGCTATAGCTTTATTTACTGGAATATTCGCTTCACCTTCTTTAAATAAAAGATCTAGAACAACACCTTCATCTACCGCTTCTACCTCCATTGTTGCTTTGTCAGTTTCGATTTCTGCAATCAAATCACCGGCTTTAACAGTATCTCCTTTTTTAATTAACCACTTAGACAGATTTCCTTCTGTCATTGTTGGAGATAATGCTGGCATTAAAATTTCTGTGCTCATAATTTATAAATAAACATCCGTATAAAGTTCGCTGTCCTTTGGAAAAGGACTATTAGTTGCAAATTCAGCTGCATTTTTAATTTCTTCTAAAGTATCTTTATTAATTTTTTCAATTTCATCATTAGTTGCAATTTTTTTCTTTAAAATTTCAGCTTTGACTATTTCAATAGGATCGGTTTGCTTATAATTATCTAATTCTTCTTTCGTTCTATATTTTGCAGGATCTGACATTGAATGTCCTCTATATCGATATGTTTGTACTTCAATAATATAAGGGCCATTCCCTTCTCTGACATATTTTCCTGCTTTATCTGCTGCTTCTATAACTGAGAACACATTCATCCCATCAACCTTCTCACCAGGAATACCAAATGCTTCCCCTCTTTTATATAAGTCTAATCCCGCCGCCGCTCTATCTACAGATGTGCCCATTCCATATTTATTATTTTCAATAATGTATAAAACAGGAAGCTTCCATAAAGAAGCTAAATTAAAAGCTTCAAAAACTTGTCCATTGTTCATGGCTCCATCACCAATATATGTTCTGCATATATTTTTTTCTCCATTATATTTATGTGTGAATGCAATACCCGTTCCAATTGGTACTTGAGCACCTACAATACCATGTCCACCATAAAAATTATTTTCTTTTGAAAACATATGCATTGAACCACCCTTACCAGCAGAATAACCATCTTCTCTACCAGTCAACTCTGCCATAATACGTTTAGGATCCAGTCCCCTAGCGATCATGTGACCATGATCTCTGTAAGTTGTTACAACTGAGTCATTTTTATCAATTGTCATTAAAATACCAACAACAACAGCTTCTTGACCAATATACAAATGACAAAAACCACCTATTTTGCCCATGCCGTAAAGTTGAGCGGCTCTTTCCTCAAATCTTCTAATTTTGAGCATATAAGAATACATTTTAATGTAATCTGATTTTTGAAGTTTTTTCATAAGATAATCTTTAATTATAATTAGGGTGATTTTTTGTCAAATAAATCAATCTATTCTATAATTATAACCATTTCATTTTCTGAAGTAAATCCTGTAACTTTCCTAAATGTCTCATCTAAATAGTCCAAATCTATAGTATTAGGTTGTAATCTTTTAATTCTATCTAGGTAAAATTCATTTTCCTTTTTTAAGGACATAAATTGTTCATTGTATTGAGCGTTAAGATTTTTAAGACTGAAATATTTAAGCAATCCCCTCTCACCATTTACAAGAAAATACAGAAGATAAACAAATAGAAAAAAAGTAAACAAAAAGGATAAATAGAAATAAAATTTATTTTTTAAAACTAAAGATTTATTCATTTATTATACAAATAGCATATTTAAGATCGAAACTGTCAATTATTTATTATTTAAGATAGATGATCCAGCATAATTTGCTTTACCTTTTAATGCTTCTTCAATTCTTAATAATTGATTATATTTTGCTGTTCTATCTGTTCTAGATAATGACCCTGTTTTAATCTGACCTGCTGAAACACCAACTGATAAATCAGCAATAGTTGTATCTTCAGTCTCACCAGAGCGATGCGAAATTATTGTAGTAAAATTATTTTCTTTTGCTAATTTAATTGATTCTAAAGTTTCTTTTAGCGTTCCTATTTGATTTACTTTAACTAAAATAGAATTACCCGCACCCTCAGATATACCTTTTTGTAATCTTTTTTTATTTGTAACAAATAAATCGTCACCAACTAACTGAACTTTTTTCCCTATTGTTGATGTTAAATTAGACCAACCATCCCAATCATCCTCTGACATTCCATCTTCAATAGAATAAATTGGATAAGCATTTACTAATTTCTCTAAATATTTTATCATCTCATCAGAAGACAAAACAAGTTTTTCTCCTTGTAAATCATATTTATTATTTTTGTAAAATTCAGTTGATGCAACGTCAAGTGAAAGATAAATATCCTTTCCAGATTTAAACCCTGCATCCTCTACTGATTTTAAAACTGTTTCTATGACTTCACTAGAACTATTTATGTTAGGAGCAAATCCACCTTCATCACCAACATTTGTATTTAAGCCTTTTGATTTTAAAAGTGACTTTAATGAATGAAATATTTCACAACCATATTGAAGTGCTTCTGAAAAATTATTTGCACCTATAGGAGCAACCATAAATTCTTGAATATCAACGTCGTTATCTGCATGTGATCCTCCATTAATAATGTTCATCATTGGAACTGGGAGGCTCATTGTATGTTCTTTACCAAGAAAAGAATAAAGTTCATGACCTTCAGAAGAAGCTAAACATTTTGCAAAAGCTAAGCTTGCAGCAAGTGTTGCATTAGCGCCTAGGTTTGATTTATTTTCCGTACCATCAAGTTCTAATAAAAAATCATCAAAAGAAGAAATATCTTCAAATGATTTTCCAACTAGTTCATTAGAAATTTTATCATTGATATTTCCTACTGCTTTCAAAACTCCTTTACCTTTGTATTTGGATTTATTATTATCTCGCAATTCTAGAGCCTCATGCACTCCAGTAGATGCGCCACTTGGAACCGCAGCTCTTCCAAAAATAGAATTTTCAAACTCTATATCGCATTCAACAGTTGGATTTCCTCTGCTATCTATTATTTGTCTTGCTTTTATATTTGTTATTTTAGGCATGGTTTTTCGCTATATCATCAAATTGTTTAAGTTGAATTAATAAATTTTTTAAATCTTTTATATTAATCATGTTTGGACCATCACTAGGGGCATTATCTGGATCATTATGTGTTTCTAAAAATAAACCAGCTACACCAATAGATATAGCAGCTTTACACAAAGAAGGAATATGTTCTCTTTGACCTCCACTTTTATCACCCATTCCTCCTGGTTGTTGCACAGAATGAGTTGCATCAAAAATTACAGGATACTCATATTTTTTCATAATATCTATACCTTTAAAATCATTTACAAGAGTATTGTAACCAAAAGTTGTTCCTCTTTCAGTAATCATTATTTTTTTATTATTTGTAGTTTCTATCTTTGTGAAAATATTTTTAACATCAGTTGGTGATAAAAATTGACCTTTTTTAACATTAATAATTTTATTTGTAATACCTGCCGCTAATAATAAATCAGTTTGACGGCATAAAAACGCAGGGATTTGGATAATATCGATAATACTATCCTGATTTAATTGATTACATTGGTCCTCATTATGCACATCTGTTAGTATTGGTAAATTAAAATTAGTTTTAATTTTTTCAAAGATTTTTAATGCATCATCGAGATTAATACCCCTATCACTATTAATACTTGATCTATTGGCCTTATCAAAACTAGATTTAAAAATTAAATTAATACCAACTTCATCACATATTTTATAAAGCTCTTCTGCAATCATCAATGAGTGACTTTCATTTTCTATTACACATGGACCTGCAATTAAAATAAACGGAGAATTATTTGAGATTGAAAAATTTTTTAGATTAATATTAATCATTAATTGCAGCCTTTATAAATGAAACGAAAAGAGGATGAGGATTTAATGGTCTTGATTTTAACTCAGGATGAAATTGAACTCCTATAAACCATTTATGTTTTTTACTCTCAAGTACTTCAGGTAATAATCCATCTGGTGACATACCAGTGAAATAATAACCTTTGTTTTCAAATTTTGATAGAAATTTCTGATTTACTTCGTATCTATGTCTGTGTCTCTCACTAATTACTTTATTTTTATATATCGAAAAAATTTTTGAATTTTTTTTCAAAATAGCTCTGTAAGCACCAAGACGCATCGTTCCACCCTTGTCACTATTTTTATCTCTTTTTTCGATCTTATTTTTATTTACCCATTCTGTCATTAATCCTACAACTGATTTAGTGGTTTTTTTGAATTCTGAAGAATGAGCATTTTTAATTTTTAGTACATTTTGTGCTATTTCAATAACAGCTAACTGCATTCCAAGACATATTCCAAAAAAAGGAATATTGTTTTCTCTTGCATATTTGATGGCATTAATTTTTCCATTAATACCACGAATACCAAAACCACCTGGAATTAGAATTCCATCACAACCTTTTAATTTCTTCATTAAACTGATGTTGTTTTCTTTTTCAGAATTAATCCATTGAATATCTACGTCAGCGGAATTTTCTATACCACCATGAACCAATGCTTCATTAAGTGATTTATAACTATCTTTAAGATTTGTGTATTTTCCTACTACTGCAATTTTTACTTTTTGTTTTCTTTTTTTAATTTTTTTTTGAAGATCAATCCAAGGCTTTAAATTTAGTTTGTGATTTTTTGGTTTATAACCTAATTGTTTTAGTAGAGCTTCATCCAAACCATATTTTGAATACAGTGAAGGAACTTCATAAATTGATTTAGCATTCAATGCAGGAATTACGGACTCTTTTTTAACATTACAAAATAAAGATATTTTGGAAATTGAATCATTATCTATTGGTTGTTCAGATCTACACATAATGATATCTGGTTGAATACCTGCATTTAGAAGTTCTTTAACTGAATGTTGAGTAGGTTTTGTTTTTAACTCACCTGCTGAACTTAAGTATGGAATATAAGTCATATGAATTAATGCTGATGAAATATTTTTATCATTCCTAATTTGTCGTATAGCTTCTAAGAAAGGTAAAGATTCAATATCTCCAACTGTTCCTCCAATTTCATAAATAGCAATATCTTCATTTTTTAAATCACTATTAATAAATGATTTTATTTCATTAGTAACATGAGGAATTACCTGAATTGTTGAACCAAGGTAATCTCCCTTCCTTTCTTTTAGAAGAACATTGGAATAAATCTTACCTGACGAAACACTATCTGATTGTTTAGCAGACTGATTTGTGAATCTTTCGTAATGACCAAGATCTAAATCTGTTTCTGCACCATCATCAGTAACGTAAACCTCTCCATGTTGATATGGACTCATTGTTCCTGGATCCACATTTAAATACGGATCTAACTTTCTTATCCTTACTTTGAATTTTCTACTTTTTAGAAGAGTTGCTAAAGACGCTGAGGCTATGCCTTTTCCAAGAGAAGACGCGACACCGCCCGTAATAAAAACAAAATGCATTACGGAATACCGTGATACATAATAGATCTATTTATAGCAAGATATAATTAATTATTTTCTGGTATAGATGGTTCTTCAGAAGTTTCTTCAGTATTAATTGAAGGAAGTGACTCTAATACATTACGATCTGATCCAGCAGAAGCAGTTATTGTTAGTACAACACTCATAATCATGAATAAAGTTGCTGTAATAGCTGTTAATCTTGAAAGAAGATTAGCTGATCCTCTGGCAGACATCATTCCGCCAAAAGTTCCGCCCCCAAGTCCTAAACCTTCATTATCTGATCCTTGTAATAATACCAAAATCACAAGAGCAATGGCCAGTATAAGTTGTATTACGATAAGTGCAGTCATTTTTTGGCTTATATTTATTAGATTTAATTTATCAAGATATAATTATATTGAATTCATCAACTTTTAGTGAAGCCCCGCCAATTAAACAGCCATCAACATGACTTAAATCATTAATTTCTTTAGAATTAGCAGATTTTACAGAACCTCCATACAGCACCTTAAAGTTTCTAAATTTTGTATCAAAATTTTTAATTAATTCGTGTACTTGATTTATTTCATCCAGGGTGGGTGTTAATCCTGTTCCAATAGCCCAAACTGGCTCATAAGCAATTAATGTATTTTGATGATCTGCTGAACTTGGAACACTGGCTTTAATTTGTGTAGATAAGATTTCTTCTGTTAATTTTTTTTCTTTCTGCTCTAAAGTTTCACCTATACAGATCACTGGAATAATATTTTCTTCAATAAGATTTGAGCTTTTAATATTTACATTATCATTCATTTCGGCAAAGTATTGTCTTCGCTCAGAATGTCCGACCAAACAAAAATCTATATTACTATCCTTTAGCATTGAGGCAGATAATTCTCCAGTATACGCACCTTCTTTATAAGAAGAAACATCTTGAGCGCCACAAAATAAGTTTATATTATTTCCTTTTAGTGATTTTAAGTAAATTGAAGGTGAGCAGATAATTGTACAGTTATTAGAATTAACTTTTAATTTTTCATAATAATCTTTTAAAAATAAGGAATTCCCATTTAATTTCCAATTTGCTATAAAAATTGAGGAAAATTTAGTTAGATTTACCATAATTACTTTTATTTATAGAAACTAATATTATAGAAGCAATAGAAATTTTATGAGATTTTTTAAAAATTCTTGGATTGGGATAGGACTGGCAGTTCTTTTTGGAGCTAGCTTGTTTTTCTTTAAAGGGCAAGCCAGATATTCAAATTTATTTAATTCTGATAATTTTGTAGCTTATATTTCAGGTACTCCCATTTCAACTACAAAATTTATGCGCTCAATGGACTTAAATATTAATCAATTTTCTCAAATGATTGGAAGTAAATTAACTGGTGATCAAATTAGAAACTTCCAAGTTCACCAAATTGCACTTCAAAATTTAGTCAATAATGCAATTTTTGAAAATGAGTTTGATAAAATAAATTTTATTTTAGATGACACAACAATTGCAAAAGAAACAAAAAGAAATTTCCCAGATCTATACATCAGCAATAAATTAGATGATGAAATGTTGAATACCTTTTTAAGAAGACAGGGCTTAAAAATTGAAGATCTTGTTGATTTAATTGATTATGAAACTAGAGCTAATGTATTTGATAATCTTTTCTTTCAAAAAAATTATCCAACACAATTGCAAATAAATTTTAATAAGTACGATAATCAAAGAAGAGAAATTGAGTTACTTAAAATACCTTACAACGAAATTAAACTAGAAGACTACAATAAAGATCAAATTACAAAAGATAATGAAGAATTATTAGATTATTTTAATAATAACTCTGTTTCATATATGACGAATGAAGAAAGAGATATTTCATATATATTAATCAATAAAAATGATTTTAGAGATAATTTTTCACCTTCAGAAAATAGTCTTATTGAATACTATAATAACAATAAAAACCTATTTATTAATTCCGAAGAGAGAAGTTTTAAACAATTTAATTTTAAATCAAAAGAAGAAGCAGATGGGTTTAAATTAAGTATCTCTGGAAAAACTAATGAAGAAATTATTAAATATGCAGAAGAAAATAATATAATTTTTAATGATTTCAAAAATGTCGACAGAAATAAAGTTTTGGAACAATTAGCAAATGTGATATTTGAATTATCTAAAGGAGGTATATCGGATGTAGTCCAAACTACCTTGGCATATCATATAATTATTTTGGATGAAATTTTCCCAGAAAGAGAATTAAAATTTGATGAGGTTAAGGATGAAATAAATAATACGTTAACCAATTTTGAATTAGATAATTACTTCAATGAACTAAAATCAAGTCTCGACCAACAAATACTTGATGGATTTTCAATTACTGAAATAGCAGATCAAAATAATCTTAAATTGATTAATAAGAAAAAAATTATAAACAATGATAATCAAGATGATCCTTCTTTAAGTAATATAATTTTATTTTCTTTTACTCAAAATAAAGATTTTGTTAGTGATTTAGTAGACATTGGTAATGACACTTCTTTTATTGTAAATATCGATGAAATATATCCCTCAAAGATAGAGAGTATTGATAATATCTTTGACAGTGTTTTAAATGATTTTATATTTACAAAAAAAACTGAACAGGCAGAAAATATTTTTAATAAAAATAAAGAGATTTTCACAAATATAAGTAAATTTTATGCAATTAATCCAGAAAATTTAACTTTATCTTTAAGTGATAATGAAGAATTGCCAATATCTTTTAAACAAAATATTTTTGAAACTGATGTTGATAAAGTAGCTTTTGGATCTGATGAAAATGCAATTTATTTTGCCAATATTAAAATTATAAAAATGTCTGAAGAAGGTGAAAATACTTCAAAACTTAATTTAATAAGCGATTTAAAAACAGCATTTGGTAGTGAGATTATTAAGACAAAAGAAATATCATTTAATGATGAACTTATAAATGGTCTTTTATCTCAATATAAATGAGTGTAGAAAAAAAAAATTTTATTAGCCAATATAATAAAGGCTTACCTCAGATATTAAAAAAAAATCTTATTGCTGATATTGAAACGCCGTTTTCATCATTGTTAAAAATTAGTAAATCAGAAAAATACTCCTTTCTTTTAGAGTCAGTAGAAGGTGGAAGTAAAAGAGGACGTTATTCATTACTGGGTTGTGATCCAGATTTAATTTGGAAAGTTGAAAAAGGTAAAGCAAAAGTTAAATATTTGGATCATAATTTTGATTACAAATTAGATCAAAAGCCAATTCATAGCCTTAAAGAACTTGTAAAAATTTCAAAATTTAAAAATAATGAAATTGACGTCCCTTTCCCAACTCTCGTTGGATACTTAGGATATCCAATGATACAATATATTGAAAATATTAAACTTAGAAATAAAGACAATATAAAAATACCCGATGCAATTTTAATCAGACCAAAAATAGTTGCTGTATTTGATAATATAAAGGACAATATTTCCCTTATGACAATTACTTATCCAAGTAGAAAAATCTCGGCAGAAAATGCCTATAGAAAAAATAAATTACTTATAGATAAAACAATTAAGAGGTTAGAAAAGAGTATTCTAAAACCTACACAAAATAAAAATAAAAAATCTAAATTAAAATTTAAATCAAATTTCAAAAAAGAACAATTTTATAAAATTGTAAATAAGGCAAAGGAATATATTAAAAATGGAGATATTTTCCAAGTTGTTCCTTCACAGAGATTTGAAACCAAATATAATTTAAAGGCAGTCAATCTTTATAGGTCATTAAGAAGACTAAATCCATCCCCTTATCTAGTAAATCTTAACTTTGATAAAATTGGCCTTGTTGCATCTAGCCCAGAATTAATGGTTCAATTAAGAAACAAAAAAGTTACGATAAGACCAATTGCCGGAACAAGAAAAAGAGGGAAGAATGCCTCTGAAGACCTATTTCTATCTAAAGATTTATTGAATGATAAAAAAGAACTCGCAGAACACTTAATGCTTTTAGATTTAGGAAGGAACGATGTTGGTCGCGTTGCAAAAAAAGGAACAGTGAATGTTACTGAAAAGATGATTATAGAATACTACTCTCATGTAATGCATATTGTTTCAAACGTTGAGGGAAAAATAGATAATAATTTAGATGCTCTAGATGCTTTAATGGCTGGATTTCCAGCAGGTACAGTTTCTG
>CACMRK010000015.1 GCA_902616075.1 uncultured Alphaproteobacteria bacterium
TTTAAATTTTCATTAATTTTAGCACCACATAATTCATATTCTTCATCAGAAAAACATCTACTATTTGATGGCTGAATAATGAAATTAATATTTGGACTGCTTTCTTTGTATTTTTTAATATGTTCTGGGACTAGAGGAGTTCTATTTTCATCATTTCTAGACTCTCTAATAATACCAATATTGGTTAATTGCTTATCCATTCTCTTGTTGGATATTAATTTTATAATCTTTTAAAATTTTAAAAAAATACATTATGTCTTCTGTTTTATGTGGTGCAGTTTTAACACCAGTCTCAATTTTATTATCCAAAATTAGATCAATCGCAGCTGATAAAGTAATCGATACAAGTTTGCCCATTGCAGTATTTTCACCACTTCCTTTTTCATCTAAAAAATAGGAACTATCAAAAATTTTATTATGATTTTCAAAAGCTTTAAGTTTTACAGAAAGTACAACGCGATCTTCTTCTTCAGGTAAATATTTATTATCTTTTAATAATTCTTCACTTTTTTCATTAATTTCAGCTTCTATATTATCCGATCTATTTTCAAGCATTGAAAAAATATCTTGCCATGCCTCTTTCCAACCATCAAGTCGCAAAGTTCCTCTTACGAACTCTTTGACTTTCCATTTCTCATCAAACAAGTATTCACTTACATATGGTGTTGAATCTCTGTTTGGATAAGCTTCAAAATTTTCATCAGATATTGAATAAGAACTAATAGATTTGTAAGGAGTTACAGTATTTATTTTTCCTTTTGTTATATATTTTGCATCATTGTTTAAGGCTTTGATTACTCCAGCTGGAGACCAACTAAATTTATATTTGAAATCATTTGGAATTGCTGGAAAACCCCCGCAATATGATTCATAAACCACTTCTGTTTTTTCAGTCGAGATTTTTTTAAGATCACTGACAAGTAAATGGGAAAAAAAATGATCGATACCTGGGTCTAAACCGACCTCATTGATAAATACTAAATTTCCTTTTTTTACATCTGGATTTAGCATATTTATTTCTGGATTAAGGTAACTAGTAGATGCAAAATGACATTTATGTTTTAAACAAAGTTTAGCTATTTCTAAATGTTTGTTTGCTGGCAGTTGAGAAATAACAATATCACCTGGATTTGTTTCATTAAATAATAAATCAACATCAAACTGTTTTGCGTTCACATTTTTTTTATCTACATGGTCAATACTCTTTATAGCCTTATCTAATGTTCTATTCCATACTGTAAAATTATCTAAATTTTTAGCTAATCTTCTAATTCCTGGTATAGAAGATAGTCCAGTTCCTATCCAATGTACATGTTTCATAGTCTTATTTACTTTTATATTAAATTGTTTACTACATTAATGAAACTTAAAATACGGAAATTTATTTGACTTCAATAGTATTTATTTTTTTATTAACAGGTCTAGTCTCTGGTTTTATTGCAGGATTATTAGGAGTTGGAGGTGGAATAATAATTGTACCTGTAACTTACTTTATTTTACTTAATCTTGGTTACAGCTCTGCAATTGTCATGCATGTTGCTGTAGCATCTTCTCTTGGTGTAATTTGTTTTACTTCAATTTCTTCTATAAGATCTCATGTTAAGCTTAAAAACACAAATTTAATTATTGTAAAAAAATGGGCAATAGGAATAATAATAGGATCAATTGTAGGTTCACTTGCAGCAAGTGCTATTTCAGGACAGAATTTAGTTATTCTTTTTGTAATTCTGGCATTTTTAATTTCATTAAATATGCTATTTCAACAAAGCCCAATTGTTGTAAGCAACGATATACCATCGTCTAATATAATTAATTTTTTAATAAGTTCTTCTATTGGTTTTTTATCCGCAACAATTGGTATAGGTGGTGGCAGTTTTAGTGTTCCAACTTTAACAATGTTTTCAAAAAGGATTCATGAAGCAGTTGGAACCTCTGCTGTTTTTGGTTTTTTAATTGCTTTTCCAGGAACACTTACATTTATGTATACTGGGTCAAATATAAATGAACTTCCCATTTATTCTCTTGGTTACGTAAATATTATAATAGTTTTTTTTATATCGATAACTAGTATATTTACTGCTGGAATTGGTGCAAAAGTTTCATCGAATATAGATAAGTTAGTATTAAGAAAGATTTTTGCTATTTTTTTGTTGTTAACTTGTGCTAGTCTAATTATTGAACATTTTATAATTTAAATGAATTTTGTTGCAGATAGATTAAGTAAAATAAAACCTTCAATGACTGTAGGTATAAATGTAAAAGCCAAAGCTTTGAAGGATGAGGGTAAAGATGTAATTGTTCTTGCTGCAGGTGAGCCAGATTTTAACACACCAAAAAATATAAGAGATGCTGCTAATAAAGCGATGGAAGAGGGTAAAACTAAATATGTACCAGGTAAAGGTACACCAGAATTACAAAAAGCAATTCAGAAAAAATTTAGAGAAGATAATAATATTGATTATCAATTAGATGAAATCATATGTGGTGTCGGAGGCAAACACATTATCTATAATGCTATGATGGCAACAATTAATCCAGGAGATGAGGTCATTATAACAGCTCCTTTTTGGGTTAGTTATCCAGATATTGTTTTATTAGCAGAAGGGAAGCCCGTGATAGTTAAGTGTCCTCAATCACAAAATTTTAAGATTACAGCTGAACAATTAGAAAAAAATATAAACTCTAAAACAAAATGGTTAATGTTAAATAGTCCTAGTAATCCAACTGGCTCAGTTTATTCAAAAAAAGAGTTAGAGGATTTAGCACTTATCTTAAAAAAATATCCTAATGTTCTTATAATGTGTGATGATATATATGAAAAAATTGTTTACGATAGCGTAGAATTTCACACTCTTGCTTCTATTGAACCTTCACTGAAAGAAAGATGTTTGACACTAAACGGTGTTTCAAAATCATATTGTATGACAGGGTGGAGACTTGGATATTGTGGAGCTCCAAAAGAGATTATTGCTGCTATGAACAAAATACAATCACAAAGCACAACATCAACTTCTTCAATTACAATGGCTGCTGCTGTTGAGGCAATAAGCGGTCCGCAGGATTTTATAAATGAGCATAATAAAAAATTTTTAAAACGAAGAGATCTAGTATTGAATAAATTAAATGATATTGATGGAATTACATGTCAAAAACCGGAAGGAGCTTTTTACGTTTATCCAAATTGCGAAGGTATAATTGGAAAAAAGACACCAAATGGAAAACATATCTCCAATGATGAAGATTTCATGACATACCTTTTAGAAGATCAAGGTGTAGCAGGAGTGCATGGTGCAGCATTTGGATTATCTCCTTATTTTAGATTATCTTATGCAACTAATGATGCAATTCTAGAGGATGCGTGCAACAGAATAAAAGAAGCTTGTAATAAGCTTACTTAAGATCTTTATCAGCAATTATTTCAGCTAATCTAAGCAGATTAGTAGTACCAGCACTTCCAAATGGAACACCAGCTGAGATAACTACGTTATCTCCTGGTTTTACTAATTTTTTATTTTTTGCAATTGAACATGCAATATTAACCATATCTTGTGCATTTTGAGCATCTTCTTGAGTATGACAGGAGTTTACACCCCAGTATAATTGCATTTTTCTTGTAGTATCAATATTTGGAGATAAACCAACAATTTGAACTGGTGCTCTTTCTCTAGCCATTCTAGTCGTTGTTCTTCCACTTACAGAAAATGTAATTATTGCTTTTGCATCTGATTTTTTTGCAATTGAGTAAGCTGCTAAAGTTATTGCATCTGTATTATCAACATCATCAATATTTTCTTGAGTAATTTGTAAATCATAATTATTTTTATCATTCTCAACATTTTCTATTATTTTATTCATAGTTTTTACTACTTCTATTGGATGTGCTCCAACAGCAGACTCACCAGATAACATTACAGCATCTGATCCGTCGTAAATAGCATTAGCAACATCAGATGCTTCAGCTCTCGTTGGAACAAGATTTTCAATCATACTTTCAAGCATTTGTGTAGCAACAACAACTGGCTTACCAAAGTGCCTACATCTTTTAATAATATTTTTTTGAACTATCGGAACTTGTTCTGTTGGCATTTCAACACCCAAATCACCTCTAGCTATCATAATACCATCTGCGGCATTTATTATATCATCAATATTTTTTACTGCTGAAGGCTTTTCAATTTTTGCCATCACGAGTGCTTTATTGTTAATAATTTTTTTTAGTTTGTGTATATCCTCTGCTTGTTGCACAAAAGAAAGTGCAACCCAATCAACTCCCATATCTAATGCCTTCATAAGATCAGATTTATCTTTTTTGGTAAGGGCGTCTATAGGAAGAATTACATCAGGTATATTTACACCTTTGTTATTTGAGATTTCAGCATCATTTAAAACTTCTGTAATTAAACTATCTTTTTTTTGTTCAACAATTTGTAATCTTATTCTTCCATCATTTACTAATAAAATAGAATTAGGTGTTAAAAAATCATAAATTTCTTCATGAGGAAAGTTAACCCTATTATTATCTCCAGGCTCACTTGAAAGATCTAATACAAAACTTTGACCTTTGACTAAATTTTCTTTTGTATTCTTAAATGTGCCCACTCTTAATTTGGGTCCTTGTAAGTCAGCTAATATACATGACGCATGATTATGTTTTTCTTCAAGAGATCTAATATTATCATAATTTTTTCTATGAGTTTCTAAATCGCCATGTGAAAAATTTAATCTAAAAACATCACATCCAGCAGTAAATAAGTCTTCTATAATTTTTTTATCTGATGATGCAGGTCCTAGCGTAGCTAAAATTTTAGCTTTTCTGTTACGTTTCATTAATTTTTATATATATAGCACAAAAAAAGATTTATATAATTTATTTACGTAATATGACCAAAAACTTTGATAGAGAATTACTTGCTGATGTTGCAGAAAGATTGATTCATCATCTAAAAAATAGAACAGATGTTCAAAATATTGATTTAATGAATCTATCAGGTTTTTGCAGAAACTGTCTTTCAAAATGGTATGTTAGTGCTGCAGAAAAGAAAAATATTTCAATTTCATACGATGAAGCACGAGAAATGATCTATGGTATGCCATACTCAGAGTGGAAAACAAAATTTCAAACTGAAATTACTTCTGAACAAAAAGAAAAATTCGATAAAAGAGAAACTTAATATAGTTTCTCTAAATTTTCTCCATACATCTCTTTTACTTTAAACCTTCTTACTTTCATGGAAGGTGTCATCATATTGTTTTCAATTGTAAACTCGTGATCAATTAAAATAAATTTTCTTATTTGCTCAATGCTAGAAAGGCTTTTATTGACTTTATCTACAACTTCTTTCATTTTTTTATTAAATGAAGAATCTTGAATTATTTTATTTAAATCACCTTCAAGATTATTTTCTTTTGCCCATTCTAAAGCTAAATCTTTATTAGGTACTAGGATTGCAACTAGGTAATTTTTGAAATCTCCATATAACATTGATTGAGCAATTTCAGGTTCAATATCTAGTTTTGCCTCTATTCTTGAAGGAGAAATATTATCACCACCAGCATTTACAATAATATCTTTTTTCCTATCCGTTATCTTTAAATAATCTTCTTCATCAAATTCACCAATATCACCTGTATGAACCCATCCATCGATTATAGTTTTATTAGTTGACTCAGGATCATTCCAATAACCATTCATAATTAGTTCACCACGAGCTAAAATTTCTCCATCTTCAGAAATTTTCACTTCATTTCCTTGAAGAACTTTTCCAACAGTATCTAATTTAATTTTTTCAGGAGGGTTTGCAGAAATAACAGGAGCCGTTTCAGTTTGTCCGTAGCCTTGAAGTAGTGGAAGGCCAAGGGCGCTTAGGTATAATCCAACTTCAAAATTTAGTGCTGCACCTCCTGATATCAATGCTCTGAGACTTCCACCAAATCTTTTCTTAACTTTTTTTCTTACTATCCTATCCATCAATCCATTCATAAATTTTTCAGAGAAGTTCATCTGCTCACCAAAATATTTTTTCTTTCCTAGATTTAATGTAATTGCAAAGAAGCGTTGACTTAATTTACTCTGGTTTTTTAGACCTTGTGAAATACGTGTATGTAAAGAGTCATAAAATCTCGGCACAGCTGTCATAAAATGTGGTGCTGCTTCAGCCATATTAACTAATAATTTATCTATACTTTCAGCGTAATAGATTTGTGCACCTTGCCCCATTTCTAAAAATTGTAAAGTATGTTCATATGAATGAGATAATGGCAACCATGATAAATATCTAATTTCTTTTGTTAAATCACTGGTAAGACTCTCAAGTAATTTATCACAGGAAGCACAGTTTCTAAGCATTGCTCCATGACTTAACATCACTCCCTTAGGATTACCTCCAGTACCTGATGTATAAATAATACATGCTGTATCTTTTCTTTTAAAATTTTTTGATAATTCTTCTATTTCATTAGAATTTTTACTTTTTTCTAAATTGTCATTTATAATTTTACTGTATGATAAAATATTCACAACTTCTGAATAAGTTTCATTATCATCATTAATTTTTATTACGTTTTGACAATGTGGAATTTTTTCTATTGCAGGTAGAACTTTTTTCATTAACTCGTGTGATGATACGATGGCACATCTAGCACCAGAATGCTCAATAATATATTTATAATCATTGGTTGTGCTCGTTGTATAAGCAGGTACTGAAATTGCTCCTATGGACATTATTGCTAAATCTGTGATTTGCCATTCAGGCCTATTTTCAGATAAAATTAATACTCTATCCCCTTCTAAAATTCCTAGATCTTTTAAGTATGTTGCTAAACTTTCAACTTGTTCTTTTACTTGTGACCAGCTTAAAGAAACATATTTATCATTCTCTTTCTTCCATAAATATGGTTGATTTTTAAGATCATTTGCTTGATGATAAAATATACCTGGTATGCTATTAAATTCGTCAAAATTAACAATCATGCTTTCTATCCTCCCTACAAAGCTTTGATATTAGACCTATATCGAAATAGTAAAATATGAAACAAAAAAATTATCAAAATTCAACAAAAAATACCCTTGGTAAACTACCAATTTGGAATTTAAAGGATTTATATGAATCCCCAAAAGCTAAGAAGCTGAATAATGATTTAAATAAGCTCAGAATATCAACTAAAAAATTTGAGAAAAAATATGCATCCAAAATCACCAAGATT
>CACMRK010000016.1 GCA_902616075.1 uncultured Alphaproteobacteria bacterium
TAATGTCTTAAACTTCAAATTATTATGATTAAGAATTTTTTGAATTTCTCTAGAGGTTACTAAAGATACATCGTGCTCTTCATTATTACCACCTTCTAAAATTAAAATTTTTTTATTACTCACCAATTATTTTTACCTCCCATTCCAATTTTACATTGAATTTGGCATATACTTTTTCAACAATACTTTTACCTAGATTTTCTATATCTGTTGCTGATGCACTTCCCCTATTTATTAAAAAATTCGCATGTTTATCACTCACATATGCATCTCCATAATTGATGCCTTTGCATCCTGCTTCCTCAATTAGTTTAGCTGCATGAAGATTTTTAGGATTTTTGAAAGTACTACCAGAAGTTTTATTTTTAATTGGTTGAGATTCTAAACGTTTGTTCTTTATTTCATTAATCTTTTCTTTTATTAAATTTTGATCTCCATAATTAAAATTAAATATAGCTTTTGTAATTATATCTGTATTATTTATTTTTGAAGATCTATATTTTAGATTTAATTTATCTTTTGTAATTGTTTTTCTTTGACCAAAATTATCACAAATTTCTATACTATTTATAACATCTACAGTTTCCGAACCATAACAACCAGCATTCATTTTAACTGCTCCGCCTATTGATCCTGGAATACCACTATAAAATTCAAAACCTTCTATATTTTGTCTTAATGCATAATTTGATAAATTAATATCTAAAATACTAGCTCCAACTTCAAGTTTGTTATCATTAACATTAATAGTATTAAAACCTTTACCTAATTTTATAAGAGTTCCATTATAGCCATTATCTCTAATCAAAAGATTTGAACCTGAACCTATTATGTAGAAATTTTCATTATTTATTTCATTTAGTATGATTTCTAACTCTAAATTATCTTCAACTATAGCAAATATTTTTGCATTACCTCCTGTTCTAAACCAAGTATGTTTACCAGCATTATAATCTGAGTAAATTTTACTTTTAAGTTTATCAGCTAAATCTATAATTTTTTTTGACATTAGTTATTCAAATATTTTTTTGCAATACTTGATATCGAACCTGCGCCCATAAAAACAATGGTATTTTGATTCATTATATGAGGTTTCATTAATATATTTAAATCATCTATGTTTTTTAAATAAGTTGTATTTTTATTTTTTTTTAAAATTTTAGAATATATATCTTTTGAAGTTGCGCCCTTAATAATCTTTTCTCCAGCTGAATAGGTATCTAATAAAAATAAATAATCACACTTAGATAAAACATTTATAAATTCTCTAATTAGTATTTTAGTTCTAGAGTATCTATGTGGTTGAAAAACAACTATTACTTTATTTTTTAAACTTTTAGCTGCACTTAATGTAGCTGCAATTTCTGTTGGATGATGTGCATAATCATCATACACAAAAGATTTATTTTTTTTTCCAATAAATGAGAATCTTCTCTTTACACCTACATAATTAGTCAACGCGTTATTAATATCTTTATTTTTTATTCCATTTAGTTTGGCCGCAACAATACTTGCAGTTGCATTTAAAATATTGTGATTGCCAATTGCATTGATAGTAAATTTATAATTAGAGGAATGAATAATTTTATTATTAATTTTTAATTTAAAGGAAGTTTTTAGTTTGTTTTGTATAATATCAAAGATTAATACATCTGCTTTTTTATTTTTTATTGAATAAGTTAAAATATTTCTAGTTTTTATTTTGTTAATTAGTAATTTAAGATTCTTATCATCATAACACATTATTGTAGTTCCATAAAACGGAAGCAGATTTATAAATTTCTCAAATGCATTAATTAAATTTTTCTTAGATTTATAAAAATCCATGTGTTCAATATCTAAATTAGTTATAATTGATATTTGATGTGGGAGCTTTAAAAAGGTACCATCGCTTTCGTCTGCTTCAACAATCATCCACTCACCTTTTCCATAGCGATTATTATTAGAAAAAGAATTTATAATACCGCCATTAACAATAGTAGGGTCTAAACGTGCTTCATTGAAAATGTTTCCTACCAAACTAGTAGTAGTAGTTTTCCCATGAGATCCAGCTATGGCGATAGATTTTTTATTTTTCATTAATTCTGAAAGCATATCAGCCCTAGAAAGAACTGGGATTTTTTTAATAAATGCTTCTTTTATTTCAGGATTATTTTTTTTGATAGCTGATGAATAAACAATGGCATTGGCATGTTTAATATTTTTTTTATTATGTCCTAAAAAAAATTTTATACCTTTTTTCTTTAATCTTTTTGTATTATCGTTTACTGATATATCACTACCCTGAATCGAATATCCTTTATCTAACATTAATTCTGCAATACCAGACATTCCTATTCCTGAAATACCTATAAAATGAATTTTAGTGTTAATTTTCATTTAGTATTAATTTATAAATTAAAGTGTTAGAGTTTTTAACTTGAATCATATCAAATTTTTTATTCATCGATTCTAATTTTTTTGGATTACTATATGTTTCATAAATATATTTTTTTGCTTTGTCTAAATCATCTTTATTTTGATCAATAATTATGGCTAAGTCATGTTTAGCTAATATTTTAGCATTAAAAAATTGATGATTGTCTTTTGAAGAAGGTAGGGGAATTAATATCGAGGGAAGTTTAAAGTTTATTAAATCAACAATTGTTCCTGCTCCAGCTCTACAAATTGCTAAATTAGCATTAGCTAGTATTTCATCTATATTTATAAAATAATCTTTTAAAATAAATGGTGATTTAATATTTCTTAATTTTTCTTTTTGTTTTTTTATCAAATGTTTAGAACACTGAAATATAAATTTAGCTTTTATAATTTTTTCATTATCAATAATTTTAATTAGATTTGTTCCAAAGTTTGATACAAATTCTGATCCTTGGCTTCCACCTGAAATAAAAATTGTAAAGTTACTCTCAGAATTTTTATTGCTTATGTTAATATTTTTTTTAAAATTATTTTCTGGAGAGCCTACTACAAATATTTTATCTTTAAACTTTGAATTAATTTTAGATTTTATATCAAAATTTAAAAATAATTTTTCTGTAAAATTCAGAAAAAATTTATTAGTTCTGCCGATTATTGAATTTTGTTCATGTATATAAAGCTTAATTTTATAGAATGGTTTAAATAACATACATGATAACATTGGAGAAAACGAAGCATAACTCCCAAAAGAAATAGAGTGGGATGGTTTTAATAAAAATATAATAATAAATGATTGAATTAATCCTAATAAAATTTGAAATATACCTAAGATTTTAAATATTATGTTCCCATTTAAATTTGATGAACTAATTATATAAATTTTTCCATCATAATTATCAAAGTATTTATAGCCTCTTTTGTCTGTAATAATCGTGCAATTTATTTTTTTAATAGATAAATAATTTGCAAAATTTTTTGTTGGTATGACATGCCCCCCTGTGCCTCCTGTAATTAGTAAAAAATTTTTTTTCATAATTCTTCATTTTTTTTATTTGTAAGAGATAATAAAAAACCAAATAAAATTGCTATTGATATCATGGAAGAGCCTCCATAACTTACAAATGGTAGTGTCATACCTTTTGTTGGTATAAGACCTAGCGAGCTAAAGATATTGATTAAGCATTGTAATCCAAATGAGCAAATTAAACCACTAATTGCTATAATTTTATATGGATCTTCAAATTGTAGAACTTTTAATAAGCTTCTTATTATAATAGATAGAATTATAAAAATAATGATTAAACAAAAAATAAATCCTAATTCTTCTCCAGCAACAGCAAAAATAAAATCTGTGTTAGCATCAGGAATTTTTTCTTTTAAAATACCTTGTCCTGGACCCTTTCCAAGTAGCCCACCATTTTTGAAAGCTTGAATACTTAAATCTATTTGGTATGTATCAGATCCACCTAACCCGCCAAGAAATGAATTTATTCTTGATTGAACATGATCAAAAATAAAATAAGAAAAAATTGATATTCCTAATATAAATAGAAATGCAACAATAACTAAAAAAATTGATAAACCAGCAACGAATAACTGGCAAAAAAAAGTTGCTGACAGTAAAACTGTCATTCCCAAATCAGGTTGCATAAGTATTAAAGATAAAAGCAAGAAGAAAAAAACAAACAGTAGAGGTAAATAAAATTTTTTATCTTCTATAGATTTACTTATACACCATGCCGTTAATATAACAAAAATAGGTTTAATTAACTCTGAAGGTTGTAATGTAAAGTTAAATATTTGGAACCATCTTTTAGCCCCTTTAACTTCATAATCTAAAAAAAGTATTAGCAGTATCAATAGTAAAAAAATAATGAATAAAAATAATGAAATTCTTCTTATATTTTTACTTTCTAAGTCTGATAGTACAATAAGTAAAAAAATTGAAAAAAGAAAAAAAATAGAGTGTCTATTTATGGATAAGTTTTCATCTATAGAAAATGAAAGTATTAAACCCGTAAAACCCAATGATAATATTAATATTATGTTAATTCTATCAATTGAACTCCACCAATTCTTAAAATATTCCATAGTTAATTTAAGCTATTTTTAATTAATTTATTAAAATGAATGCCTCTTTCTTCAAAATTTTTGTATTGATCATAAGAGGCACATGCAGGTGCGAATAATATAGTTGATTTATTTGAATTTTTTTTAATATCCTCGAGAGTTTTTTTGATAACTGATTTTAAATTTGCTGACCTTTTTACAACTAATTCTTTTTTTAATTTTTTTTCAATAAAACTTCCAGATTTTCCATAGGTATACACACACCTAATTTTATTTTTATATTTTAGAAGAATTTCGAAATTTTTTTCTTTAGCTATACCACCCAAGATTAGAAAAATATTATTGTAATTTACAACTGAATTTATTGTTGAATTTAAATTAGTCGATTTACTATTATTTACTATTTTTAATTTATTATTTGTAAAAATTGTTGATGATCTAAATGGAAGGCCCTTAAATGTTTTAATAACCTTAAGAAAATTAGTTTCTGGAATTTTAAATATTTTGCTACATATGTATGCAATTAAAATATTTTGAATATTAAAATGACCTTCCAAGTCTTTTGAAATTTTTTTTATAAATAATTTCCTACCTTTTTTGAAGTAATTATCTAAAATATAATCATCATTAGCGAAAAAATCAGCTGATTTATCAATTAAAGAAAAACTAATTTTATTTTTAATTTTTTTTTGATTAAATAGCTTTCTTGAATAAATATCATCAATAGATAACAAATTAATTCCCCTTTCAGAAATAATATTTTTTTTCTGTTTTATATAATCACTAATACCTTTGTACCTATCTAAATGATCACGAGATAAATTTGTTATTACTGATATTCTACTATCAAGTGACTTAATAGTTTCTAATTGAAAAGAACTTAATTCGATAACATGAACATTATATTTTTTTTTCAAAAGGAAAGCATTGCATAATGATTCACCAATATTGCCGCCAACAAATGTTTTAATATTATTTTTTTTTAAAATGTCACCTATTAATTTGGTTGTTGTAGATTTCCCATTTGTACCAGTGATAGCTACAATCTTCTGATTAGTTAAATTTGATATATATAGATTTAAGTCTCTTTTTACTTTCTTATATATATTTTTTCTTTGAAATTTTTTTTGTCTTAAAGATATACCAGGGCTGACAAAAATTTTTTCAAAATCATTCAAATTATCTTTTTTAATATTAAAAATATAATCTTTAGTATAGTTTTTTTTTATTGCTTTTCTTACTATTGGGTCATCATCCCAAATCTTAAATTTTATTTTTTTATTTTCAAAATAATTTGCTATAGAAAGTCCTGATTTTTGAATTCCATAAATTAAATACATTATCTAATTCTTAAAGTTGCAAGACCAATCAAAGCTAATACAATAGTAATTATCCAAAAACGAATAACTATTGTTGACTCAGGCCATCCCTTTTTTTCAAAATGATGATGAAGTGGGGCCATTAAAAAAACTCTTTTTCCCGTCATTTTAAAAATAATTACTTGGATTACAACAGACAAGGTTTCTAAAACAAATAATCCTCCTATTATTGCAAGAAGAATTTCATGTTTGCATATTATTGCTATAGTACCTAAAGATCCACCCAATGCTAAAGATCCAGTATCGCCCATAAAAACTTTAGCAGGTGGTGCGTTAAACCATAGAAATCCTAAAGCAGCTCCAATTAAAGAACCACAAAAAACTGCTAATTCACCAGTTCCAGGAATATATTGGATAAGTAAATAATTAGAAAAAACTATATTACCTGAAACATAAGCAATAAAAGCAAAAGACATAGAAACTATCATTACAGGAACGATTGCCAAACCATCAAGACCGTCTGTTAGATTTACTGCATTAGCTGATCCAATAATTATAAATATGGAAATTAAAAAATAAAATATTCCAAAATCTATAATTAAATTTTTAAAGAAAGGAAATGTCATAGATTTACTTATATTTGGATCTAAATTTATAAGAATTAAATATGTAATGAAAAATGAAAATATAATTTGAAATATAATTCTTATTTTTGATGAAATACCCTCACTTGTATTTGATTTTATTTTTTTGTAATCATCGGCAAAACCAACAGATCCAAATATTAAAATAGTTAAAAGTAAAATCCATATAAAAATATTTTGTAAATCAGCCCAAATAATGGTTGAGATTAAAACACTTAGAATAATCAATAATCCACCCATTGTAGGCGTACCTTTTTTTGCGATTATATGTGACTCCGGACCATCATCTCTTATTGGCTGACCACTTGGTTGAATTTTTGATAATTTATTAATAATATAATTTCCAAATATAAGAGAAAAAAATAATCCAGTAAGAATAGAGGCTCCAGTTCTGAATGTTATATAACTAAAAATATTTAGAAAACTAAATAAAGATTGGTATTCAAAGGCAAAATATTTAATCAAATCGATACCTTCTTTAACAAAGTTTTTGCAAACCCATTTATTTTTGTTGAATTAGAACATTTAATTAAAATAATGTCATTATTATGAACTTTCTCTTCTAGAAATTGCATGATTTTGTTTGTATTTTTAAAATGGATAAATTCATTATTTGGATTTAAAAAATTTTTTATACACAATTCAAAGAATTCGCCACATAAAATTACAAATTTGAAAATAGTATTATCTAATTGTTTTAGTAATTTATAATGAATTTTATAAGAATTTTTTCCCAATTCATT
>CACMRK010000017.1 GCA_902616075.1 uncultured Alphaproteobacteria bacterium
TTCAACAAATGCAGATGTGATGTTTTTCTTTATCATTCAAAAAAAATAACTTTTATACAGAGGGGCAAAATTATTTGCCCCTCTATTTGATATTTATTGATTAAACTCCCAAGCCTCTTGTACTCTTTGACAAGCTTCTTCTGGAGTGATGTCTTTAGTTGCTAGTTCAACTGAAACATCATTTACAACCTCACCAATATCTCTTCCGAGATATTGATCCCAGAAAATAGAATGGAAGGTTGAGTTTGCAACGTTAAGCGCCTGTTGCTTAAAGAATCTGTTACCCATTTCAGTTTCAGCTCCTTTGTAAATAGGCATATACGCTCCACTTTTTGCTCCCATTGATTGATATTTCATTGAAATATAATGCATTAAGAAATCAACCGCTTCTTTTGGTGCATTTTTAGAAACTAACCATCCATTAATTCCACCAAGTGTATCTGAAGGATTTCCTTTTCCATTTTCTGTCATTGGAAATTGAAATGTTCCCATTCTATCATCAGGAATTCCTTCTCCAGAAGTACTTCTTCTTTTAGCACCATTGTAATCCCAACTTCCCATCAGGTGAAGTGCGCATTCTCCGTTACCAAATGCTGCTGAAGCATCACCATATTCAACTGCCATAAAACCATCTTGAAAAGGTTCAAGGTCAACAAGCTGTTGGAATTCATATCCAGATTTAATGTATTCTTCTCTATCCCATCCACCATTTTCTAAAGCGTCAAAGAAAGCTGCTTTGCCTCCGTTTCTTACATGGAGTAGTGTCCAATAGAAATGAATAGGCCATTTATTTTTACCACCAACACAAATTGGTGTTATGCCAGCATCTTTTATATCTTTTACCACTTCTAGAAGATCGTTCCACATAACAACCTTTGAGGGATCTACTCCTGCTTTTTCAGTTAAATCTTTATTGTACCAAAATACTACTTGGTTAAATAAATTTGGAAGACCAACTCTTTCACCTTTGTATGTAAAAGCGTCTGCTGCTGCAGGACTTAAATTTTCTAAATAACTATCTGGAACCATAGCAGAAATGTCTTGTAAAAATCCAGCATCTGCTTGATCAAACATAACTCCTCCACCCCAACTATAAAATAAATGAGGAGCATCGTCACTTTGTAACATTGTAGGTAATTTCAGTTTTAAGTCTGGACCAGCCATATACTGCCACTTAACTTCATGGCCAGTTTTTGCTTCCCAATCAGCAATTGCTGCATCGATGTCTTCTTTATGCGCAGAGTCATCTTGTGCCAATCCAAGCCATTTGATTGTTACTGCATTGGCATTAAATGATATTCCTAACAAAAAAATGACACTTAAAAATAATTTTATTAATCTCATTTTTCCTCCCAGAAATTTGTTAATATTATTGTTTTAACATGAATTTTTCTGGTAAATTGTCAACTTAATTTTAGTAATATATGATCCAGAAAAAACCAAATATTGTTATTTTTAACCCTGATCAGTGGAGAGGAGATATGCTGGGATATCTAGGGTATCCTGGTGCACAAACTCCTAACTTAGATAATATTATTAAAGAAGATGCAATTGCATTTAAGAATGCTTTTTGCCAAGCAACAGTTTGTACACCAAGTCGGTGTTCATTTATGACTGGTTGGTATCCACATGTTCATGGTCATAGAACAATGCATTATATGTTACATACAGATCAAGGTGACTCTAGTATTTTATCAGAACTAAAAGATAAAGATTACTTTATTTGGTGGGGTGGAAAAAATGATTTGATAGCAGGTCAAGAAGGATATCGTAATCATTGTGATATTTATTTTGAACCAAAGGATAGAGATTTTCAAAAATGGGGCTACACTCAACAACCTGGTACTCATGGCGGTGATCTATCTTGGAGAGGTCCTGAAGATGGAGATAATTATTATAGTTTTTTTAAAGGAAAATTAGATAAAAAAAATAAAGATATTTATTTCGATGATGATTGGTCCATGGTTTATGGAGCATTAGATTTTATAAAAGATTATAAAAAAGAAAAACCATTCTGTTTATTTCTACCACTTGGCTATCCACATCCCCCTTACTGTGTTGAGGATCCATGGTTCTCTTCAATTGATCGGAGTGTAATTCCTAATAGATTTCAATACAAAACATGGGAGGATAAGCCAAGTCTTTTAAAAGGAATAATGGATGGACAAAGAATGCAAGATTGGACTGATGAACGCTGGAATGAATTACGAGCGGTATATCTTGGTATGTGTGCAAGGGTAGATTATCAATTTGGACTTCTGGTCAATCAGCTTAAAGATAATAATTTATATGATGATACTTTAATAATTTTTTTATCTGATCATGGTGACTTTACAGGTGATTATAATTTAGTTGAAAAAACACAAAATACTTTTCAAGACTGTCTAACGAATGTACCTCTTATAATTAAACCACCAAAAAGTGAAAATACATTAAATGGCGTAAGCGATACGATGATTGAATTAATAGATATTGCTGGAACCATATATGATTACAGCAATATTAAGCCTTCCTATTGGCATTTTGGCAAAAGTATAAAAAATTTTATTGAACAGAAAACTGATAATCATAGAGAAGAAGTATTTACAGAAGGTGGCAGGCTTAGATTAGAAAGACAAGCAAGTGAAAGTCAAAGTTTAAATTTACCCCATGGCTTATATTTTCCAAGAGTAAACTTACAAGGTAAAGAGGATGAAATTTTAATGCACACCAAAGCAACAATGTGCAGAAATAAAAAATTTAAATATATAAAAAGAGCTTACGAAAAAGATGAACTTTATAATTTAATTGAAGATCCTGGAGAAATTAATAATGTTATTGACGATCCCCAATATGCATCAGAGCTTAAAAACTTAAAAGAAAAAATGCTTTCATGGTACCAAGAAACTTGTGATGTTGTTCCATTTAAAGGTGATGAAAGAAATTTTAATTAATATAATTCGTTTTCAATTCTTGTAAGCCAATAGTCAACATCCATTTTCTTGTGACCAGTTAATAATCTCCAAAACTTAACAACATTTATTTTATCAAGTCTATTTGTATCAGCTTCTTGCCAAGGGTAAGGCTTCATCAAAATATCATTGATAGTTTGATCCTTACTTTCATCAGTCCAATACAGAGCTCGGTTTGGCAAAGGTTGATATTTTTTCTCAGGATCCCATAACAATTCTTGTTTTTCTGTAGGTTGAAGTCTTACTTTAAACATATAACGAATATTTTCTGAAAAATTGACTCCAGCTCCATGCCAAAGACCGCTATGAAAAATACCGATGGTACCAGGTTTACATACTATACTTTTTTGCCCAAGAATATTCTGATATTTTGCAATAGCCATTTCATTAACAATACGTAAGTGTGTTCCTGGATGATACCTTGTTCCACCCATTTCTTTCGTTACTTCAGTTGGAAAATAAAATAATTGAACATCAAAGGTACTTCTTGGATCTATCGTACTATCTTGATGGTTTGCTTGAGACATTTGGCGTTGATTTGCTTGATTAAAATATTTTGTTGGAAATGTTATATGAAGAAATTGGTGATCAACAATTGTATTACTTCCTACTAGACTTGTAATAGCGCCCTCAACTACTTCATTTTTGAAAATTTTATCGAGAGGTGAGTTTTTGGGAAATGCTTCTTTAAGTGGTGTGCCCGCAGGAATTCTTGGAATACTACTGGTAGCTTTAATATTCTTATAAAAATCATTAACACTATCAGCTTTATCAATATCTGTATGACCAATATCATCTAAAAATTCTTTATTGGTTTGTTCATCAATTAATTCATCAAAAAATAAACATCCACTGCTAGCAAATTCTGCCATTTGCTCTGTTGTTAATAATTTTGGCATACTAAAAATCTCCTTCTTCTAATTTTTCAAAAAAAAATTCATGTTTTAAATATGATGTTCTATGTTCCTCACCAGGTTGTTCTGGTATAGCTTGACTTGCTTGAAACAATCTCCACCCATCTAATAATGCATCAAGACCAGTAGGATATGGTGGAGTGTCGCTGTCTCCAGTCATATGTAATTTTTTTCCGGTACCATCAAAAGTTGCCCAAGAAATAACTTCAGCTTCTAAACTTGGAAACTTTAAATAGAGAACTAAAACTTTTTGTCTTTTTGCCATGTAATAAACTTATACTATTTTCCTAACCCTGCCAATGATCTAACAAAATACTTTTGGAATATTAGGAATACTATTAACACAGGAATTACCGCTATTGTAAGTCCTGCCATAATTGCCCCCCAATCAGATGTCCACTCTCCTCTTAGTTTTAATAGACCTATAGGCAAAGTTTTAAAGTCGTCTGAAGTTAACATTATTAGTGCTAATAAAAATTCATTCCAAATCCAAACAGTTTGAAAAATTGCAGCACTTGCAATTACTGGTCCAGATAGGGGTACAATAATTCTGAAAAATATTTGAAGCTTTGTACAACCATCAATAGTGGCAGCCTCTTCTACTTCTTTTGGAAAATCTAGAAAGAAAGCATAAAAAAGTATAACGGTAAAAGGAATTCCAAATGCAGTAAGAGGCATAATAACTCCAAATAAACTGTTTAATAAATTTAAGTTTGAAACCATCGTATATAAGGGAACAAGAACTGCAGCAGGTGGAATTGCAAAACCTGCTACTATCAATAGATAAACAAATTTATTAATTTTAAAATCGATTCTTGATAGTACGTACGCTGCCATTCCTGAAATTGTAACAATTAAAAAGACGGCAAAAAAAGATACTATGAAAGAATTCAACATAAAACTTCCCAGTCCAACACTTAGAGCTTTTTCAAAAGAAGAAATTCCAAATTGACTAGGAATGCCCAAAGGTTCTAAAAAAATTTCTCGTTTAGATTTAAATGTTGTTAATACCATTACTAAAATTGGCATTAAAACATAGATGCTAAACAGTGTTACAAAACCATAAGCTATTATATTTGCTATTTTAAATCGACTCATTAAGCTTTCCTACTGGATTTAAGTTGTAACCATCCTAAAAATAATGCGATGATAAGAAGTATTACAGATAATGCGTTGGCGTATCCCATATGAAGCAAATTGAATGCTTGTAAATAAATGTAAGTACCTAAAACTTGAGTTGCATTGGATGGCCCTCCTTGAGTAAATACAAAAATAAATTCAAAAACTTTAAATGCCCCGATGGTTGTTATCAAAATTGCAACAATCAAAACATTTCTAATCATTGGAAGCGTAATATACCAAAAAGCTTTAACTCCAGTTGCGCCATCTATTTCAGCTGCATCATACACCTCTTTAGAAACTCCTTGCAGACCAGCAAGAATTAAGACCATCATAAACCCTGTATTTTGCCATGCAGCTGTTATCATTATCATCCAAATTGAAATATTAGGATCTCCTAACCACCCCTTAGACGGTGTTGATAAACCAATAGATTTAAAGATAGCATTTAATATACCAACATTTGGGTCATAGATTATTAACCAAATTAAACTCACTGCAACTGATGATATGACCATTGGAGTAAATATTATGGTTCGAAAAATTACCCTTCCATATTTTATTCCTCTATCAAGAATTGCTGCTAAAATTGTTCCAACACCTACCTGAAGCACAATTGAAGCAAAAACTATTATAAAGTTATTTTTTAACGCTACCCAAAAATACTCGTCTTGCGTTGCTTTAACGTAATTCCCAAAGCCAACCCATTTCCAATTGTTCATTGAAGTAAGGCTGTAGCTATAAAATGATCCTACAATTGTACCAATGGCAGGAATAAATATAAAAATGGTACAAAATATTAAAGCCGGTACAAGAAGTATAGTGGCTGATACTTTGTCATTTGACAAAGAAAAATTATTTGTTTGTGTATTATTTTTGTTCATAAAAAATTTCGGCTATTAAGAAATAGCCGAAATTAATAAAATATTTACATCGCTGCTTTAGCTTCTAAAGCAACCTGCCTAATAAAATCCATAGCTTCTTGCGGAGTCTTCGTTCTATTTAGAATTTCAGTACCCATATCAAGATAAGCATTTGAAACATTTGCTTCTAATAAAACATCCAAAACATTTACGTGACCTGTTTTGTCTGCAATATCATTAACATAAAAATTAAACCAATGAGTTGGATTACTCATTTCGCCAATTTTTGTTGGATTAGAAGGCATGAAACCCATTAGTTCAGCTGCTTGCAATGCCATATCATCTGAAACCATAAACGAGGCAACATGTGCTGCAATTTCAGGATGTGCGGTTTTTGCTGATACCATCATACCAGATGGAACAAGGAAGCCTACAGTTGCTGCACCAGCACCACCAACTACTTCTGGGAATCTAAAATAGCTAAAGTCAGAAAAACCTTCACCATTAAAGATACCTCCACACCATGTACCACAATAAATCATTGGTGAAATTTGTGATGCAAACATTGATCTTGTTAGATCTGGATGTGTAGCGTTTGGAGCATCTTGGAAACAACCTGCATCTTGCAGATCTACAACTTTTTGCCAAGCCTCAACATACGCTGGGTTAGTGAATAACTCATCTTCTGATGCAGATAAGTTATAATCTGCCGCAGTATTTTCTTCACCTACAACTCTTTGGTTTAACATAGTTATAACGTGATTGAGTTTCCATCTTTCTGAGTTTCCAAGAGGCCATGGAACAATAGATGAATCAATTGCTCTAATATCTCTACAAAGATTTAATAAATCATCAAATGTCTTTGGTACTGCTAAACTGTTTGCTTCAAAAAAAGCAGGGTCATAGTGAAAATATTTTGAGACTGAAGTATTTGGTACTCCATATATTTTACCATTAACAGCAGTTGTGTTTGATAATCCTTCACTAATGTAGTTACCATATCCACCTTCAACATTTGCGTAAGGAGTTATATCTAATGCTAATCCCGCTCTTGCTAAACGAGCACTATCTTCCCCAAACCAGTTAAAGAATACGTCTGGTCCATCATTACCATTTAAGGACACTTGAATTTGAGTTTTGTAAGCTTCATTTTCAAATGTTTGTAAAATGATGTTTACATCAGGAT
>CACMRK010000018.1 GCA_902616075.1 uncultured Alphaproteobacteria bacterium
TTAGTATTCTTAGTGATAGAGAATGAAATGTTCCTACCCACATGTTGTCTATTGGAAAATTTAATGCATCTCCGATTCGTGACTTCATTTCACTTGCAGCTTTATTTGTAAAAGTGACTGCTAAAATTTGTCTAGGAGTGGCAAGTTTTTTAATTAATATATTCAAGATTCTGAAGGTTAATACCCTAGTTTTTCCGCTACCAGCACCAGCTAAAACGAGTAATGAGCCATCAGTTTGCTGTACGGCATTTCTTTGCTCTTTATTTAATAAATTTAGATAATTTTGCGAATTTTCTGTCATTTTTTTGCTATAATACAGATATATATAATTTAATTTATAAACTATATTAAATAATAGTTTAGATATTAGTGTTAAGTCTATGAGTAAAAAATTTGTTATCCTATTTTTTGTATTTTGCAGTTTACTTTCCTTTAATGTAATTGCTAGTGATGCTGATCAGGTAAAAACCGACTCAGAGGATTTTGATACAACAACTGTAGAAGATGAAATATATGATCCTTTTGAACCAATAAATAGAGCTATATTTAGCTTTAATAATGTAGCTGATAGAATTGTTTTAGAACCAATTGCAAAAGGCTACAAAAAATTACCTTCTCCATTACAAAGTGGAATAAATAATTTTTTGAGTAATTTAAGAGCTCCATTAGTTGTTGTTAATCAATTATTACAAGGTCAGGGTGGAAACGCTGCACAATCATCAGGAAGATTTATTGTTAATAGTACTGTGGGTGTATTTGGATTATTTGACATAGCTGAAAAGATTGGGCTCGAAGAAAAAGAGGAAGATTATGGACAAACCCTTGCAACTTGGGGTGTTGGTGATGGTTTTTATATAGTGCTTCCACTATTTGGACCTTCAAATCTAAGAGACACATCAGGCATGGTATTAACTATGTTAACAGATCCAATTAATGCATACGCAGTAAGTGAGGGTGAAGCCTGGTTGGTGCCAATGAGAACTGCAGTTAACGCAGTTGATACAAGATCACAAATAATTGATGAAGTTAATGCTCTTAGAGATAATTCAGTTGATTATTATGCTGCAGTGAGAAGTTCTTACTATCAAAACCGCAAGGCAGCAATTAATAATATCGATGACTCAGAATTAACACCATTACCTCTTATCAGTATTGAATTTGAATAATGAAAATTAAATTAATTATATTTTTTTTTATAATCTTTATTTCAAAAAATTTATATTCTGATGAAACTTCAGATTGGCTTAAAAGAGAAATAGATATAATTCTTGACGCTTATAAAAATCAAAGTCTATCAAATGAGAACAGATTTCTTCTAATCGAAAAAACAATTAATAACAATTTTGCTGGTACTGGTATTGCTAAATTTGTTGCAGGAGAAGCTTGGAAAAAATCAGATAAAAATACCAAAAAAATTTACATCGATAATTTTAAACGACATTTAGCTCTAAATATAGCGTCAATGATGCAAGGGTATTCAGACCAAACATATGAATTAACAAAATCAAAATATGACAACAAAAACCAAATTACCTTAGTAGATATGGAGATTTTTTCAGAGACTGGATCAGTTGTAGTAACATGGCGAGTAAAAGAATCAAAAGATCAATTTTATGTTATTGATTTAATTGTTGCTGATATTTCGTTGGTAGTAACAAAAAGATCAGAATTTAATTCAATGTTAAAAAAAGTTGATAATGATCTTTCAAAATTTAATGAAGTTTTATCTGATCAAAATGAAATAAGTTATCTTAAAATTATTGAATAATATCAAATAAATTAAAAATTATTAAATTTTTAATTTTTTTATTTCTTCTTCAGTTAATATTGCAGGTTGATTAGGATTGGTTGAGAGTTGATAAGATTTGCTTTCCTCAGCCGATTTTATAATTCCACCCATAATCTCAAGCACATGAAGAGATAATTCAAGAGAACATCTAGCTTTTCGATTACTAGCAATTGAATCGATCATTTCTGAAAGACCTATTCCTCTATAATTTGCTTTTTTGTTACCTTCTCCATCGCTTTTATTAGGGATGCCTAACAACATATTATCATTATTGATAGTTTCCCAATCACTATCTTTTTGGGAAATTAATAAATCACCACTAAAAAAATTTGGATCAGGAACAATCATTGAGCCATCAAGTCCATAAAGTTCAATTGTTGAATGATTGTTTTTCCAAACATCCCAAGTACAAAAAAACTGAACTTTTGCATTGTTTTGAAACTCTAAAGAACCCATTAGAGTTGTTGGGGTTTCAACTTTAATTTTATCTCCATATCTAGGTTGACTAGTTATTGTTCTCTCATTTGTAGCAGTTCCACTTATCGCATTTATTTTCTTAACTGGTCCAATTAGGTTTACTAATTGCGTGATGTAATAAACACCAACATCAAAAACTGGTCCTGCACCAGGTTTAAAGAAAAAGTCTGGGTTAGGGTGCCAATGCTCCATCCCATGAGACATTAAATTAAAAGTTCCCAGAACAATTTTACCTATTTTATTATCTTCAATTAATTTTCTAGCTCTTTGCCCTGCTGCTCCAAGAAATGTATCTGGTGCACATCCTACATATAAACCTTTTTCATCTGCTAATTTTTGTATTTCTAAACCCTCTTCAAAATTCATTGCTAAGGGCTTTTCACTAAAACAGTGTTTTCCATTAAGAAGAGATTTTGTAATAATTTCTTTATGAGCTGCAGGAATTGTTAGATTAATAATTAAATCAATTTCATTATTTTCTAAAATTTCATCAACTGATAAAGCTTTAACATAATATTTAGATGCAGCATTAAATGCAGCTTCATTATTTATATCGGCACAAGCAACTATTTTAAAATTATTAAATATTTTTTGACACTCAAAATAAGTTTCAGAAATATTTCCACAACCAACAATTCCAATGTTCATTAAATTGTTTCTAAATATTCTAAAGATTTGGTTGTGTATTCTTTATAATCTTTTGGATCATCGTGTTCCAAGACAAAAACTTCACATGGTGTTTTTTTAACTTCAGAAATTAGTGAAGGCCAATCAATAAAACCTTCTCCTACAGCAGACTGTTCATCGTGTTCTAATAAGTTTTTACTTTGATCATAAAAATCTTTTAAGTGACATCCAATAATTTTATTTGAATATTTTTCTATCCAATCAAGTGGATCTGCTTTTCCAGCAACTGCCCATCCAAGATCAAGTTCCATTTTTAGATTTTCATTGTGATCCATCATACATTCTATTGGAAGCTTACCACTAGGAAGAGGTCTAAATTCAAATGAATGATTATGATAACCAAGAGTTAGACCATTATCTTCATACGTTTGTACATATGATGAGAGATCTTTACCAAAGTTATTCCAAGTGTCTTCATCAAGATCAAAATTTGAAGCAAAATCTTTAGTAAATTTTTCAGGCACAGAAGGTACTATCGCATGCTTAATATTTAGATATTTCATCCTACTAATTGTTTCTTCTGTATTTGTAATTGCTTGAAAACTTATGTGAGAAGATTTTATAGAAATACTATTTTCTTCCATCATTGATTTAAAATTATCTAAATCAATTTTATCTAAATCAAATAATTCAATATTTTTAATTCCAGACTCAGATAGAAATTTAAATATTGGCTCGTAAGGTTGAAATTTTCTTGTTGTGTACAACTGCATTGTTACTTCATTTCTATTCATTAAATTCTCTCCTCAGATTTACTGTCGAATATTGAAGATTTATTTATATCAAATGAAATGTTTATTTCATCATTTAATAGATATTGGATTACCCTCAACACTAGTCCAAACAAGAGTATCTGCTCCCATAGGCTCCACTAATTCAACTTTACATTGAATAGAATTTTCATTTTTTTCTATATTTATGTTTTCAGGCCTAATTCCAAACACAACTTCTTGATCATTCATCAAATTATTTATGTTTTCATATTTAGAAATATCAATTTGTTTTTTTCCAACAATTATATTTTGATTTGATTTATCAAATTTAGCTTTTAAAAAATTCATGCTTGGAGATCCAATAAACCCAGCCACAAATAAATTAGCTGGTTTGTTATAAATTTGTTTAGGTGTATCTAATTGCTGTATTAATCCATCTTTCATAACAGATATACGGTCCGCAAGAGTCATAGCTTCTATTTGATCATGTGTAACATAAATCATAGTATTTGATAAATCTCTATGAAGTTTTTTAATTTCATAGCGTAGTTCAGCTCTTAATTTTGCATCAAGGTTACTTAAAGGCTCATCAAATAAAAAAACTTTCGCATCCCTAACCAAAGCTCTACCAATAGCTACGCGCTGTCTTTGGCCCCCAGAGAGTTGAGAGGGTTTTCTTTTAAGTAATTCATTTATTTGTAGAAGATTTGCAGCTTTTTTAATTTTTTCATTAATTAAATCTTTTGCAGTACCCATCATTCTTAAACCAAATGATAAATTTTTCTCAACAGTCATACTTGGGTACAATGCGTAAGATTGGAATACCATTCCTATATGTCTATCTTTTGGTTCTTTCCATGTAACGTTATCATCTTCAATCCAAATCTGTCCATCCGTTAAATCTAAAAGACCGGCAATACAGTTTAATAAAGTAGTCTTTCCACAACCTGAAGGACCAAGCAAAACCATAAATTCTCCTTCTTTAATATCGAGACTTAAATCATTTAATATTTCAGTTTTTCCATAACTGAAGGATATATTTTTTACTTCAACACTATTTTTCATACTCACCCCTTTATTGCCCCAGCTGCTATTCCACGCACAAACCATCTTCCAGAAATAAAGTATACAAAAAGAGGAACTAGAGAAGTTAAAATTGTTGCTGACATATCTACATTATATTCAGCAACACCATAATCTACTTGTACAATATTATTTAATTGAACTGTCATTGGTTGGTTGTCTCTTCCTGCAAAAACCAATCCTAGAAGAAAATCATTCCAAATTCCTGTAACCTGAAGAATGACAGCTACAATAGTTATAGGAGTAGACATTGGAATTATTACATAAAAAAATATTTTTATAAAATTACCGCCATCTATTCTAGCAGCTTTAAATAGATCTATTGGAAGACTGGCATAAAAATTTCTAAAGATAAGTGTTAGTATTGGCATACCAAAAATAGTATGAACAAGTATGATGCCTGGTAATGAAGAATAAATACCTAAAAAATCTTCTATTTTTAAAAGTGGGTACACCATTACTTGATAAGGAATGAATGCGCCAAACATACATAGGCCAAAAAAGAAGTATGCTCCCCTAAAACGCCAAAAAGCTAATGCATATCCATTAAGTGCACTTAAAGCTACGGATACAATTACACTAGGTACAGTTATCTTTACAGAGTTAATAAAACCTGGTTTCAATCCCTCGCATACAAATCCTGTACACGCTTGAGACCAAGCTTTTGGCCAAGCATAAAAACTAAGTTCTTTCGGGAGGTTTAAAATATTAGCAGCTCTTATTTCATCCATATCTTTAAGAGAAGTAATGATCATTACGTATAAGGGCATTAAAAAAAATAATGCGCACATAAATATAAAACAATACAAACCTATTCTTCCAACTGTAAGGTGTTTTGGTCGAGGTCCTTTAGGAATAGTAGACATTAGTTATTTGCGTATTTGTTTCTTAGATAGAATTCATAAAAAGCCCAAGGAGCAAGAATACATACAACTGAAATAAACATTATTATAGAAGCTGCAAAAGCTTGTCCTAAATTTGCTCTACTAAAAAAATTCTCCATTACATACATTGCTGGTGTTGTGGTAGCATAACCTGGTCCACCAGATGTAAGAGCTAAAATTAAATCATAGACTTTTACTACGCCAGCTGCAATCAAGACAATTGCAGTAACTACCATTGGTCTTAACATCGGTAAAATAACAAAAATATAAGATTTCCATTTAGCTACACCTTCAATACTAAGTGATTTCCAAATATCTTCATCAATTCCTCTGAGTCCTGCTAACATTAATACCATTACAAAACCTGCACCTTGCCAAACTGCAGCTATACAAACAGCATAGATTGCAAGATCTCTATTTACCAACCAGTCTAATTCAAACCATGTCATACCCCACATGTGCATTGAATTCTCGAGACCAAATGTTGGGTTTAAAACCCATTTCCAGACTAAACCAGTAACAACAAAAGACATGGCATAAGGGTATAAAAAAATTGTTCTAAATAAACTCTCACCTCTTATTTTTTGATCAATCAAAACTGCTAATAAAAAACCAATGATCAGACACCCAATTGTAAATACAAAACCATAAATAAAAATATTTTCTACTGCTACATCCCATTTTCGTTGTTTAAATAATCTTTCGTATTGATCAAAACCAACATAGTTCATTACTGGAACTAATTTCGAATTTGTTAACGAATAAACAAAAGAATAGATAATACATCCGACAAATACAGTTAAAGATATTACTATCATCGGTAACAGTGCTATTTTTGCAGCTATATTTCTATAAAAAGACATAAAATGTTAAATGGCAGGATAAATTAATCCTGCCATTTCGTATATATTTAAAGTCCGCTTGTTAAAACGCCTTCTAAGTCGTCCATTACTTGAGCAACAGTGTAATTAGGATCATTTCTGAATTCAGAAATAATATCACCCCATGCTGCAGTGAATGCAGGAGTATTCCAATCATCACTTTCTCTCATAATTGCATCTGGATTTTGAATTAAATCTAATCCCATTTGCATACAAGCATCAGCTGCAGAAGTATCAACATCAAGTCTCATAGGAAGAGAACCTTTAGCATTATTAAATTTAGCTTGTACAGTTGGATTAACCATCATACTTGCCATTGCTAGCTGAGCATCTTTTACTTTTGGATCATCATTTTTAGGAAAAACAAATACATCACCACCAAGAGCAACATATTTTTCTTTACCAGGAATTACACAAGAATAATCAACCATTGCTTCTTGTCCAGCAACAGCAAATTCACCTCTTGCCCAGTCTCCCATAACTTGCATTGCAGCTTTTCCTTCGATAACCATAGCTG
>CACMRK010000019.1 GCA_902616075.1 uncultured Alphaproteobacteria bacterium
TAAATTTTCTATATCTCAAAAAATTTTGGCATTTATAGGTTACCTATATATCTTATTCGTATGTTACACCTCTAAAATACAGATTATAAACTCTGAGTTACCAGAAAAATTGTGGAGAGAGAATAAACCTTTTATTTTAGCATTTTGGCATGGTCAATTGATGATGATAGGATATGTATGGAAAAGTAAAGCTGTGTTAAATATGTTAGCATCTAGCCACAGTGATGGTCGATTTGGTGCATATATTGCAGGTCATTTTAATTTAAAAAATGTTTCTATAATGTCAAAAAATAAATCACCTTCATTAAGGAAAGTATTTAAAATTTTAAAAGATAGAAATTATATTGGTATTACTCCTGATGGACCAAGGGGACCAAATAAGAAAGTCTCAGAAGGAATTATAAAAATTGCAATTCATACTCAAGTCCCTATTATACCACTTGGTTTTGCTTCAAATAAAAATCTTAAACTTAAATCTTGGGACTCATTTTTAATTACATATCCATTTTCAAGATGTAGATTTGTCTGGGGTGAACCAATTACTATTCCTTCTTCTACTAAAGATGATGATTTAGACAAATATAAGAATTTCTTGGAAGAAAAAATTAATGATTGCATGAAATCAGCAGAAAAAAATCTAAATGCTTAGAATATATCAAATACTCAGTACTCTTCTCATACCAGTAATTATTTTTAATACATTTATTAGGATCTATAGAAAAAAAGAGGATAGACTGAGATTTATTGAAAGGTTTGGAAAACCAACGGTAAAAAAAAATACTGAGAAAAAAATTTTATGGATACATGCAGCAAGTATTGGCGAATTTAAATCTTCAGATTTAATTATAGAACGATATCATAAAGTTTTTAATATTTTAGTTACTACAACAACAAAATCTTCTGCGGAATATATTAAGGAGTTTTATAAAAATAAAATAATCCATCAATACATCCCATTTGATGTGTCTCTGTGGTGTTCAAGATTTTTAAACTTTTGGAAGCCAAATCTGATTCTATGGATAGAGTCAGATATTTGGCCAAATATGCTTAATAAAATTAGAGTTAAAAATATCAATTGTTTATATTTAAATGCAAGGATTTCACCAACTTCTTTTAAAAAATGGAAAAGTACAAAAAATTTCTACAGAAATTCATTAAAGAGTTTTAATAAAATTTTTGCACAAAGCAAAGATGACAAAAAAAGAATTCAAGAATTAACAAACTTACAAATTGACTATATTGGAAATTTAAAATTAGCTAAGAATAAAAATAATTCTTCAATAAATAAAGATCAATCAAACACAATTATGATTGCAAGTACTCATTCTAATGAAGAAAAAGAGATAATTAAATGTATTAAAAAAACAATAGATGAATTTAATTTAAAAATTTATCTTGCACCAAGGCATCCAGAAAGAATTGGTACAATTAAGCAAGAATTAAATAAAGAAGGATTTAATATTTCTATAGAATCTAGAAAAGAAATTGAAGAAAATAATATCGTAGTAATTGATAGTTTTGGAAAATTAGATCAATATTTTAAAATTAGTGATTTAGTTATTTTAGGTGGTTCTTTTTTAAAAAATATTGGTGGACATAATCCTATAGAGCCTGCAAGTTATGGATGTGCTATTATTAGCGGTAATTATGTTGATAATTGGACTAATATTTATGAAGATATGGTAAAAGCAAATTCCTGTATAATGGTAAATAAGTTTGAAGATATTGATGTAAAGATGAAAGAATTACTAAATAATAATTTTGAAGTAAAAAAAATTCAAGCAAATGCAATTGAGTTTTCTAATAGATCTTTCTTTGAAAAAGAAAAGCTTTTTAAAGACATCGAAAAGTACATTAATTAAAATGCTTAAAGCTCCTAAATTTTGGTATAAAAAAAATGACACATACTTTTCAAATTCCTTATATCCACTCTCATTACTATTTAGATTTGGAACTAAAATAAGAAATTTTGTTAGTAGAAAAACATCTTCTGGAATTCCTGTAATTTGTATTGGGAATATAGTGGTGGGAGGTGCTGGTAAAACACCTGTAGCATTAAAAATTGGAAATTTATTAAAACTTAATGGATATAATCCTCACTTTGTTTCAAGGGGTTATGGTGGAGTTGAAAAATCTAATGTTCGCGTTAAAGAGTGGCATTCGGCAAAAAGTGTTGGTGATGAATCCTTGTTGCTAGCTGAAGTTGCTCCAACTTGGATTGGTCAGGATAGAAATAAATCCTTTATTTTAGCTAAAGAAAAAGGTGCTGACTGTATAATTATGGATGATGGCTTTCAAAATCCAACTCTTCAGAAAGATTTTTCAATTATAGTAATTAATGGTGAACAAGGATTTGGAAATAAACGAGTGATTCCTTCTGGACCTCTTAGGGAAAGCATATCAAGAGGTATTTCTAGAGCAAATTTAGTAATTGTAATTGGTGAAATTGCTCAAGATGTTAAAGATAAAATTCCTAGCACTGTTCCAATTATTCATGCTAAGTTTCAAATTAGTACAGATAATAAAATTTATAAAAACCAAAAAGTAACAGCTTTTGCAGGCATTGCTTATCCTGAAAAATTTTATAATTCACTAAGTGAACAAGGCGCTATTTTAGAAAAAAAAATTAGCTATCCAGATCATCATATATTTGATGAAAATGACATGTTAAATCTTGCAGAAAATGCTAATCTTACAAAATCTGTATTGGTTACTACAAAAAAAGATTTTGTAAGAATACCAAAATCATATCGTTCTTTAGTCAGCACACTTAATGGTGAAATCAAATTTGAAGATGAAAATTTGCTAAAAGAGATTTTAAGTAATGTACTAGAAAATAAAATTAATGATTTAGCAATATGAAACAGGTAATTTACTTTTTACAGTATATTGGATTTATTTTTATTTATTTCTTATATAAGATTTTACCACTCAATCTATCTTTGAAAATCTCATCATTATTATTTAGAACTTTTGGCAAATTTTCACGAGCCAACAAAACAGCTATAAATAACTGTAAGTATGTTTTCCCAAATCTTAAAGATGAAGAAATACAGAATATTATTAAAAAAAGTTGGAATAATCTTGGCCTTACAATTTGTGAACTTTTAAGAATAAATGATATTTTTATTAAAAATAAAATAAAATATATCAATCTTGAAAATATAGAAGATTTTATTAAAAACAAAAAACAAGCAATTTTTATTAGTATTCATCAATCTAATTGGGAAGTATTAGTTCCAGGTTTAGATAGAATTGGAATTAATATTGGTGGCATTTATCGTCATATAAATAATAATTTTATTGATAAACTAATACTTAATATTAGACAAAATTCTCTTGTTTCTAAAAATAGCTTTTACACTCCCAAAGGTAAGAAAAGTGCTAAAGATGTTGTTGATGCAATAAACAATTCTTTATCAATTGTATTATTAATAGATCAAAAAGACTCTTCAGGAGAAGAAGTAATGTTTTTTAATAAAAAAGTTAAAACACAAACAGGTTTTTTAAAAATAGCTAGAAAATATAACTTACCAATAATTCCAATACAAAATAAAAGAATTGATAATGGGAATATTGAGCTAACATTTTTAGAGCCACTTTATCATAATAATTTAGAAATTAATGATACTCAGATGATGGAAGAAATTCATAATAAGATTGAACAGTGGATTAAAGCAGAACCTAGTCAATGGTTCTGGCAGCATAAAAGATTTAGTTAATTTTTGTTACTTTTATATTAATTGTACCATCAATAAGTTTCACTGATAATTGATCGTCAGTAGTAATTTTTTTACTTGTCTTAATAATTTTCTTTTTATTCATCAAAATTGAGTATCCTTTTTTAAGATTTGAAGAAATAGAATTGGAATTGAGCAATCTTATATTAGACTTATATTTTTCGAGCTTATCTTTGTAATTATTGGCTATATTCAAATTAAGATTTTTTGAAAGATTGTTAATCTTTGTTTGTTTTAAATTTATTGATGAATCTGGTGAAACAATAGATTTTCCCAGGTTAAGAAGATTCAATTTTGATATACTAAATTTATTTTCAATTGATAATGTTAAATTTTTAAAATCGTCTAAAAGCTTCTCCTTATAATTATTAACTATCAAGCTTGGAGATTTAAGAAACTTTTCTAAATATTCGTAATTTTCCTTTTTGGACTTAATTTGTGAATTAACTTTTGAGTTTAATCTAAGTTGTAAATTTTTAATTTTTTCTATTAATTCAAATCTAACTGGGGTAGCTTTTTCAGCTGCCGCAGTTGGTGTAGACGCTCTTAAATCTGATACTAAATCAATAATTGTTGTATCTGTTTCATGACCTATTGCTGAAATAATTGGTATTTTTGAATCAAAAACACTTGTTGCAAGATTTTCATCATTGAATGCCATTAAATCTTCCGTACTTCCTCCACCTCTAGCAATAATTAGAATATCTGGTTTAGCAGATTTAAGTTTATTGAAACCTTCGATAGCATTTATAATACTATCTGCTGAGTCAACACCCTGTACTGATACAGGCCATATATCTAAAGGCATTGGAAAACGATCATTCACTCTATTTATTATGTCATGTACTACAGAGCCAGTAGGAGAGGTAATAATACCTAATCTCTCAGGCAAAAAAGGTAATGGGATTTTTTTATCCTCATCAAAATAGCCTTTTTTTTGTAGTCTTTTTTTTCTTTCTTCAATAAGTTTTAAAAGTGCTCCCTCTCCTGCAATTTCAATTTTATCAATATCTATTTGGTAAGTAGTTTTATAGCGAGACCAAGTAGTGATTCTCCCAGTTGCTATTATTTCTAGTCCTATTTCTGGACTTATATCTAAATATTTTTTTTTCTGATCCCAAATAACTCCACTTAAAATAGAATCCTCGTCTTTAAGTGTTAGATAGATTTGACCTCTTGTTGCAGTTTTAACCTCTGAAATCTCTCCTTTAATTCTTACATAATTAAAATTGGACTCAATCACTTCTTTAAACGCTTGATTAAATTCTGAAACTTCAAACTCGGGTATATTAATTTTATCTATCACTTTTATTTTTAAAAAATTTTTTTAATAAATTACTACATTCTTTTTCCATAATGCCACCATAAATAGTTGGCATAAATATATTTTCTCTTTGAAAAGCAACTCGGAGTTTTTCAATTCCTCCATTTTTTTCATCATAGGCACCAAAATAAACATTTTTAATATGTACTTCACTTATAGCACTAGCGCACATAGTGCATGGTTCTAAGGTTACAAACAATGTCATATTCTCTAAATATTTAAGCTTTAGTCTTTCGCAAGTTTTTTGAATAAGATTTAATTCACAATGTTTAATAGCATTTTTATCTTTATTTACGGTATTATAACTTCTGGCTAAAATTTTGTTTGTTGTATTATCAACAAGTATTCCCCCAACTGGAACTTCATTTAAAATATAAGCTTTGTCTGCTTCAATAATTGCTTCTTTCATAAAAAAATCAACGTTCATTCTGGAACACACTTATGTTGTACATTATAGTTGAATTATAATGAAAAAACCAATTATTGGAATAACTCTTGATAGTGAAAAAAAGAAAACATACTCAAAATTTCCATGGTATGCATTAAGGGAAAATTACTTAACTTCTTTAACAAAATTTAACGCTATTCCATTTCCTTTATTACATGAAAAACAATATATTGATGATTTTTGTCATTTAATTGATGGTCTCATTATCACTGGAGGAGATTTTGATATTGATCCAAAATTATATAAAACAAGTAATACTCAATCTAAAAATATTAAAAATAAGAGAACGAATTTTGAATTAAATATTTTCAATAAATTTTTTAAATTTAACAAACCTATATTGGGTATTTGTGGTGGTGCACAACTTATTAATGTTGCGTGTGGTGGAACATTAATACAAGATTTAAAAAAAGAACCAATAAACCATGAACAAGTAAATCCAAGAAATCAAACTAGCCATAGTGTTAATATTTCAAAAAATACTCAACTACATAAAATATGTGAGACTCAAAAAATAAATGTTAATAGTGCACATCATCAGTCAGTAAAAAAAGTAGGTAAGGACTTAAATGTTTCAAGTACAGCAAATGATGGTGTTATAGAAGGAATAGAGCATAAAAAACACAAATGGTGTATTGGCTTACAATGGCATCCTGAATTTTTAATTACAAAATATGATATAAAAATAATTAAAAATTTTATTAGTGAAACAAAGTGAATATTAGAATTTCAAAATATCTATCAAGTGCTGGAATTTGTTCACGAAGAGATGCAGAAAAATTAATTTTAGAAAAAAAAATTAAAATTAATAATCAACTATGCCTTCATCCAAGTCATAAAGTAGGTAATTTAGATATAATTAAAGTTAATAATAAAATTGTTAAAAAAGCAAATAAAGTTGAAGTATGGAAGTTATACAAACCAATAAAATATATTTGTAGTACAAAAGATAATTTAGGTAGAAAAAAAATTTTTGATTTATTGCCAAAAAATATCGGTCAATTAATAAGTGTTGGAAGATTAGATTATATGAGTGAAGGATTGATTTTACTAACTAATAATGGTGAATATTCAAGATATTTAGAACATCCATCTTCAAACATTGAACGGAT
>CACMRK010000020.1 GCA_902616075.1 uncultured Alphaproteobacteria bacterium
AAAATATTTATTTTAGTTTTATTTTTTTCATTAATTTTAATTTCAAATTTCTTCTCAATATCACTAATTATTTTTTCTTTTTCAAAATTATTTAGAAAAACATAAATAAAGATAGATAGAATTATTAATATAATTACTACCATAGAAAAAAATAATCTAATTGTTTTCATATATTAGATCGTAAAAAACTATATTTTTGTAAAATTATTTTCAGGATCATGCAATGGATTAAATTGAACAGACATAACATATTTATTTTTAGCAACCTCAACTTCAAAATTACTTCCATTTAATTTTTTTAAATCTATTTCTGAATCTATATATCCAAAAACCATATTTTTATTATAACAAAATGAATAATTGCTAGAAGTTGTTTCTCCCACAATTTTATTTTTATAATAAATAGGCTCATCATGTAATAAGAGAGGATTTCCTGGCGAAGATTTTTCTAAAACAAAATTTGTTAGTTGTTTCTTCTTAATTCTATTTTTTGTTTTTAAAGCTTCTTTACCTATAAAATCTGTTTCTTTATTTAATTTAACAGTTAATTCTAATCCAGCTTCAAAAGGGTTTTCAGCTGGAGAAATATCATGACCCCAATGTAAATATCCCTTTTCCATTCTCATGATATCTAGTGCATGGGCACCAGCATGCGAAAGGTTAAATTTTTCTCCAACTTTAACTAACTCTAAATAAATTTCTCTAGATATATTTATAGGAACATAAATTTCCCAACCAAGTTCACCAACAAAAGATAATCTTTGGAAGATTAATTTATTATTTTTCAATGATATTTCTTTAGCAGTTCCAAATTTAAACTTGTCGTTTGAAAAATGTTCTCCAAATATTTTTGTTAGAATTTCTCTACTTTTAGGACCAAAAATACCAAAGCAAGCTAAACTTTCAGTAATATCAATTAAAGTTGTTTTTTTACTTAAATTTTCTGAAATATGTTTTTTATCATGTTCTCTCACAGATGAACCCGTTACAATACGAAAGGAATTAGTATCAATACAAGTAACTGTTAAATCGGCAACAATGCCACCATTTGAATTAAGCATTTGCGTGTAAGTTGTATTACCGGGATAATTTTTAATATTATTACAGCATAATCGTTGCAGATCGTTGAAGGCAGTGTCTCCCTTAATTTCAAATTTTGCAAAGGCACTTAAGTCAAATAAACCAGCGTTTTTTCTTGTGTTTATTGTTTCATACTTTGCTGCATCATACCAATTTTGATAGCCATAACTATACTCGTATTCTGGTTTCTTACCATTTAGAGCATACCACATTGGTCTTTCAAAACCGGCCACTTGACCAAAGCATGCTCCTTCTTTTTTCAAATCATTATGAAAAGGAAGTAGTTTAATATTTCTTGAAGATTTATGTTGTTTGTAAGGCCAGTGCATTGCATATAAATCTCCTAATGACTCAGTAACTCTTTCAGTTATAAATTTTGTCTCAGAGTGAAATTTTTCAAATCTTGAAATATCTAAGGAGTAAAGATCATCATTAACCTCACCGTTCATCATCCATTCTGCAGTTACCTTACCTGCACCACCAGCACTCTGAATACCAATACTATTAAATCCACAACAAACATAAAAGTTTTTTACTTCTGGTGTTTCTCCTAAAAGATAATTTGTATCTGGAGTAAAAGCTTCAGGACCGTTAAAGAATTTTCTTATACCTACATTTTCAAGGGCTGGTATTCTTTTCATAGCATTTTTTAAATGCGGTTCAAAATGATCAAAATCTTCAGGCAGTTCTCCAAAAGAAAAATCATTTGGCACTTTATATGTATCAGTAAATGCAGGTTTAGCTTTAGGCTCAAAAATTCCTACTAAAATTTTTCCAGCATCCTCTTTTAGATATAAGCAATTATTGTAATCTCTAAGAACTGGAAGTGATTTAGAAATTTCTTTTAATGGCTCACTTAATATATAGAAGTGTTCATTTGGATATAGCGGTATACTAACGTTAATATCATTTGCTATCTGCCTAGACCACATTCCAGATGCTAGAACAATATATTCACATTTAATTTTTCCATGTTTTGTATCTAAACCTTCTATTGATCCATTTTTAGTAAGGATTTTATTTACAGAACAATGTTCAAATATTTGAGCACCATTCATTTTTGCCGATTTAGCAAGGACATTTGTTATACCAACAGGATCTGCTTGACCATCTTTTGGAATAAATATTCCACCAACAACATCATCAGTATTAATAAGAGAATAAATATCCTTAATCTGATTTTTTTCTAATTCATTAACTTCTATATTAAATCTTTGAGCAAAAGTAGCTTGCCTTTTTAATTCTTCTAATCGATCATTAGTTGTTGCAATAGTTAAAGAGCCGTTTTGCTTTAAACCTGTTGCTAATCCTGTTTCTTTTTCCAGGTCTTTATATAAATTTAACGAATAATTTCTAAGTTTTGTAATGGTTGCTGATGCACCAATCTGACCAATCAGTCCTGCTGCATGCCAAGTAGTTCCAGAAGTTAATTGATCTCTTTCTAGCAAGATCACATCTTTCCATCCAAATTTTGCTAAATGATAAGCTACAGAACATCCAGCTATACCACCGCCTATCACAACTACTTTTGCAGAAGTAGGAATTTTATTACTCATTTGTAATATTATAGATAAAGATTTTCAGTATGAGTTTCAAAATAAAAATCTAGATCTTCTATATTTATTTCATCTATTTTTGATGGTTGCCAAATAGGATTATGATCTTTTGAAATTAGCACAGAATTTACACCATTATCAAAGTCACTTCGGTATACTATTTTTTGACTTAATTGAAATTCAGTTTCTAAACATTCTTTTAACGATTTACCTTTTGCATCATCTATAAGTTTAGTGCTTATAGCAAGACTCATTGGACATTTAACTAAAAGAATATCTAAAATTTTTTTTGAAAACTCTGAGTTATGACTTTTTAAATTTGATATGATTGTTTGAATATTTCCATTGAATAGTTCATTTATTAAATTCATATTTTTAATTAGATATGTATCATTCTCTACTTCAAAATTATCGTGTGAAATTTCTCCTCTTGTAATAAATTTATCTTTAACACCTTCTATTTTATTACTTTTAAAGTAGTGAGTTGCTAATCCAAAAAAAATTAATTCATTTAACTCTAAAACCTCACCCGTTAAACCAATATACTTACCAATGTTACCTGGAAGATTTGATAAAAAATAACTTCCGCCAACATCTGGAAAAAAGCCAATTGCAGATTCTGGCATTGCAAATTTTGAATTGTCTGTTGCCAATCTGTGATCACCATAGATTGATAAACCAACCCCGCCTCCCATCACTACACCATTCCAAACTGAAAGAAATTCTTTACTAAATTGGCTTATTAAATAATTAAGTTTATACTCAATTTTAAAAAAATCATGTTTTAAAGAGTTTTCTTTTCCAGCAAGAACAAGAGATTTTACATCACCTCCTGCACAAAAATGTTTACCTTCTCCAACTAACAATACTCTTAAGATATTATCTTTTTCTTCCCATTCTAATAATTTGTCATGGAATTTTTTTGCCATTTCTAAATTGAGAGCATTTAAAGCTTTAGGACGATTTAGTTTAATGATTCCAGTTTGGTTAGTTTCTGAAAATACAATATCCATTAATTCTTTTTAAATTGCAAAACTTTATTAGAAAGACCCACTTCTTTTGCCTTTAATCTATTAATTTCATCTCGTAATCTTGCTGCATCTTCAAATTCAAGTTTTGAAGCAAATTCATTCATTTTTTTCTCTAAATTTTTAATATGTTTATTAAGATCCTTACCAACTAATTCTTTAGCATTATCAATTTCAACTGTAACATGATCTTGTTCAGCCGTGTTCTCAATTATTTCTTGAATATTCTTTTTAATACTGATTGGCGTAATTTTATTTATTTTGTTATATTCTAGTTGTTTTGTTCGTCTTCTATCTGTCTCTTCAATTGCTTCTTTCATACTAGTGGTAATGTTATCAGCATACATTAAGACTTTACTCTCAACATTTCTTGCAGCCCTACCAATAGTCTGAATTAAACTAGTTCTAGAACGAAGATAACCTTCCTTATCAGCATCTAATATAGCCATTAAAGCGCATTCAGGAATATCTAAACCTTCTCTAAGAAGATTTATTCCTACTAAAACATTAAAAACTCCTAGTCTTAGATCTCTAATAATTTCTATTCTTTCTAATGTATCGATATCAGAGTGCAGATACCTTACCTTTAATCCTTCTTCATTGATATATTCAGTAAGATCTTCAGCCATTTTTTTTGTAAGTGTTGTTATTAGAACACGATGACCTTTATCTATAGTCTTTTTACATTCATCAATTAAGTTATCAATTTGATGTTTAGTTGGCCTTATCTCAATAGGTGGATCAATTAAACCTGTTGGTCTAATTACTTGTTCAACAAAGGTACCACCTGTCTTTTCAAGTTCATAATCTCCTGGTGTTGCACTTACAAATATAGTTTGTGGACGCATTGCATCCCATTCTTCTCTTTTCAAAGGTCTGTTATCAACACAACTTGGTAGTCTAAAACCATATTGAGCTAAAGTTGATTTTCTAGAAAAATCACCTTTGTACATTCCTGCTATTTGACCGCATGTCTGATGGCTTTCATCTATAAACAATAAAGAATCTTCTGGAATATATTCATAAAGTGTAGGAGGAGGCTCTCCCGGCTGTCTTCCTGACAAATATCTAGAATAATTTTCAATACCACTGCAACTTCCAGTAGTTTCCATCATTTCTAAGTCAAATGTAGTTCTCTCATCTAACCTTTGTCTTTCTAAGTATTTTTTTTCTTTTTCAAAAATCTCTAATTGTTTTTTTAGATCATTTTTAATCATCGTAATTGCTTTTTTTATTGTTGGCTTTGGGGTTACATAATGAGAGTTTGCAAAGATTCTTATTTGTTCAAGTTCTCCTAGCTTCTCTCCAGTAAGTGGGTCCACTTGTGTTATACTCTCTATATCATCTCCAAACATAGATATTTTCCAAGAAATATCTTCGTAGTGAGAGGGGAAAATTTCTAAAATATCTCCTTTAGCCCTAAAGCTACCTCTTCTAAAGTCCATGTCACGACGTTTGTATAAAAGTTCTACCAACTTTCTGATAATTATCTCTCTACTTATTGATTGATTTTTATCTAAAGTAAAAGACATTGAAGAATAAGCATCAACTGATCCAATACCATAAATACAAGAAACTGATGCTACTATGATTGTATCTCTTCTTTCCACTAAAGATCTAGTAGCTGAATGTCTTAGGCGATCAATTTGTTCGTTTATTGAAGATTCTTTTTCAATATATGTATCAGTCCTTGGTACATATGCTTCTGGTGTGTAATAATCATAATAACTGACAAAATATTCAACAGCATTATTTGGAAACAAATTTTTCATTTCTCCATAAAGTTGTGCTGCCAATGTTTTGTTTGGTGCCATTATTAAAGTCGGTTTCTGTACTTTTTCAATTACTTTAGCCATTGTAAAGGTCTTACCTGATCCAGTGACACCTAAAAGAACTTGTTCTTGTTCTCCTTCATTTAGACTTTTAACAATACTTTTAATTGCTTCAGGCTGATCACCACTTGGATTAAAATTACTTACAATTTTAAAAGGTGTTGTGATTTCGGAAGAGAGATGATGTTTTTTTTCTGCTTTATTCATTGATTCTAATATAATCATTTAGATAATTGTACTTTTCTAAAAAACTACCATCTGTTGTTATTGTTCCATTTAATATTCTTCCATCATCTTCTTTTAATAAAAAAGGAAGAACTTCTTTGATAATACCTTCACTAAATTCTGTACTTGAATCACGTGGTAATTCAGATGGTAAATTATCAACTGCCATAACAGCAATTCCATCATTATTTTCGTCTATTTCTTTTAAAGTATATCTTTCAATCCAATAATTTGGCTCCTCAATTGTTGTTGATCGTATTGTAGTTGGAACAGAGCCATTAATATCACAAGTAATATCGCCAACAATTTTTAGATTTTGTAAAACTTTTAAGTCTTCATTCTCAAATATTTTTGGAGAAGATGGGTCCCAGTAATGTGCACTTATAAGTATATCAGTTTCTTTTAAATATTGTAATGCAGAACTAGAATAATCTTGAGGATTATCAATAAAATGTTCAAGGTTAAAGTTGGTGGAAGAATTATTTGTAACATAATCTTTAGTTTCTAAATTGCAAAAAATAGGTTGATCAAATTTTTTTTCCAAAAAGTCTTTTTTTGATACTGCTTTAATGTTTGTTAGATTTAAAAGTTCAATTACTCCTTTTGCAACTCTACCATCACCAGTAACTAGAATTTTAGTTTTAGGAAAATATAGATTTTTTAAATTTAATACTAATCTTTCATAATCATTAATTTTATAGGCACTAGCAAGAGATTGTTTTCCAAGCACTTTAAGCAAT
>CACMRK010000021.1 GCA_902616075.1 uncultured Alphaproteobacteria bacterium
CCATAGCTCTCATTTGTTCTAAACTTAGATCAATTTCATTTTTTGATTTAGGTAGATTGATAAATGTATTTATTGAATCTAGAGTATAACTATAGATGCCAACATGATGGTATAAGTTTTTATTTTCAATTGTAACTTGTCTAGAAAAACTTAACGCCTGCGCTGTTTCATTTTTTTTAAAATCAACTTCAACTTTTGTTACATTGGGATTATTTAATTCATTATCATTTAAGTTTGTTGCAAGTGTACCAATGGTAAAATTTCTTTTTATTGGGTCAATGACTTTAAGAATATGATCTGGATTTATAAGAGGCATATCACCTTGTAGATTGATTATTACATCAATGTCTTTATTATTTTTTATCTTTAAAAAAGCGGAATGAACTCTATCAGTTCCGGAGGGAAGATCTGGATCTGTCATAATAGCTTTGCCACCATTACTTATGATTAAATCATGAACTTCAATTTCAGAACAAGCAACGAACACTTCTCCAATTTTTGATGCAATTGCTTGTTGCCATACTCGTTGTATCATTGGAATACCATCTATAGCCATTAATGGTTTGCCCGGCAGTCTAGTGGAAGCCATTCGTGAAGGTATAATTACAACATTTTTCATAATTTATGCGACAATTAGGCAAGAGAATTTAAATTTCATACTTACGACAAATATATTCTTTCTTCTAAAAAATCTGTATATGTACTTATACATGTCTGGGCTTGAAGTTAATAAAATTTTAGCATCTATTATATTAGCAGTCTTAATTGTTACACTTATTGGACATTTTGGAGATTTAGTCATTGATATTGATCATGATTCAAAAAAAGAAACAGCTTATAAAATAGACGTTCCTGAGGATTCTACTGGCGTTGGAGTAGTGGAAAAAAAAGAAGAGGTAATAGAGCCAATTTCAATGTTATTAGCTAGTGCTTCTCTTGATAATGGGGAAAAGTTATTCAAAAAATGTGCAACATGCCATAATTATGAGAAAGGTAGTGCAAATAAAGTAGGTCCACACTTATGGAATCTTATAAATAGACCGAAGGCAAATGTTGACGGTTTTGCTTACTCTAAAGCTTTAGCAGAATACGGTGGAGAATGGGGATATGAAGAATTGGCAGAATTTTTATATAAACCAAAAAAATATATAAAAGGTACAAAAATGAACTTTGCAGGTTTGAAAAAAGTAAAAGATAGAGCAGATTTAGTTTATTTCCTCAGAGAACACTCAGATAATCCAGCACCACTTCCATAAACTAAAGTAATGATCTTAGATACAGAAGAGTTTTCAAAATTTGCAAACTCTCTAGCGGATGATGCATCTAAAACTTCAATGCATTATTTTAGAAACAAAATTGAAATAGAAATTAAAGATGATGAAAGTCCTGTAACTTTAGCAGATAAAGAAACAGAACAAGTATTAAGAGAGAGAATAAGAAAAGAATATCCTGATCATGGAATTTTGGGTGAAGAGTATGAAAATGAAAAAATAGACGCTGAATTTATATGGGTATTAGATCCTATAGATGGAACAAGAAGTTATATAGCTGGACATAAGGATTTTGGTAATTTAATTGCATTACTTCATAACAAAAAACCAGTTTTAGGAATTATTAATTGTCCAGCACACAATGAGCGATGGATAGGAGTAAAAAATCAAAAGACAAAATGTAATGGAAAAGATGTTCAAACTAGTGCAATTAAACAAATTAAAGATGCCTATCTTTTTACATCCGGATTATATTTTGATGAACCTCAAATCAGAAAGGGATTAGAATTCCTAAAAGAAAAATCAAGATATTATAGACTTGGTGGTGATTGTTACATGTATGGGATGTTAGCCTCAGGTTTAATTGATATTGTTTTAGAAGATACATTAAAAGTGCATGATTATATGGCTCTTGTAAATGTAATTGAAGGAGCTGGTGGAGTAATTACGGATAAGTTTGGACAAGATATATCGCTAGACTCAGATGGCAGTTTGGTTGCTTCCAGTACAAGCTCTCTTCATGATGAAATAATTAAATTAATAAACTAAAATTTATTTTAATTTTTAATAAATAGACATATATTATGAGTATGAAAATACTCACTTTGATCTTTACGTTCACTCTAATTTTTCAAGTAAAAGTACAAGCTAATACTAATATATCTCATGCAATTGCAATGCATGGTGAGCCAAAATACTCAAAAGATTTTGAAAATGTTGAATACATTAATCCAAATTCAATTAAAGGCGGATCGATAGTAAGAAGTGCCATTGGAACCTATGACAGCTTCAATCCCTTTATTTTAAAAGGTACGTCGGCAGCTGGAATTGGAGCATTGTATGAAACATTAACAACGGGATCAAGTGATGAGGCATTCACTGAATACGGATTATTAGCAGAAAAGATTGAATGGCCAGACGATAGATCTTGGGTTTCATTTACATTAAGAAACGAAGCATATTGGCACGATGGAAAAAAAATTACAGCTGACGATGTTGTTTGGACATTTAATACCTTGATGGAAAAAGGTCACCCATTTTATAAATATTATTATGGTGATGTAAAAGAAGTTATTAAGCAAGAAGAAAATAAAGTAAGATTTAATTTTACATCAAATACGAATAAAGAATTAGTATTAATTGTTGGCCAATTACCTGTACTGCCAAAACATTATTGGGAAAATAAAAATTTTGAAGAAACATCTTTAGAAGTTCCAATTGGGAGTGGTCCTTATAAAATTAAGTCTTTTGATAGTGGAAGATCAATTACTTACGAACTAGATCAAAATTATTGGGGTTTTGGTGCATCAATACCGATTAAAATTGGTAAAGATAACTTCGGCACAATTAGATATGATTATTACAAAGACAGAGGTATTGAAAGAGAAGCTTTTAAATCTGGTGAGATTGATTTCTTCTCTGAAAATTCATCAAAAGAATGGGCAACTGCTTATGATATAAATGCTGTGAATGAAGGTTTAATTAAAAAGCAATTAATAAGTCATGAAAATCCACAAGGTATGCAAGGTTTTGCATTTAATATTAGAAAAGATAAATTTAAAGATAGAAGAGTAAGAAAGGCTCTTTCTTATGCTTTCGATTTTGAATGGTCTAATAAAAATTTATTCTTTGATGCATATAAAAGAACAGATAGTTTTTTTGAAAATTCAGAACTTGCTTCTTCTGGTGTTCCCTCAAAAGAAGAATTAAATTATTTAAATCCATATTTTGATCTACTGCCAAAAGAAATATTTACAGAAGAGTATACAAATCCAGTTACAGATGGTTCCGGTTATATGAGGATTCAATTGCAAGAAGCTTCAAAACTTTTAGAAGAATCTGGATGGGAATTAGTTGATGGTAAACTTCTACATTCTAGTACAAAAGAACCTTTTGAATTTGAAATCTTATTACGATCACCTGCTTTTGAAAGAATAGTTTTCCCATTTAAAGATAATCTTGAAAAATTAGGAATAATTGCCGAAGTAAGAACAATCGATAGTGCACAATATCAAAAAAGAATGGAAACATTTGATTTTGATATGGTTGTGCAAACCTTTGGTCAATCTTTATCTCCAGGTAACGAGCAAAGAAATTATTGGGGCTCAGATGCAGCAGATACTGATGGTTCTAGAAATGTTGTTGGTATAAAAAATTATGCTGTAGATGGATTAATTGAAAGTCTAATTAATGCTAGCGATAGAGAAGAGTTAATTACAATAACCAAAGCTCTAGATCGTGTTCTTCTATGGAATTATTATGTTATTCCACAATGGCACATCTCCTCATACAGAGTTCTATATTGGGATTTTTTTGATCAACCAAAAATAAAACCGAAATATTCTTTAGGTTTTGATACATGGTGGATTAATCAAAATAAGTTTGAAACAATCCAATCAAATAGAACATCAAACTAATTATTAAAGTTTACTAGAAATAATATAAAATAGCACAATATGGGTGCTTACTTAATAAAAAGACTGCTTTTAATTATCCCAACTCTTTTTGGAATAATGGTTATAAATTTTGCAATCATTCAAATTGTTCCAGGAGGCCCAGTAGAACAAATGATTGCACAAATGACTGGTACAGCTGTTGAGTCAACAGCTCGATTTTCTGGCGGTGGTGAGGGTGAAACTATAGAGTTTAATCGTGATAATTCTACATCAGTTAATGATAGTAAATATAGAGGAGCACAAGGCCTCGATCCAGATATTATAAAAGAAATAGAAAAAATGTATGGAATGGATAAACCGGCACATCAACGTTTCATGAAAATGTTAAAAGATTATTTAACTTTTGATTTTGGAGAAAGTTTTTTTAGAGATCAAAAAGTTACCTCTATCGTTTTAGATAAAATGCCAGTTTCAATATCACTTGGTTTATGGACAACTTTATTAGTATATTTAATATCTATTCCTCTCGGTATAAGAAAAGCGATAAAGGATGGATCAAAGTTTGATATAGTCTCAAGTTCAATTGTAACAATTGGTTATGCAATACCAAATTTTTTATTTGCTGTAATACTAATAGTATTTTTTGCAGGAGGAAGGTTTTATGATATTTTTCCTCTAAGAGGTTTATTTTCTGAAAATTTTGATGAGTTAACATTATTACAAAAAATAGGAGATTACTTTTGGCATTTAGCACTGCCTTTAACTGCGATGCTTGTAAGCGGGTTTGCTGGACTGACTTTTTTAACAAAAAATTCATTTCTTGATCAAGTAAATCAACAATATGTAATTACAGCACGTTCTAAAGGTTTAACTGAAAGAAAGGTTCTTTATGGTCATGTATTTAGAAATGCAATGTTAATAGTAATTGCAGGTTTTCCATCAGCGTTTATTGGAATTCTTTTTTCGAGTTCTCTTTTCATTGAGGTTATTTTTTCTTTAGATGGGTTGGGATTACTAGGATACGAAGCAGCTCTAACTAGAGATTATCCAGTTATATTTGCAACACTTTATTTTTTCTCACTACTTGGTTTGGTTATGGGAATAATTGGTGATTTTATGTACTCAGTTATTGATCCTCGTATAGATTTTGAATCAAGATAATGAAGAAATTATCAAAATTAAATAAAAGAAGATTAAATAATTTTAAGAACAATAAGAGAGGTTATTATTCTTTTTGGATATTTAGTTTTTTATTTATTATTTCTTTGTTTGCTAATTTTATTGCTAATGAAAAACCCTTGTTAGTAAAATATAACTCAAATTTTTATTATCCAATATTTTCTTTCTATTCAGAAACAACATTTGGAGGAGATTTTGAAACAGAGGCAGATTATAAAGATCCATATGTTAAAAATTTAATTGAGGAAAAAGGATGGATAATTATGCCTTTAATTCCATATTCATATAATACCATAATTAGAGATTTATCTGCTCCAGCTCCTTCACCACCTTCAAATAAAAATTGGCTTGGTACTGATGATCAAGCAAGAGATGTTCTATCAAGATTAATTTATGGTTTCAGAATATCCATATTATTTGGATTTACTTTAACATTTTTTTCAATGATTATAGGAGTATCTGCTGGGGCTATACAGGGTTATTTTGGTGGAAAGACTGATTTATTCTTCCAAAGATTTATGGAAGTATGGTCAGCAATACCAACTCTATATGTGTTAATAATTTTAGCTAGCGTAATTCAACCAAATTTTTGGTGGCTACTAATCATTTTATTACTTTTTAGTTGGATGGGCTATGTTGGTGTAGTTCGTGCAGAATTTTTAAGAGCAAGAAATTTTGATTATATAAGGGCAGCAAGAGCATTAGGCGTTTCAAATGCAAAAATTATTATAAGACACATGTTACCAAATGCAACTATTGCAACAGTTACTTTTCTTCCTTTTAGTTTAAGTGCATCAGTAACAGCATTATCTGGTCTTGATTTTTTAGGTTTTGGTCTACCTCCAGGATCTGCTTCCTTGGGAGAAATGGTTAATCAAGGAAGAAATAATTTACAAGCTCCTTGGCTTGGAATTACAAGTTTTCTAACTTTAGGACTAATGTTAGGTCTTTTAGTTTTTGTTGGTGAAGCAATTAGAGACTCTTTAGATCCAAGAAAGACTTTTAATTAAGATGGAGAAAATAATATCAATAAATAATTTAAGTATAGCTTTTAATAAATTTACTGAAGTAGTTAAAAACGTAAATATCGATGTGGTAAAAGGTAAAACTACAGCAATAGTTGGAGAATCTGGATCAGGTAAAACATTATCAGCGTTAAGTATATTAAAATTATTACCTAATGGAGCCAGTATCAAG
>CACMRK010000022.1 GCA_902616075.1 uncultured Alphaproteobacteria bacterium
GTTTTAGAAGAAATTAAAGAACATGGTATTAATCAAAACCAACTTTATATAACCTTTTTAACCAAACATGAATCAGTAAAAATTCCAAATTGGTTAATTAAAAAATATCCTAAAGAAATGACTATAGTAATACAATTTGAATACTATAACTTAAAAATAAATAAAAAAAATTTTTCCATAACATTATCTTTTAATGATATTAAAACTGAATTGAAGATTGGATATAGTTCTATTATTTCTTTTGCAGATCCTTCAGTTAACTTTGGATTGATATTACAAAATAGAAAAATAGAAAAAAAACTTAATAAAAATTTAGATAAAGATAAATCTAAAGAAGATAATATTATTAACTTTTCAAAATATAAAAAAAATCAATCTAAATAGTAATTTTTTATTAGTTGATTTTTATCATAATCTAAGCAAAGTGGGCTACCTGTTGGTAATTCAATTGTAGAAATTTCCTCAGGCTTATATAACCCTACTTTTATCATTATTGCTCTTATTGAATTACCATGTGCAACGATAATTATATTTTTACCCTCGATTATTAAAGGATAAATTTTTTTTTCAAAATAAGGAGATACACGATCAACAACATCTTTTAAACTTTCTCCATTTGGGGGCGGAGTATCATAAGACCTTCTCCAAATTTGCACTTGTTCTTTTCCAAATTTATCAGCTGTTTCACTTTTGTTTAAACCTACTAAATCACCATAATTTCTTTCATTAAGGCTTTGATCTTTTTCATATTTTAAATTTCCATTTTCAAAAAGATTTTCTAATTGAGCTGATCTCATTGCTATTTCAGCTGTTCTGTTTGCTCTTTCCAATACACTACTAAAAACAACATCGATTTTAATTTTATTTTTTTTTAACAAAATACCTGCATGATTTGCTTCATTTTTGCCCTTTTCAGTCAAAGGAACATTTTTCCAACCAGTAAATCTATTTTCTAGATTCCACTGACTTTGTCCATGTCTTAATAATACAAGTTTATTCATATGTTGAATATAATATGTTATAAGTAATTTGTTAATAAATAATGAATAATAAAAAAAGAATAGAATATGACAGTTTGGGTGCTAAAAAAATTGATAAAAACAATCTTTGGGGAGCACAAACTCAAAGATCATTAGAGAATTTCAAAATTGGTAATGAAAAGATACCAGTTGAATTAATAGTTGCATTAGGTCAACAAAAAAAAGCTGCTGCAGAAGCTAATATAGAACTTGGAGTTTTAAATAGAAAATTAGGATCATTGATTGTAGGAGCGTGCAATGATATTGTAAATCTTAAACTTATTAAAGAGTTTCCATTATTAGTTTGGCAAACTGGGTCTGGAACTCAAACTAATATGAATGCTAATGAAGTAATTAGTAACTATATTATTAAAAATTTGAAAGGAAAAATTGGGAGTAAAAAGCCCATTCATCCTAATGATCATGTGAATTTATCTCAATCATCAAATGATACTTTTCCAACCATAATGCATGTGGCAATTAATGAATTATCTATTAAAAATTTAATTCCAAATCTAAAAAATTTAATAAAAGAATTTAAAAAAAAGGAAAAAGTATTTAAAAAAATAATTAAAATAGGAAGAACACATACACAAGATGCAACACCAATTACTTTAGGTGATGAATTTTCTGCCTTTTGCTGTCAATTACAAGCTTGTTTAAAGAGAATTGAAATTTCACAATCTGAATTGAAATATCTTGCTCAAGGTGGAACAGCTGTAGGTTCAGGAATTAATGCGCCAAAAAATTTTGATAAGGTATTTTGTAAATATTTAAATAAACTTACTAAAGATAACTACAAACCTTCACAAAATAAATTTGAGTCCTTGTCGTCCCATGATTCACTGGTAAATTTTTCAAATTCCTTAAAAACTTTATCAATATCATTATTAAAAATTATAAATGATATAAGATTTTTAGCTTCTGGACCAAGATCAGGTTTAGCAGAATTAATATTACCTGCAAATGAACCTGGCTCATCAATTATGCCTGGAAAAGTAAATCCAACTCAAATTGAAGCATTAAGTATGGTATGCGTTCAAGTAATTGGAAATAGCACAACTGTTGATTTTGCAGGTTCAAATGGTCACTTTCAACTTAACGTTTATAAACCAGTTATTGCATTTAATATTATTCAGTCAGTGAATCTTCTTGCTGATGGAATAAAAAGTTTTAATAATAATTGCTTAAAAGGATTGAAGGCAAATAAAGAAATTATTGATAATCATTTAAATAATTCTCTAATGCTCGTTACTGCTTTAAATAAAAGTATTGGATATGATAATGCAGCAAAAATTGCAAAAAAAGCCTTCAATGAGAATTTGACTCTCAAGGAAGCGGCCTTAAAATTGAAATTAATTTCAGAAAAAGATTTTGATAAAATTGTTGATCCAAAAAAAATGATTTAACTAAACGTATTCGTAATTATTTTTATCAGCAAACAAAGATCTTAATAGTAAGTTATTTAAGTGATGACCTGATTTGTTGCCTAAAAAGTAACCTTGAATTGGAGCGCCTGCTAAATACAAATCTCCAATAGAGTCAAGAATTTTGTGTCTCACAAACTCATCCTTAAAACGCAAACCATCTGAATTTAGTATTTTACTTTCTCCAACAACAACAGCATTATCTAATGATCCACCAAGTGCTAATCCATTTGATCTTAACATATCAACATCTCTTTCAAATCCAAAAGTGCGAGCTGAGGCAATATCGGTTTTATAATTCCCATTTACTAATTGTAAATGACAGCTTTGTTTACTAACTAGCTTACTTGGAAAATCGATTTCGAAATCTATTGAAAACTGGTCATTAGGTTTTAATTCCACAGATGAATCTTTATTTTCTACTTTAATATTTTTTTTAACTTTTAAAATTTTTCTTCTTTTATTTAAACTTTGAGTAGAAGTTTGATCAATAAGATCAACAAACTTTATTGAACTTCCATCCATGATTGGTACCTCTGGTCCATCAAGCTCAATTTTAACGTTATCTATATGTAATCCTGATAAAGCACTCATTAAATGCTCTATAGTTGATACACTAGTACCATATTGATTACTTATAGTTGTACTTAGTTTTGTACTGCTTACATTTGACCATAAAGCCTCAATCACATTATTATCTTTGATATCTTTTCGAACAAACTTAATTCCGTAATCAACTTTAGCCGGATATAATTTCATTGTTACTTCAGTTCCAGTGTGTAATCCTATGCCTCTTATTGATAAGGGTTTACCAATTGTCTGTTGTTGATTGCTAGATGTATTTAATATGTCTATCATTTAAAAAAAAGTGCTAAATTCAGCACTTTTTTTATTATATATTTTTGGCGATCTTAACAACTAACCTAATATTTCAAAATATTGCAAATAATACTCTAAATATTAGTTAGCTTGTCTTCTAAGGAAGGTGGGTATATCCAGAAGCTCTTCCTCCGTTTCCTGATTAAAGCCATCATCAATTTCAGAAGATGCAGTCTCTTCAGCGTTAAACTCCTCTTTTTGATCGAAGCTTAAATTATTATCTTCAGATTTTGTATCTTCTGAGTCATTTTCTTCAATCTTTTCTTCTGAAGATGCAAAAACAGGTTCAGTCTTTGCAAGCATCTCATTTTCTGAAGTAGTATCTTCGGATATATTTTCAGAAGCAAGAGTATCAAATAAGCTTAACCTTCTTACACTTGTTTCATTTTGTTTTTCAACATGTAAAGATGAGTTTGAGACTTCCTCAGAAATATTATCAGTTTCAATTTGATCTACAACTTCTGAAACTTCATTTTGTTCAAATATTTTATCATCAATATTCTCTTCTAAATTTGAAGTCTCTATTTCCTTAATATCTGCATGCTCATCTAAATCAACATTTTCAAAATTTTGATTATTGAGAATTTCTTCATTAGAAACCCCATTAATCTCTTCATCTAAGTTGCTTCCATCATGTAAAGAATGTTCCTGTAATGCCATACTTTCAGTAATTGACTTTGACCTCACTGTATCTTGTTTATAAATATCATTATTTATATTTATTGGAGCAAAGTTTTCTATCGGTTTAGCTGATATATTATTATTTGCATCAATACCTGTAGCCACAATACTAACTCTTACTATACCTTCAAGTCTATCATCACATGTTGTTCCGTATATAATATTTGCTTCTTCATCAACTTCTTGTTTGATTCTATTTGCAGCCTCATCTACTTCATACAATGTAATGTCTTTACCACCAGTAATATTTATTATTAGACCTTTTGCACCTTTGAGAGACACATCATCAATTAATGGGTTTGCAATAGCCGCTTCAGCAGCTGCAATCGCTCTACCTTCACCTTGTGCTTCACCTGTACCCATCATAGCTTTACCCATTTCAGACATAACAGTTTTGATATCTGAGAAATCTAAATTTATCATTCCAGGCTGAACCATAAGATCAGTTACTCCTCTTACACCTGCATACAGGACATCATCTGCCATCTTAAAAGCATCAGAGAAAGTAGTTTTTTCATTAGCAATCCTAAATAAATTTTGGTTTGGTATTGTTAGTAATGTATCAACATACTGTTGCAGTTCTTCAATTCCTTTCTCAGCTAACTTCATCCTTTGAGAACCCTCAAAATGAAAAGGTTTGGTTACTACACCAACAGTAAGTATTCCTTTTTCTCTTGCCAATTTAGCAATAACTGGCGCAGCTCCTGTGCCAGTACCACCACCCATTCCTGCAGCTATAAAAAGCATATGACTACCCTCAAATTTTTCACTTAGATCTTGAATTGCTTCTTCTGCAGCTTGCCTGCCAATATCAGGTCTCATTCCAGCACCTAAACCTTTAGTGCTATTTAAGCCCAATTGAATTTTATTTGGACAACTTGAAATTTGTAAAGCTTGTGCATCTGTATTAGCTATTAAAAAGTCTACACCTTCCAAATTAGCATTAATCATGTTGTTAACTGCATTTCCGCCAGATCCACCTACTCCTAAAACTGTAATTTTAGGATGTAGGTTTTGCGCTACATCTTGTATTGAAATATTGATAGTCATTGTAATCTCCGCCGTTTTAAATAGTTTTTAACGATTTATGTTCGAAATCGTCAATATAATTTACTACATATAGTATTATCTAAATATACTGATCAAGCCAAGTAAAAAAGCTTGAAATACCTCGTTTTTTTGAGGTTTTTGATTGATTTGCTAGAAAATCAATTTTAAATAAATCTTGGTCATACAATATAGATCCAATAATGTCGCAAAAATTCGGTTTTTTAAAATTATTTTCCAAATTTAATTGCTCTAAAGGACTTGATACTCTTACACCACTAGCAAAAATTGTTTCTACATATTTTTCAATATTATCCATCATTGCCCCACCGCCAGTTAAAACTACATTATTTAATTTTTTACTTCTTAAATTATTGTCTCTAATTTTTTGCCATATCATTTCTAAAGTCTCTTCAATACGAGGTCTAATAATCATATTTAAACTTGATCTTGTTATCTGTTTAAATGTATTTTTATCACCTGAAACGATTGGGATTTCTATTATTTCATGATCATCACTTGGGGATGAAACTAGAGAGCCATACAAAGTTTTTAACCTTTCAGCACTTGAAATTGTAGTTGATAAACCTCTAGCAATATCTAATGTAATGTTATTACTGCCAACACCTATTGCATCTCCATACACAAATTTATTATTCTCAAAAACTGATATTGAAGATGTTGAATGACCCAAATCTATACAAATAGTTCCAAGTTCTTTTTCATCTTTTGTAAGTGATGATAAAGA
>CACMRK010000023.1 GCA_902616075.1 uncultured Alphaproteobacteria bacterium
CAAATACAAAACAAATTGAGAGATATTCCTCAAGAATCTGATTTATGGCTAATATTTGCTCCAATCAAATCTTACAGAATGAATATCACCATTCAAAAAGCTACCGAGCTTGGCATCTCTAGATTTATTCCAATTTTGACAGAATATACAAATCAATCAAAAATAAATTTTAAAAATTTTGAATTAAATATGATTGAAGCATCAGAACAATCTGAGAGATTGTCAATTCCGACTTTAGATAAAACAATTAAACTAGATGATTTAGTTAACAATTTTCCATCTGATAGAGGGTTAGTATTTTGTGACGAAGGAAATGAAAATTTACCAACTATTTACAATGCATTAATTAATGAAACAAAAAAATACAAAAAATGGTCTGTCATTATTGGACCTGAAGGTGGTTTCTCTGAAAAGGAACGAAGAACCATCTCTTCTTTGCCTTCATGTATATCCGTTTCTTTGGGAAAAAGAATTCTTCGATCAGACACTGCAACTACAGCTGCAATTTTTTCTATTCAATCGGTTATTGAATAAAGCATAATGAGCGACAACCTGTCCTAGAATTTTGCCTCTAAATCACTGGTTAATTTACTGAATAATTTATTTATTAGTGTATAAAATAATTTATTAAGATGCGCATTTTATCCTTTATTACTGCTACATTTATGACTTTTGCTGCTTCAGCAAATGGTATTTCTGATTGGCAGTTAGGTTTTCAAACACCTGCAAGTGACGTTATGAGAAATGTTTATGATCTTCATAATTTTGTATTAATTATGATGACTGCAATCACGATATTTGTTCTGTTTCTAATCTTTTATGTTGTATTTAGATTTAGAAGAAAAGTAAATCCAGTTGCTTCTAAAACTACTCATAACACATTTATAGAAATACTCTGGACTGGGATTCCAGTAATAATATTAATTTTTATGGCTATCCCATCTTTTAAGTTAGTATATCAGCAAGATGTAATACCTGAAACAGATATGACTATTAAAGTCATAGGTCATCAGTGGTACTGGGAGTATCAATACCCAGAACATGATGATATTTCTTTTGAGAGTTACATGACACCTGATGAAGAATTAGAACCAGGTGACATTAGATTATTAACAGTAGATAACCACCTAGTTTTACCAGCAAATAAAAATATTCACGTATTAGTTACTGCTGGTGATGTGCTTCATAGTTTTGCTATGCCTTCATTAGGTGTAAAAAAAGACGCGGTTCCTGGAAGACTTAATGAAACATGGTTCAACATAGATGAGCCAGGAATATATAGAGGTCAATGTTCCGAATTATGTGGAACAGGTCATGGGTACATGCCCATTGTCATAGAAGCACTTAATGAAAAAGATTTTAATAATTGGATAATTGAACAAAAAAGTAAGTTAGCATTAGCAAACGAAATAACCACTAAAGAGAACACAATAGAATAGGAGAAAAATGAGTTACGCAGATTCAGCAAGCCATGACCATCATGATCATAAACCAGGTTTTATAAAAAGATGGTTTTTTTCTACCAACCATAAAGATATTGGAACTCTCTATATAATATTCGCCATACTAGCTGGTTTAGTTGGAGGTTTCTTTTCATTATTAATGAGAGCTGAATTAGCTGCCCCAGGCTTAGATGTTGTTGCTGATGGTCAAGTTTGGAATGTAATTATCACTGCTCATGGTTTGTTAATGGTATTTTTTGTTGTAATGCCCGCATTAATAGGTGGCTTTGGAAACTGGTTTGTCCCATTAATGATTGGAGCGCCTGATATGGCTTTTCCAAGAATGAATAACTTTAGTTTTTGGATACTTGTTCCTGCTCTAGTTTTATTAGTTGTTTCAGCAACAATAGGAACTGGCGCTGGTACGGGGTGGACAATTTATCCTCCACTCTCAAATAAACTCGGACACGCAGGACCCTCTGTTGATATGGCAATTTTTGCTCTTCATTTAGCGGGTGCTTCCTCAATCTTAGGTGCAGTTAATTTTATAACAACAATACTCAATATGAGAACTCCTGGAATGACTCTCCATAAGATGCCTCTTTTTGTATGGGCTATGTTGATTACAGCATTCTTGCTTTTATTAGCTGTTCCTGTTTTAGCTGGAGCAATTACAATGCTTCTTACTGATAGAAATTTCGGTACAACATTCTTCAATCCTGCAGGTGGCGGGGATCCCGTTCTTTTCCAACACTTATTTTGGTTCTTTGGTCATCCTGAAGTTTACATTATGATATTACCAGCTTTTGGAATTGTAAGTCAGGTCATTTCTACTTTCTCAAGAAAGCCAGTATTTGGATATCTAGGAATGGTGTATGCTATGATATCTATAGGATTTATAGGTTTTATTGTTTGGGCTCATCATATGTTCACAGTTGGAATGAGTGCAGATTTAAGAGCATATTTTATGCTGGCTACAATTATCATTGCTGTTCCAACTGGCATCAAAATATTTAGTTGGATTGCAACTATGTGGGGTGGGTCACTTACATTTGAAACTCCAATGCTATTCGCAATCGGATTTGTTTTCTTATTCACACTTGGAGGCGTAACCGGAGTTATTCTAGCTAATGCTGGAATAGATACTGTAATGCATGATACGTACTATGTTGTTGCTCACTTCCATTATGTTCTGAGTATGGGTGCTATGTTTGGAATTTTTGCAGGCATTTACTATTGGTTTGGAAAAATGTCCGGAAGAAAATATAATGAATTCTTAGGTAAACTTCATTTTTGGTTATTTTTTATTGGAGTAAATGTAACATTCTTCCCTCAACATTTCCTAGGACTTGCTGGTATGCCTAGAAGAATTCCAGATTATCCAGATGCTTATGCAGGATGGAATCTTGTATCAACTTATGGTTCTTACATCTCTTTTGCTGCTACTTTGATATTTCTTTTCGCAATTGTGTATGCTTTATTTTTTGGAAAGAAAGAAGTTGCTAACCCTTGGGGAGAGGGAGCTGATACTCTTGAATGGACACTGTCTTCACCTCCACCATTCCACCAGTTTGAGACTTTACCTAAATTCAAAGGATAATATAAGTGGATGCTAAATCCTTAGAAGCTGGTTATAGCAATAATTTTCTTTTAAGAAAATTTAAAGGTTATTACGAACTAATGAAACCAAGGGTTATGTCCTTGGTTATCTTTACAGCGTTTGTTGGAATGTTTTTGGCACCTGGGCAGATAACAGTTCTAAATAGTTTTCTTGTAATAGTTGCTATTGCTTTAGGAGCTGGTTCTTCAGCTGCAATTAATATGTGGTTTGATGAAGACATTGATAAAACTATGGAAAGAACAAAACTAAGACCAATTCCACTTGGAGTAGTTTCAAAAAATGAGGCACTAGTTGTAGGAATATTAACAGGTACTATTTCTTTAATTTTGATGCAATGGTTCTCAAATTCATTAGCAACAAGCTTACTTCTTTTTACAATTCTTTTTTATGTATTTATTTATACATTTTGGCTTAAACGAACAACTTCATTAAACATAGTTATTGGAGGCGCAGCTGGAGCAATTCCTCCAATCATTGGATGGACTGCAGTTGTTCCCGAATTAAATTTTTTACCTATTAGTTTATTTATTATTATATTT
>CACMRK010000024.1 GCA_902616075.1 uncultured Alphaproteobacteria bacterium
TTCCGAACTTCCTTTATCTGAATTTAGAAGAATAGTTGGTACTGTTCAACAAGGTGAAAGATCAGCAAATAGAGCTAAAAAAGAAATGATTGAATCTAATCTTAGATTGGTTATTTCTATTGCAAAAAAATATACTAATAGAGGGCTTCAGTTTTTAGACTTAATTCAAGAAGGAAATATAGGTCTCATGAAAGCAGTCGATAAATTTGAATATAGGAGAGGCTATAAATTCTCTACTTATGCAACATGGTGGATTAGACAAGCAATTACAAGATCCATTGCAGATCAAGCAAGAACAATTAGAATACCAGTTCATATGATAGAGACTATCAATAAGATAGTAAGAACTACAAGACAAATAATGTCTGAAATAGGCAGAGAGCCAACACCAAATGAGTTGGCAGAGAGATTACACATGCCTTTAGATAAAGTAAAGAAAGTCCTTAAAATTGCCAAAGAACCAATTAGCTTAGAAACACCAGTTGGTGATGAAGAGGATAGTTCTCTTGGAGATTTTATTGAAGATAAAAATGCTCTTATACCAATAGATGCGGCTGTAAAAAGCTCACTACGTGATACTACAACTAGAATACTTTCTTCTTTAACACCTAGAGAGGAAAGAGTCTTAAGAATGAGATTTGGTATTGGTATGAATAGTGATCATACTTTAGAGGAAGTAGGCCAGCAATTTAGTGTTACTAGAGAAAGAATAAGACAAATAGAAGCAAAAGCGCTTAGAAAATTAAAGCATCCTACAAGAGCAAGAAAGTTAAAAACATTTCTTGACGAATAATGAAGCTGACGCTTCTTGGAACAGGATGTCCTTCCATTGATTATAAAAGATGTGGTTCATCAAATCTGGTATCAACAAAAAAAACTAAGATTCTAGTTGATTGTGGTTCTGGAGTAACACAAAGATTAAATCAAAGTAGAAATTCTTCATCTGATATAGATGCCTTATTACTTACTCATTTGCATACTGATCATGTTATAGATTTGTATCAGCTCATCATATCTTCTTGGCACTCTGATAGAGATTCAATATGGAAAATTTATGGACCAAAAGGAACAAAGAAATTTGTTGATAAATTATTCTTAGCTTGGAAAAGTGAACGGGAATTAAGAATTTCTTATGAAAAAAGAAAATCAATAAAAGGTCTTAAATATAAAGTTTATGAATTTAATAAAAAAGGGCTAATAAAAATAAATGATATAAAAATTAAATATTTTGAAGTAGATCATAAACCAGTGCCATATGCTTATGGTTTTTCATTTTATAATAATAACAAGAAATTAACCATTAGTGGAGATACAAGACCGTGTGAAAGTTTAATGCAGAATGCTCAGAACTCAGATGTTTTGCTACATGAGGTTTTTATAGAATATGAAATGATTAAAACCTCAAAACTTCGAACTAAAAAAACATTGCATAATGTTAAAGAGTATCACACCCCAAGCAATCTTGTCGGCAAAGTTGCTAAATTATCAAATTGCAAAGAACTTGTGTTAACGCATTTTGTACCAACAAGATTTAATATTTCAAAATTAAAGAAAATTGTAAAAAAAGATTTTGGTAAAGATCCTATTATTGGAGAAGATTTATTAACGATAAGTATCTAACTAATCTTATTCAAAAATTTTTCGAACTCTTCGTCTTTTATTTCGACAATATTTGATTTAGTTGGAAATTTTTTATTATCTACATCTTTAATAAAACTTTTAAGTCCTTCTATTGTATCATCTAAAAGTTTCTCATAAGATTTATTTGTATCCTTAAATACTTTTGCATGACGAGGTACTCTATCTGTATTAGTGCCTATTACATCTTGGATAAATAAAAACTCAACATCGCATTTAGGACCACTTCCCATAGATAATGTTAATAAATTAACTTTATTTGTAATAATTTCTGCAACCCTATCAGGCACACATTCAACCTCAAGACCAATTGCGCCTGCTTGATCGTATGCCAAAGCATCTTTATAAACTTTATAAGCAGATAAAGCATCTTTTCCCACTGCTTTAAAACCACCTGTCCATGTACTTTTATAAGGTATTAAGCCTATATGACTGACGGCTGGCAATCCTTCATTTCGGAGCGCTTCTATATATTTTGGACTATTACCGCAATAAACTGCATCTGCACCATTGTCCCTAGCTATCAGTGCAGCATCAATTGCTTTTTCTGGTGAAGATAGTTGACCAAGTCCATAAATCATAAATGTGTTTGGTGCTGCATCACGAATATCTTTAATATGAGCATCTCGAAACCATTTGTTTGTTGGTACGCCTGTTCTTAGAGTATCTTTTTTGAATGAAACAATTTGAATATCTATCCCAGCCTGTTCAGCTGCATATGCCTCTAAAGCATTTGTCACATATAGCTCTGTTAATTTAACTTTTCCTTTTTTGTCAAATAAATCTTTAACTGTAAGTTTAGACATTAATGATATTTGGGCAAGTAATTACCATGAGCATCAATTAACTTATCAACCATAGAATATATTTCATCAATAGATAAATTTGCTCCAGTTAGTGGATCCAGCATTGCAGCATGATAAATATGCTCTTTTTTATTTGTTAATGCCGCTTCTGCAGTCAATATTTGAACATTTATATTTGTTCTCATTAAAGCTGCTAAATGTTCAGGTAAGTGACCGGTCTTTTGAGGTTGATTACCATTTGAATTAATTAAACAGGGAACTTCAACACAACAATTTGATGGTAAATTATCTATATATCCATCATTCATTACATTACCGTTAATCGTTACTTCATTATTATTTGTTACAGCATCCATAATGTATGATGCATATTCCTTTCCTCTTTTTAGAGGTTGATTATGAATAGGTGTCATATCTTTTTCTAAATCGTCCCATAACTTGATGTTATTTTCACACCTATCAATATACTCTTCAATTGGAATTTTATATTGATCAATTAAATCTTGTCTGTTTTGTTTAATGAACCATGGAACATACTCAGCAAAATGTTCACTAGACTCAGTAACAAAATAGCCAAATCGTCTTAAAATTTCATATCTTACTTTTTCATGAAGCACTTTGTCCGACTCACTATCTTTACCTATACTTCTAGTAGATGTTATTTTATCCCTCACAATATCATCAGCTAATTTTTTTAATCTTGGATAAAGATCTTCTCCACCATTACCATTCTTTTTTGTAAACTTTTTATAAAAAGCCATATGATTAATCCCAGCACATAGATAATCAATATCTTCAATTTTTTCGTTTAAATCTCTAGCAAGCATTTCTGCAGTTCCTTGTACTGAATGACATAGTCCTATAGAATTAATTTCAGGACACGCATTATTTATTGCTATCATATTTGAGCACATTGGATTTACATATTGTAACCACAAAGAATTTGGACAAAGATCCATTATATCTTTACCAATATCAACTAAGACAGGAATGGTTCTAAGCCCCCGCATGATTCCTCCAATGCCAAGAGTATCAGCAATTGTTTGTTTTAGACCAAATTGATTTGGAATATCAAAATCTATAACTG
>CACMRK010000025.1 GCA_902616075.1 uncultured Alphaproteobacteria bacterium
TATCTCCTATTCCTTTTTCTCTTAATGACTCATCAAGATCAGCAATAAATAATGAAACCAATTGATCATTTACTTTCATATATTTCTTTCTATTTGGATTTAATAAATTTATGCGAATAAACATTATTAAAAAAATAGAAACAACTTCAAAAGAAGTTTTATAATCTTTAACTTTAAAAAAATTATTGTCCTTTAAAAAAATCTTACTTTCAAACAAAATTTTTTTATATTGTTCTTTAGCAATTAATTGTTCTTTATTTTCTTTTATTTTAAAGTATTGTAACATCTTCTAATGGTTAAACTAATAATTTATATATGTATTTTTTTTATATTAGCAAATTGTTCTAACAAAACTACTTATTCTGGGAAAATACTAGATAACAATGATTTAACAAATATAAATTTTGTAGATAAAAAAAATCTAATTAGTAGCTTAGGATATCCAAGTTTTGTTGATCCAATTGAAAAAAAATTTTTTTATTTTTCAGAAAAAACTGAAAAGAAATCAATTTTAAAAAAGGAAATAAAATACAGTTACGTTTTTGTTTTTAAATTTAACAAAAATGATAAAATAATTGATACTAAAGTATTTAATACAAAAGAAATCGAAAAAATAAATTTTTCAAATGATAAAACATCAAATGATATTGTAAAAAGAGGGTTGCTCGAAAAAATATTTGGAGGAGTTGGAACTCAAAAAGAACTTCCAACTACTCCCTAATTTTTATAATGATATTGCAGCTAAAAGTAAAAGAGCAACAATGTTGGTAATTTTAATCATAGGGTTTACTGCTGGACCAGCAGTATCTTTGTATGGATCCCCAACAGTATCTCCAGTGACAGCTGCTTTGTGTGCTTCACTGCCTTTACCTCCATGATTACCATCTTCAATAAATTTTTTTGCATTATCCCATGCTCCACCACCAGCAGTCATACTAATTGCTACAAATAATCCTGTGATAATAACACCTAGTAACAATGCACCCAAACAAGATAATGCTGCTGACTGACCAGCAATAAATAAAATCACAAAATAGACAACTATAGGTGAAAGTACTGGTAACATAGAAGGTATTATCATTTCTTTAATTGCTGATTTAGTAAGAATATCTACACAGGTTCCATATTCAGGCTTACCTTTACCCTCCATTATACCAGGAATTTCTTTAAATTGTCTTCTTACCTCCAATACTACTGAACCAGCAGCTCTGCCGACAGCTGTCATACTTAAAGCACCAAATAAAAAAGGTAATAATCCGCCAAGTAGTAATCCAACTACAACATAAGGATTTGATAGGTCAAATGAAACTTCAATACCGTATAAAGGACTACTTGCATCTTTTGCAAAATGATCAAGATCTTCAGTGTATGCTGCAAACAAAACTAGTGCACCTAAACCTGCTGAACCAATTGCGTATCCTTTAGTTACTGCTTTAGTGGTATTCCCTACTGCGTCAAGTGCATCAGTTGTTTTTCTAACATTTTCATCCAAGTTTGACATTTCTGCTATACCACCTGCATTATCAGTTACTGGCCCATAAGCATCTAAAGCAACTACCATGCCAGCCAAAGCTAACATAGTTGTAACAGCAATTGCTATACCAAATAAACCAGCAAGTGAATAAGTAGAAATTATTCCCGCAACAATAATTAAAGCTGGTAAAGCAGTTGCTTCTAAACTAATTGCTAGACCTTGAATTACATTAGTCCCATGGCCAGTTGTAGATGATTGTGCAATACTTTGTACAGGTCTGTAATTAGTGCCTGTATAATATTCAGTCACCCAAATTATTAAACCAGTAATTATTAGACCAAGTAAACCACAGATAAAAAGTGACATTCCAGTGAATTGAGTAGATGATCCTTCAACAATTAAGACACTATTTAAACCAACTATATAATCAGTCACAAAGTATAATAATACAGCTGATAAAATTGCTGATACTGCAAATCCTCTATAAAGAGCTGCCATAATATTGTTATTTTTTCCAAGCCTTACAAAATAAGTTCCAATTATACTTGTTAAAGCACAAACACCTGCAATAGCTAATGGAAATATCATCATAGTATAAGAATTCTCAATGAAAAATATAGAAGCTAAAACCATTGTTGCTACAACGGTAACAACATAAGTTTCGAAAAGATCTGCTGCCATTCCCGCGCAATCACCAACGTTATCACCTACATTATCTGCAATAACAGCAGGATTTCTTGGATCATCTTCTGGAATACCAGCTTCTACTTTTCCTACTAGGTCAGCACCAACATCAGCACCTTTAGTAAAAATACCTCCTCCTAATCTTGCAAAAATTGAAATTAGAGATGCTCCAAAGCCTAAAGAGACTAAAGGTGCTACAATTTCTCTTCCTGGAAAGGATCCGGAATTATGTAATACAAAATAAAAAATTGCTATAGAAAGCAGTGCAAAACCTGCAACTAACATTCCAGTAACTGCTCCTGCTTTAAATGATACTGACAAACCTTCAGCAAGACTTTTACTTGCAGCATGTGTAGTTCTTACATTTGATCTTACAGATATATTCATACCAACGTAACCTGCAGCACCTGAAAAAAATGCTCCAATTAAAAAACCGATCCCTGAGGCTAAATCGAAAACAAGCCAAATTAGAGCAAAAATAACAACACCCACAATTGCAATTGTCATATATTGTCTATTTAAATAAGCCCTTGCTCCTTCTTGAATTGCGCCAGCAATTTCTTGCATTTTATCATTACCAGAACCAAGTGATAAAATTTGCCTAGATGTTACTAGACCATAAAGAACGGCTGCTAGACCGCATAAAACAATTAATACCTGAAGTGTTGTCATTGAAAACTCCTTAAAATTTTTGGTGATATGTCAGAAACTATAGAAAAAATCAAGTTTTTAGGAGAAATGATCAAATTTCTTTATGTTCTTGATGTCTAAATGTGAATCGAAATGAATTCCTTTTTTACGGATAATTTTTCCTATACACGAAATTTTAACATTAATTTTATTGGCAATACTAAAAATTTTATTCCTATTTTTTTGATTAGATATAATTATCAATCCATAATCATCACCAGCGTTTAAAAGATCTTCTAATCTAAAGTTATTTTTATTGTTGAGAATTTTTTTTGTTTTAATACTCAATGGAATTTTATTTACATTAATTAATGCGCCATATTTATCATTTAACATATCAGTTAAATCCCCAATCAGACCATCAGAAATATCTTTCATAGAATTAACATGATTTGCAATCAGCGGTCCAAGTTTACAAGGTATGGGGTATAAATATTTTTTAATAAAATATTGGTTCAAATTTATATTTGATGAAATTTTTTTTTTAAGAATCTC
>CACMRK010000026.1 GCA_902616075.1 uncultured Alphaproteobacteria bacterium
TAGTAATACTGGCTCAAATATTAATAAAAATAAGGATCAATTTAGTGAACCGGAAACTCTATACAAATTAGCAAAAATAAATTTTGATAGTCAAAACTTTGAATCAGCAAGAGAACAATTCAAAGAAATTAATAAGCTATTTCCGTTATCTAATGAAGCAATTCAATCAGAAATAATGATTGCATTTATCGACTATATCCAGATGGATTACGATAATGCAATTTTAAATTATAGAAAGATAATCAATAAATACCCATCTCACAAAGATTTGGACTATATTTATTATATGATAGCGATGTGTAATTATGAACAACTTCAGAATGAAGCACTAGATGGGTTTTATAATGATCTTGCATTAAGTTCATTTGATCAAGTTATTAAAAGATTTCCAGATAGCAAATATGCAAAAGATAGTAGACAAAAAATCATTTTAGTTAAATCAAATGTAGCAGCAAAACATATGGAAATAGGAAGATTTTACTTAAATAATAATAAATACATTGCAGCATTAAATAGATTTAAAATAGTTGTAAATGAATACTCAATGACTAAATTTACTCCTGAGGCATTGCACAGAATGGTAGAGATTTACTATGAAATGAGTATGTATGAAGATAGCTATAATACAGCTGCATTACTTGGATATAATTATCCTGAATCTAAATGGTATAAGTATAGTTATAATTTAGTTGAGAAAATAGATGATGAAGAAACATTCTTAAAAAAAATAAGAAATTTATTTGATGGATAATCAAGAGATAGTTATAAAAAGATTAAAAGAGCTTGCTGATTTAATCAAAAAACACAATTATAATTATCACACATTGGATAAGCCTAAAATAACTGATAAAGAATTTGATAAGTTAGTTAAAGAAAATGATAATTTAGAAAAAGAATATCCGAGTTTGATATTAAAAGATAGTCCTAATAAAAATTATGGCAGTAGAATAAAAGATAATTTCAAAAAAATAAAACATGATTCTCAAATGTACTCACTTGCAAATGCTTTTGATAATGATGATATAAAAGAGTTTATAAAACGTTCAGTTAAATTTTTAAATTTAGATAATGACGATGATTTTCAATATATCTGTGAACCAAAAATTGATGGACTGTCTTTAAATCTTGTCTATAAAAATGGAAATTTGGTTTCTGCTGGGACAAGGGGAGATGGATTTATAGGAGAAGATGTTACTGAAAATATTTTAAATATAAAAAATATTCCATCAAAGTTAAAAAAAGACTTTCCAGATTTTATAGAAATTAGAGGAGAGGTATTCTTAAATAAGAGTGATTTTGAGAAACTTAATTCTAAGTTAGAAAATAAATCTAAATTTGCAAATCCAAGAAATGCTGCAGCTGGTAGCCTGAGACAACTTGATATTTCAATTAGTCATAGTAGACCACTTAAATTTATTCCTCATGGTATAGGAAACTGCTCTTATAATTTTGATAACATTGAGAATTATTATTATCAACTTAAGAATTGGAACATTACTCCAAATAATTTAAGTAAAAAATGTCAATCAGTTGAAGAAATAATTAAATTTTATAATCAAATAGATCATAAACGATCAAGTATTGATTACGATATTGATGGATTAGTTGTAAAAATAAATAGTTTTAAACTGCAAGAAAGATTAGGTTATGTTGGAAAAAACCCAAGATGGGCAGTTGCCATAAAGTTTTCTGCTGAAAAAGCTAATACTATAATTCAATCTGTTGACTTCCAAATTGGGAGAACTGGCGCAATTACACCTGTAGCTAGATTGCAACCTGTTAATTTAGGTGGTGTCATTATATCTAATGCTTCTTTACATAATTTTGATGAAATAAATAAAAAAAAAATAAATGTATTAGATATTGTCGAAATTGAAAGAGCTGGAGATGTTATTCCATATGTTACTAGATTAGTTAAAAAAAATAGTAAATTTAATACTAAAATTAAACCTCCTAAAAATTGCCCTATCTGTAAGAGTAATGTTTTAAAAGAAAAAGATGAAGCAATACTAAGGTGTACAAATACATATGGTTGTAGTGCACAAAAAATTGGAAGAATAATTCATTTCGTCAGTAAGAAAAGTCTAAATATTGATGGATTTGGTGAGAAACAAGTTAAGCAATTATTTAATTTAAAATATATAAATAAAGTGGAAGATATATTCAATCTTGAAAAGTTTAAATCAGAAATAATTGAGTTAGATGGATGGGGTGAATTATCTTTTACTAATTTAATTAAGTCTATCAATATTTCAAAAAAAATATCACTCGATAAATTTATTTATTCACTTGGTATTAGATTTATTGGAGAAGTTAATGCTGAAATTTTAGCAAATGAATTTAAGGAATTAGATGTTTTTGTTTCATCATCAAATAATATTAGCTTGTTAGAGAATATAGACGGTTTAGGACCAAAAGCAATTTCTTCAATTATAGATTTTTTTTCAAAAGATATGAATAAGGAAACTATTAAAATATTAAAAAATCATTTATCTATTACATTTATAAAGAATGAAGCATTAGATAATTTTTTTTCGAATAAACATTTAGTTTTTACTGGCACATTATCAGAATTATCAAGAGATGAAGCTAAGTATCTAGCAAAAACTAAAGGAGCAAAAATATTGTCCAGTATTAGTAAAAAAACAGATTTTTTAATAACTGGGGAAAAAGCAGGTTCAAAAATAGATAAAGCAAGAGAATTAGGAATTAAAATCTTAAATGAAAAAGAATTCCTTCAAAAAATTAATCAATAATTTTCAAAAATTTTAAATATACTTTTTTTGAAGAAAAATTATCAAAATCAATTAAAGCTTTATCACCATCTAGTTTTATAATTTTTCCATTTCCAAATTT
>CACMRK010000027.1 GCA_902616075.1 uncultured Alphaproteobacteria bacterium
CCTATCTTGAGTTAGGCGGAATAATTAATAAATCAAAAAAAAGTTTTTTTTTTAAAGTCTACTACTTTTATTATTTAATCAAAAATAGAATTTTTAAAAAAAATATTTTAAAAAAAATTAATCAAATAAAAAAAAATTATGTCTTAGGGGTTCATTGGGGATTCGATATTAATTATATTCCGAAATTAGATTTTATTGATTTTCACCTAGGTTTTAAAAAAATTGAAAATTTAGTTAGTGAAGATTTTATAAATCTTACTTCAAGAAATTTCTCTTCAAATTATATGTGTATTGATAATGATATTCCCAAATATTGGGATTTTATAAGCGTATCATCTAATCAGAAAAGAAAAAATTTAATCCAAATTCTTTTAGATTTTAGAAAACTTTATGATATGAAAAAATTCTATAGTCTATTAATTATTGTACCTAGTACTGACGAAACAAATGATAATGAACTGTTAGACAAATATTTCAAAATTTTTTCATATGAAGAGAGAAATAGAATTACAATTATGAAATTTGACAAAAATCTTGGTTTTTTAGGATTATCCCAGAAACAGTTATCATTATTTTATAAAATGTCTAAAATTTATATTTCTTACTCAGAAGCAGAGGGTGAGCCCAGAACTATTCATGAGGCACAACTATGTGGCCTACCAATAGTTTTTTTTAAGAATCAATTAGGTGGAGGAGGAGATTATTTAGATACAAAAAACACTATTTTTATTGATAATTTTAATAATTCTCATAATTCATTAATTACTGCGTATGAAAAATATGATTATTTAAAAAAAAATACACTTATTAATTTAAATGAATTAAATCATACTAATAACAATATTGAACATTTAAAGAAAGAAATTATAGAAATTTACAAAAAAAATAAATTAAATTATGAAGAGTTAGAATTCTTAAATTTAGATGAATTAAACTTACGATTACCTACTCATTTATATGAATATTCATCTAAAACAGATTTCATTAAAGCAACAAGATTTTCTACAGGTAATATTATAAATATGAAGCAATTAAATAACTTCTTAAATTTTATTAAAATTTAATTTGCTATAAAGATATTTGAGATATTTGAAAAATATTCTTCTTAAATAAAAAATTGAAATTAAAAAGCAATAATAATAATAATTGTATTTGTTTGTATACTTCTTTATTAATAACATTCTCTCATAATAATTTTTAAAATTCAAATTTTTAGTTGAATGTCCTAAAGTATCATACCAAACAATATATATATTTAAAACCTTAGGAGAAATATTATTAAAAACTAATCTTTGGAAAAAATCAATATCCATTAAATGATCATTATCAATATTATAAAAACCATATTTATAAAATAACTTTTTAGTAAAAAAACAACATTGATGATTACAAGGTGTTTTGTATAAGAAATGATTTCTATTAAATTTTTTAAATTTATTTTTAAATTTTGTTAATTTATTATTTATTAACAATTTAGGAAATCCATATGCCCATTCCCATTGATATTTTTCTTTATTTTTAAAAACTTGAAATAATATATTATCATCTACATAATAATCACCTGCATTTAAAAAAGTAATATCATTAAATTTTGCATTCTGAACCCCCTTATTCATTGCATCTGCAATTCCATTATCTTTTTCACTTATGATAGTAGCTATATTTCTTTTATATTTATTTACTATGGTGATAGTTTCATCTGATGATAATCCATCAATAATAATGAAATCTAATTTTATATTTTTTTGATTAAGTACAGACTTAATTGTTTTTTCAATCAAATTTTCACAGTTGAATGTAACTGTTATTACGCTTATTGGATATTGTTTTTCAATCAAGAGTTTCTTTAAGTTTCCAGAAAAAAGAAATTAAAATAATTATAAAAGTTAATAAAAAAGAGAAAAAAATTGCAAGAATTGGTGTAAGTATATAGAAATTATAATCCTTTAATCCAAGAAAATCATAACTATTTATTCTAGTAATTGATGAATACAAATTATTAGAAAACACGTCATTTTCTAAGTTAGAAAATTTCATTTTAGCAATTCTTTCTTGTAATGCATTAGTTTCAGATACACTTTTTTCACATTCCATTAAAGTTGACAGTAAATTAATATAACTTTCAGTTTTCTTTTGCTCAATTGAAAAACTTTCTTTTATATCTTTTAAATCTTTTAACATTGACTCACACGCATAATTTTTTTTTACTAATGAATCTAATATAAACTCTAAATCATTTCTTTTAGATATTATATCATGTGTTCGCTTAATAATTGTTTCAGTTACAATTTTTCTAATAATCGAAATATCTTCTAACTTTTTAATTTCAAATATAATTCTCAAAATTCTCTTTGGCTCATCTATAATAATCTCTAAATTTTTAATTGAATCATTATATTCTGCTAAGCCTTGATTATCATAACTTTTATCATGAATTTGATAAAATTCATTTTCAAAAAAATATAAATCATTAACATCTAACCAAGATATATATTGATTCAAGATATCATTTTTAGGTAGGTTTTCTATTTTATAAATAAACTCTAGTAAATATTCTGCTCTATCAGATGTCTTGTAAATATAATTGAGAAAAAAATAAATTGGAA
>CACMRK010000028.1 GCA_902616075.1 uncultured Alphaproteobacteria bacterium
AATTAAAGGTGTTGGAAAAAATTTAACCGATCATTTAATGTTAAGACCAGTTTACAAAATTAAAAACTTAGAAACATTAAACGATATATATCACAGTTTTACTAAAAAATTTTTAATAGGATTAAATTATCTAATTTATAAAAAAGGACCTTTAACAGTTGGAGCAAGTTACTTGTGCGGCTTTATTAAAAGTGATTCGTATTTAGAAAACCCTAATTTACAATTTCATATTTCGCCAGCTAGTACAGATTTATTAGGAAAAGCAGAACTTCATAAATTTCCAGCTTTCACTCCTACAATAACAAATATTCGTCCAACAAGTAGAGGGTCTATAGAAATTAAATCTGCAGATACAAGAATTTATCCTCAAATAAAAATGAACTACTTATCTACTGAAGAAGATAGGGAAATTGCAGGTAAGTCTTTAAAAATTGTAAGAAAAATAGTTTTAGAATCAAAAGCATATAAAAATTATGAACCAGAAGAATATAGACCAGGAATACAATTTAAAGATAATGAATCTCTCGCTAAGGAAGCGGGTAAATTTGCAAACACTATTTTTCATCCAGTAAGTACCTGTAAAATGGGTAATGATGAAAATTCAGTTGTAAGTGATAATCTCAAAGTAAAAGGAATACATAACTTAAGAGTTGTTGATGCATCTGTTATGCCAACTATAACATCAGGTAATACGAATGCCCCTACTATGATGATTGCCGAGAAAGCATCAGACTTAATTATTAGAGATCAGAAATAATTATTGTACTACTGTATCTTGAGGGTCTATACCGGCAACTTCAACTGGTGCTTTCATAGCATCTCTTCTAAAAGGTTCTCCCAGTTCTTGGTTTAACATTACTTCTATAAAAGTAGTTATACCTTCCATTTGATCCTTGCAAGATTGTTGTAAAGCTTCTGTTAGTTCCTCTTGAGTGTGAACTTTAATACCTCTAAATCCACACGCTTCTGCAATCTTTGCATAGCTTAATTTAGGATCAAGTTCTGTTCCAACAAAATTATTATTATACCAAAGTGTAGTATTTCTTTTCTCCGCTCCCCATTGATAATTTCTAAAAATTATCATTGTAATATTTGGCCAACCTTCTCTATTACATGAAGTCATTTCACTCATACTTATTCCAAATGCGCCGTCACCTGCAAAACCAACAACTGGTGTATTTGGACAACCTATTTTTGCTCCAATTACTGATGGAAAACCATAACCACATGGTCCAAATAAACCCGGTGCTAAATACTTTCTACCATTCTCAAATGTAGGATAAGCATTACCGATTGCACAATTATTTCCTATATCACTTGATATAATTGCATCTTCAGGAAGACCTGCTTGAATAGCTCGCCATGCCATTCTTGGTGACATTTTCTCTGGTTCTCTATCTCGTGAATCTTTATTCCAAGATGTGCCAGGATCATCTTCTTCATGATCAAGGCCAGTTAATGTTTGAAGCCAAGCTGACTTTGTCTTATGAATTAACTCTTCTCTTTCTCTTCTATCTTTATCACCAGCATTTGTTGTAAGGTTTTCTAAAATTTGTTCTGCAACTAGTTTTGCGTCTCCACAAATACCAACACTTATTTTTTTTGTTAAACCAATTCGATCGGAATTGATATCAACTTGAATGACATCCGCATTTTTTGGCCAATAATCTATTCCATAACCTGGTAAAGTTGAGAAAGGATTTAACCTTGTGCCAAGTGCGAGAACTACATCTGCCTTAGATATTATTTCCATTGCTGCTTTAGATCCATTGTAACCTAAAGGACCAACTGCAAGAGGATGTTTGCCAGGAAAACTATCATTGTGTTGGTATCCGCAAGCAACTGGAGCACTTAATTTTTCAGCAAGTTTTTTGCAATCATCAATAGCGTCAGCTAAAATCACTCCAGCACCAGATAAAATGACTGGGAATTTAGCATTAGATAAAAGATCAGCAGCTTCTTTAATTGCTTCTGTTCCACCTGCAGGTCTTTCAAATTTAATTATAGGTGGCAGATCAATATCAACAACTTGAGTCCAAAAATCTCTTGGTATATTTAATTGAGCAGGAGCAGATCCTTTAATAGCTTTTGAAATAACTCTATTTAAAACTTCTGCAACTCTTGAGGGATCTCTTACTTCTTCTTGATAGCACACCATATCTTTAAATAAGTTCATTTGCTCGACTTCTTGGAAACCTCCTTGACCAATAGTTTTGTTAGCTGCTTGAGGAGTAACTAAGAGCATTGGAGTATGATTCCAAAAAGCAGTTTTTATAGGTGTAACTAAGCCAGTTATACCAGGGCCATTTTGCGCAATACACATTGCGATTTTTCCTGTTGATCTTGTATAGCCATCAGCCATAATTCCACCATTTGACTCATGAGCAACATCCCAAAATGTTATTCCAGCCTTAGGAAAAAGATCTGATATTGGCATAAACGCAGATCCAATTATTCCAAAAGCGT
>CACMRK010000029.1 GCA_902616075.1 uncultured Alphaproteobacteria bacterium
TATCAATATTGTTTTTAAAACTAGAAAAAAGTTTATTTAAAAAATTTTTATTAAACTTGAGCTTAAATTCTTTTTCTTCATCAATTATAGCAATATTAGTATCATAAAAATGCCTTTGAAAGTCTTCAATACTTTCTGAAGAATCTGCATTTAAGAATTCATTCTGAAAAATATATTGAACAAATGCAAGTCTTGTTTGTGACTTGGTATAATTTTGCATTTTTAATTGAATAATTGTATGCAGGCTAAAGCAGCTTCTTGACCTTTATTTTTTTGATTAATGTCACTTCTAATTTTTGCTTGCTCTAAATCGTAACACGCTAAGATACCAAATCCAATTGGTACTTTAAAGTCAACAGATAGATCCATAATTTTTCTAGCTGTTTCATTAGCAATGACTTCAAAATGATAAGTGTCACCTTTAATAATGCATCCTAGAGAAATAAATCCATTAAAATTATCAATATTTTTTTTAATTAAATAAGGAATTTCAAAACAACCCGGTGCATTAATGATTTCATATTCATAACCATTTTCTTTAAGGGTATTGATTGCGCCCAACTCAAGATTTTTTGATATTTCTTTATAATAATTTGCTGAAACTATTAGAATTTTATTATTCATATTTTTTTCTGATCGACTATCTCAATATTAAATCCATCTAGGGCAATAATTCTTTTCTTACTGTTTGTTAATAATATAATTTTATTTATTTTTAGTAATGATAAAATCTGAGCGCCTACGCCATATTCTCTTAGTTCTAATTTATTGTTTGATCTTTTTCTTTTATGGAACATTTTAAGTATATTTGGTGACATATCACTATTTATTAAAACTATAGCTCCTGATCCACTCTTCTCTATAAGTTGAAAGGCAGACTTAATTTCACTTCCAAAAATATTTTTTTCTTCAAATATATCCTTAGTGACATTCAATCTATGCATTCTAACAAAAACAGGTTGCTTTTCATAACCTAGATTTTTTACTAGAGCGTAATGCTTTTCACCAGAAATGGTATTTTGAAAAACTTTTAAAGTAAATTGCGATCCCATCTCACTTTCAAATGGTCTTTCAGAAATCTGTTCGACAATTTTAGTTTTTTTAAGTCTAAATTTAATTAAGTCACTAACAGTTCCTACTTTTAAATTATGTAATTTTGCAAACTTAATAATTTCTGGTAACCTCGCCATAGAACCATCTTCGCTCATTATTTCACAAATAACACCAGAAGGATTAAGATCTGCTAGTTTTGAAATATCAACTGCTGCTTCTGTATGACCAGCACGTACTAATACTCCTCCATCCCAAGCCATAAGCGGAAAAACGTGCCCAGGATAAACAAGATCGTTTTTGCTTTTATTATTGTTTACAGCTACTGATATAGTATGGGCTCTATCAGCTGCAGATATTCCAGTAGTCACCCCTTCTTTTGCCTCAATAGAAACAGTAAATGCAGTTAAATCATTTTTTATGTTACTTGGATTCATTAACGGAAGTTCCAATTCTTTTATTCTTTCCTTAGTTAAAGCTAAACAAATTAATCCTCTTCCATGTTTAGCCATAAAATTAATAGCTTGCGGGTTAGCATATTGAGCGGGAATTATTAAATCACCTTCATTTTCTCTATCAGGATCATCAACAAGGATATACATTTTTCCATTTCTTGCATCTTCAATAATATCTTCAATAGAAGATAGATACTCTTCAATATAATCTTTATTCATTGTTAAGAACAAAACGTGCAAGATAATCAAATTCAATATTAACTTGATCACTTTTTTTTAAATATTTAATATTAGTATGATTAAATGTATGGTCTATTACAGAAATCATAAATTTATTATTTTCTACTTTTGCTACAGTTAAAGAAATACCATTAATTGAAATAGATCCCTTTTCTACAATAAACCTATTATTTTTATTAAATTTTTTTTCAAAATGATATTCCCAACTATTTTCAAGTTCTAAAATTTCACTAACAATAGTTGTGGTATCAACATGACCGTAAACAAAGTGACCACTGATTTCATCACCTATCTGAAGTGATTTTTCTAAATTAATTTTTTTATTTTTTAAAATAGAATTAGCTAGATTTGTTCTTTGTAAGGTTTCTTCTCCTATGTTCACATCAAAGTTAAATGAATTGTTGTTTGATGGAGTTATATTTTTGGCAGTAAGACAAACTCCATTACAAGAAATTGAAGAACCTTCCTTACAATTACTCAAATCAAGATTTGTA
>CACMRK010000030.1 GCA_902616075.1 uncultured Alphaproteobacteria bacterium
TCCATATACAATACTTTAATTAAACACCTCTTTAATTTTTTGTTGACCAAAAATTAAATAAATTTATTAAGTAAATAGATGGTGCGATGATCGCTTGAGTAATCAAGAGGAAAGTCCGGGCTCCACTGGAAAAAAAACCAGGTAACACCTGGCAAGTGAAAGCTTAGGGAAAGTGCAACAGAAAATATACCGCCTGAAAAGGTAAGGGTGAAAAGGTAAGGTAAGAGCTTACCGCTTTTTTGGTAACAAAAAAGGCTTTGCAAACCCTTTTTGGAGCAAGGTCAAATAGGAATAGCAATCAGTTCCAGCTGAGCTGTTCGGGTAGACTGCTTGAAGCAAATGGTGACGTTTGTTCTAGATTAATGATCATCAATTTTTATTAAATTACAGAACCCGGCTTATGCACCATCTTTATATTTATTGAGAACATACAAAGAACATTTATCATAATTTCATATACCCATTGACGCCCATATAATCCCATGATAACCCATAATTAATGGATTTATTTGTATCTAAATACATTAATAAAATAGATAAGAAGGGAAGAGTTTCACTACCCTCTAGCTTTAGAAATGTACTTCCAAAAGCAAATAGAAATGAAATTATTTTATATAAATCTATAAAAACACCTTCTATTGAGGGTTGTGGTGTTGGAAGATTACAAGAAATCGCAAAAAGAATTAATAATTTAGATTTTTTTTCTGAAGATTATGATGATTTTTCAACATCAATATTTTCAGAAATAATTACAACTAATATTGATAAAGAAGGAAGATTTTTAATTCCTGAAGAATTAAAATTATACGCAAGCATTAAAACTGAAGCTGCCTTTTTTGGTCAAGGCCATTACTTTCAAATATGGGAACCAAAAAAAGGTTTAAAAAATACTGAAGATTCAAGAAGACGTCTTTTAAAAGAGAAAAAATCATTACGAATGATGTTAACGCAACAAAAATAATATGGAAAATTTACATAAGTCAGTAATGATAAAAGAAATAATATCCTTTCTACCATTAACAAAATCAATAAATGTAATAGATGCAACTTTTGGTGGTGGTGGCTATTCAAAAACTATCCTTAAAAAATTTAATGTAAATCAGTTGTTAGCAATAGATAGGGATCCAATTTCAAAAATATTTGCAAAAGAGATAGAATCAAAATTTTCAAATTTTATTCTAATAAATGATAAATTTAGTAAAATTGAAGAATTAGTAAATAAAGCAAAGTTTAAAGATAAAAAATTTGACATAATTCTTTTTGATATAGGTACAAGCTCAAATCAAATAGATAATCCGCAAAGAGGTTTTTCATTCAACAAATCTGGTCCACTCAATATGCAAATGGGTTCTTCAGAGAAAAATGCTTTTGATATAATCAATAAGTATGAAGAAAAAAATTTAGCTGACATAATTTATCAATATGGAGAAGAACGTTATTCAAGAGTTATTGCAAAAGAAATAGTAAAAAACAGAAAAATAAAATTTATAAACAACACTTTAGAATTAGCACAGATAATTAAAAAATGTTTACCAAAAAAAAATCAATTAAAAAACAAGATTCATCCAGCAACAAAAACATTTCAGGCAATTAGAATTTATGTGAATGATGAGTTAGGTGAGCTAAAGACGAGCCTAGAAAAAGCTTTAAAAATTTTAAATAAAGATGGTTTAATTTTAGTAGTTTCTTTCCAAAGTCTAGAAGATAGAATTGTGAAAGATTTTTTTAACCACAATAGTGGTAAACGATGGCGTTCCTCCCGCCACTACCCGGAGTTACCTGATAAACTGGCAACTCAACTTAAAATAATCACCAAAAAACCAATATTGCCATCAGCTTCTGAGATTTTAGAAAATCCCAGATCTAGATCAGCAAAACTTCGGGTAGCTCAGAAAATTTAATAATGAAGTATACTAAATCAATTATATTTTTTTTAATTCTTAACTTAATACTTGTTTTTTCAATGATTTTTATTGCTAACAATACAAGAGAAATCGAAAAAAATAATCTTAATCTGAAGATGAAAATATCTAAAATTTCAGAAAATTTAAAAATTAATAAGATTGAATTAGCTGCTCATAAAAATAGCTCATATTTAAAAACACTATATGAATTGTATTTTTATGAAACTCAAAACAATAATGTTCCTCTTA
>CACMRK010000031.1 GCA_902616075.1 uncultured Alphaproteobacteria bacterium
TGGACTAATTTTTGATCTTAATCTATATACATCAACTATGAGTGCATTTAATGTTTTTAATATAGATGAAAAGTATGTTTTACCAAGAATAGATTGCTACTTCGATGATAGCAATACAATTGAATATATTGGAGAAAGACTGGCTATAAAAGAATTTAATGAAAAAAATAAATATAAAAAAATTGCTCAAAATCCTCTAACTTATTCCTTAGATGACATCAGTGGTTGGGCTTTCTATGAGTTTCATAATTTCAAACATTCAAAATATAATACTTTTACAAATTTTAATGCAGGAAAAAGTAAATAATATGAGAATTCCTTATGGCAAATCAGTACATGGAAATAGTGAGATTAAAGCAGTTTTACAAGTTTTAAAAAATTCTACACAAATGGGTTTAAATGTTAAAACTTTAGAAAAAAAAATTTGTAAAATGTTTTCAAAAAAATATGGCATTATGTTTAATTCTGGAACTTCAGCACTGTATCTACTATTTGAAATTTTAAATCTACCAAAAAATTCAGAAATCATAACTCCCGCATTAAATTTTGGAACTGCTGTTGCTTCAATAGTTAAGAATAATTATAAACCTGTATTCGTTGATGTAAAAAATAATACTTTTTGTGTAGATGAAACAAAAATAGAAAAATTAATCAATAAGAGAACTAAGGCATTACTTATTCCTAATTTGTTAGGGAACTTGCCTAACTGGCTTGAATTAAATAAAATCGCAAAAAAATATAATATTTTACTCATTGAAGACTCTGCAGATACACTTGGAGCTACTTTTAATAAAAAATCTTCAGGTTTTTATTCAGATTATAGTATAACAAGTTTCTATGGCTCACATGTTATAAATGGAGCTGGAAATGGTGGAATGCTATGTTTAAATAAAAAAAATGAATATCTAAAAATACTTACATTAAGATCATGGGGAAGAAGTTCATCAATATTCAAAGACTCTGAAAATATTAATAAACGTCTAGAGAAAAAAATATCTAATATTCAATATGACGCAAAATTTATTTTTTCAGAAATGGGTTATAATTTAGAACCATCTGAAATTAGTGCAGCATTTGCGTTAGAACAACTTAAAAAAATTAAATATTTTGAAAATCAGAGAAACATTAATTTTAGAAAATTATATAATTTTTTTTCAAAATATAATGATTTTTTTTTACTGCCACATCAAGATAAGAAAGTTACAACATCATGGTTGGCTTTTCCAATAGTCATAAAAAAAAATAAGTTTTTTAAAAGAAAAGATCTTCAATTATTTTTAGAAAAAAACCAAATTCAAACTAGAGTTATAATGACAGGAAACATTCTTAGACAGCCTGGTTTTAAAAAATTAGCAGATAAAAATAAAAATAATCCCAAGATATTCAAAAATGCCGATTTTGTAATGATAGGAGGTATGCTTTTAGGCTGCCATCAGGGTATAAAAAGTAAAGAAATAAATTACTTGATTAGTAAGCTTAAATTATTTCTGAGAAAATTTATTTGAAGTATTTTTTAAGAAAATCAGTATAATTATACTCTTTTATAAACTATATTTTTAACTTTTTGAATAATTACATCAAGACCTAAACTTGAATAGATTAAAATTAATGGAATGATTGGAACTCTAAATCTAGCATTACCTATACCAACTATTGACGGAAAAAATATAAAAATAAAGATCGTAAATAAAATAATAATATTTATGCCAGTAATCTTTTTTAAAATTATTTTAAATATCCCAAATATAAAGAAAATCCATGTAAATAATAAAAGTGTGAAGTTGACTAACCAAAATATAAATTGAAAAGATAGACTGGTAAAATTTTTCTTGAATGATGTCATATCCAAATATCTAAATTTATTATCCTCTAATTTATTTATATTTAGTAGTTTTAGAATAGATTGATCAGAAATATTTGCTGTTATATATACAATTCTCTTAAGAGTATCTTTCGTAAATTCCCAAGGATACGAAAAGATCAGATCAATTGATTTATTTCTATAAAATTTATTTTTTTCACTATATGTTAATTTTTTAAAATCATTAGGTAATTCGTGATTATATTCTACCTCTTTACCACTAGATGAAATAATTTTG